>NZ_BCUG01000012.1 GCF_001591165.1 Thauera butanivorans NBRC 103042
CCAAACAAAATGCCGCCTTTCGGCGGCATCTTTCATGCTTGAAGCTTCAGCAGTGCTTACTGCACAACAACGGTGCGGTTGAAGCTGTGCTCTTCAGCAACACCATAGTTACGGTTGTTACCTGCTTCAGCATCATTGAAGCGGACAACAGCGCCGAAACCAATCACCGGCAGACCGTGCATATAGAAATCATCAGACACGCCACCGACCTCGCCGCCAACCGCCAGACGACCTTCGTTCGGAGCCGACGCGGAGCTGCCGATCGTTGCCGGACCCATGCGCAGGTTCATCCAACCAGTCTGAGCGACGGCGCTCGTGTTGATCGCGAAGCGGACGCCCGAGCCGAACACGTTGGAGTTATTGAAGCTCAGCACGTTGACTTCGTTGCAGAGCTCGATCCTGCCACCGGCCGGACGCGGCGAGAAGTCGGTCGACGAGCCGGTACGGGTTGCTTCTTCACGGTCGTAGTAGGTCGGGCCGATGTCGACGCACGACTTGCCATCATGCCGGCTCATGTCGATCGAGTAATCGGGGGCCGGGCCGTACTTGGTGAACACTTCGTCGAACGGTTCGACTGCAACCAGGAACGGAGCGCCCAGACCACCGTTATCGGTGTAGTTATGCTTGGTCGGGAAGGTCAGCACCCAGTCGGTCTGCGTGGTGCCGGCGGCCGTCGAAGTGAATTCGTTGATCACGTTGCGGCGCATCAGCAAGGCCGAAACCACATCAATCGGATTGGCGCCAGCAACCGAAGCCAGAAGGCCGCCGTCATCGACGTAGTTAGCACCGAGAGCATCATCAACATCGCTCAGATCCGGCTTCAGATCGCCCGGCGGGAAGATGATGGTGTTAACACTACCGACTTCACGGAAGTTCGCGAACACAGTCGGTTCGACACCCACAGCCTGACCGGAGGCCACGTTGATCAGAGTCGAGAAGCCCTTCAGCACGTTGCCGGGGAAGCGGAAGTGGTCGAACGCCTCATCGGTACTCAGGTTGCCCGCCTTGCCGGCGAACTGCTGGTCAACGATCGCGCAATCACGCGGCAGGCCATTGACGTGCTTGGCGTTGTACTCGATCAGGTTGTCGGTGGTGCTGTTGTACGTCGAAGTCTGGTTGGAGCTGGCGCCCATGGCGATGACTTCGAAGTAGCCTTCCTGGGTACGATCCAAGCCCAGGCCGCCGTTGTCGTAGGCGTACTGGTCGCTGCCGTCATAGCCCAGCGAGGTGAAATCGACTTCGGTCGCGCCCGGCGAGGTGCTGCTGGCCGGCAGCAGCGGCGAGGTGCACGACTTGTCGTAGGTCACCAGCTTGGCGCCTTCGCCGTCCTGGGTCACAGCAGCAGTCCAGACGTCGTACGGCGACAGGATGACGTTGAAGTCGCGCACTTCACGGCTGTTCTTGGCTTCGCGGAAGCGAATCTTGGCGATGACCGTGGTATTGGAGGTGTTGGTCAGATGGATGTAGGAATCGAACCCGTTCTTGGCGGTGTAGTACGGGAACACCAGAACCTGACCCAGGTTGTCGGGCGACAGGTTGACAGCTTGCGCCGGGGCCGAAACCATGGCACCGCCAATCGCGGAGGCCAGGGCGAAGGCGACGAGCGACTTACGCGGCTTTTGAACCATCTTCATATTACTCAAACTCCTTGCAAGGTTTTGAACTAAAAACATTGACCCAAGGGCCTATGCGGGGCGGACTCTACCACAGCGGAGGCTCACTGGGATATGTACCACCACTCTCCATCCGAGTAAAGCCACTTTTCTGGCATCTCCCGGACGCTGCGGACATTACCCGCGCCTGAAACAAGCGCTTCGTAGTCTACAGCAACGGAAACCGCCACCGTGTGATTTTCATCATACTTTGTCGATAAGATGCGGGCACTTTTCCAGCCGACTGCGGAACCGAAACGCCCCCTGTACTGTTGTATGGAAAAGACACTCCGATACGCAGGCGTCTCGAATTCGTAGGCCTTGTCGAAGTTTCCGGCGATCAGCGCGTCCCAGCGCGCCAGCACGCGGGCAGCCAACTGGCTCTGGACCTGCTCGGTCCAGCCCTGTTCCGGGTCGATGGATTTTTCGGCCTGCGGCAACATCCCCGCACAGCCGACCAGGGTCAGCAGGCACAAGCCGGCCGTCAGCCGGCGAACGGCGGAAGCGGGGCGGAGGACGGTCGATCCGGACATTTGAATCTCCTTGGCAATGGTTGGAAGGGTGTCAGGCGACATCGATGGCCTCGGGCGGCAGTTCCTCGCACCAGCGTTGCCAAGCACGGCGCAGGCCTTTTTCGAAGGCGGTGGCAAAGGCGTCGATCCGGCGCAAGGGCGCTTGCTCGAGGCGCTGGCGCAGTCCCGCCCGCAGCGTCGCGAGTTCCCCGACATCCGCCGCCTTGCGCACGGCGATGTCGACGAAAGCATCGGCGTCGTCGGCGATCCAGTCGTCCAGCCCGACCGCATGAAGGCGCGAAGCGGCCATGCATTGGGTCATGAACGGGCCGCGCAGCGTGACGGTGGGCACGCCCAGATGGAGGCCGTGCGTGACCGTGGTGCCGCCGTTGAACGGGAAGGTGTCGAGGTTGATGTCGATCTCGGCATGCAGGGCCATGTATTGGGCTTCGGTGCCGCGCGGGCGGAAGTCGACGCGATCCCGGCTGATGCCATGCTTGTCGAATTCGGCGCCGAAACGTTTGCGAACCTCGGCAAGGCCGGCATCGGCGACGATCAGGCGCGATGTTGGCAGCCGATCGAGCACCCGCGACCACAGGGCGATGACTTCGGCGTTGATCTTGTCGCCGCGCGCCGTCGAGCCGAAAGTGAGGTGGCCGTTCGCCAGGGCCGGGAGCGGGCCGATGTCCGGCATGCCGGGCATGGCGGCCTGGTTGTTGTAGGTGGGCAGGCGGAGGAGCTTTTCGCTGCAATATTCGTCCATGCCGGCAGGGGCGAGCACGGGGTCGACGATTAGGTAGTCGATGACCGACAGCCCGGTCGAGCTGGGGTAGCCGATCCATTGCATCTGCACCGGCGCGGGCTTGCGCATCAGCACGGCGACGCGGTTGCCAGCCGTGTGGCCGGCCAGATCGACCAGCACGTCGATGCCGTCGTCGCGGATGCGCTGGGCCAGGGCAGCGTCGGCCATGTCTTGCGCGTCCACCCAGGCATCGGCCAGGCCGCGCAGGGTTTCGGTGGTGCCGTCGTGCGTCGACAGCGGTGCCGTGCTATAGGCGTGGATCGACAGCTTGCGCCGGTTGCTGCCTTGCCACAGCGGCAGCACGTGGTCCGCCACCGGGTGGCGGCGGAAGTCGCCGGACAGGAAGCCGACCCTGAGCTTGCGCCGCAGCGCCCGGTCGTTGCCATGCGGCTGGCGGGCGGCGGCGAAAGCCGGCTCGAAATGCTCGCCGAACGCCCGCTGGGCAGCGAACAGGCTTGCGGGCATTTCCCGTGGGTCCATCAACAGGCACCACAGCAGGCTCTGCCCCGGCTGAATGCCGCCGCCCCCATTGGCCGCACCCATCGCACGCAAGGCATCGACCCTCTCCTGGGCAAAATTGCAGATTTCCGCATAAGCAAATCTGGCGTCGGGATAGGCCGGATCGATTTCCAGCGCGCGCAAGGCATGCTTGACGGCCAGCTCCGGGCCGGTCTTGAACTGGTACATGGCGCGCGCCAGGCCCATGTGGGCCGGCGCGCAGGCCGAATCGAGCTCGGTAGCGCGCAACAGGGCGCGCACGGCGGGCCCGTAGTCGCCCAGCAGGCGCAGGGCGTTGCCCAGGTTGAGGTGGCCTTCGACGATGCGCGGGTCGAGCTTGAGCGCACGCGCGGCGCAGTTGCGGGCGAGCACATAGTCGCCCATCTCGCCGAAGTTGGCCGCGGCGTTGCACCAGACGGCGGGCACGTTGGGGTCGAGCCGCACGCTGCTCTGGTAGCACTCGGCGGCGGCGTCGTGATGGCCGGCGCGCTGCAAGGCGACGCCGAGGTTGTCCCAGATGGTGGCGTCGGTCTGGTCGAGGCGGGCGGCGCGCTGAAGCTGGTCGACCGCCTCTTGCAGCCGGCCGCGCATCAGGGCGGCCACACCGAGCAGTTGCCGCGGCTTGCCGGCCTGCGGATGGCAGGCGGCGAGTTCCCTGGCGGCACGCTCGAAAGCATCGATGTCGCCCTTTTGCAGATAGGCGAGGCATTGCTGCAGACCGGGAATGGCGGGCTTTGTGGGCGTCTTGTTCTGACTCATGAGCTTGCGGAAAGCGGAAGATTTCAGTGGATCGTTTCGCCGTGCGCGGGCAGGGCGTCGGGTACGGCTTCGGGTACGGTGTTGTGGAACTCCGCCGAGATGCGTTGCGGCAGCAGGTCCAGCGCGCGCATGCGCAGCTTGAATTCGTCGCTGATCTGGCGCAGGTCGGCCTCGTTCCTGAGGACGCGGGGCGTCAGCATCACCAGCAGTTCGGTGCGGTTGTTGACGTTGGCGGTGGTGCCGAAGAGATGGCCCACCACCGGGAGGTCGTGCAGCCAGGGGATGCCCTGTTTGGACTGGGTGTTGTTGTCGCGGATCAGGCCGCCGAGCACGACGGTTTCGCCATCGCGGACGGCGATGCGGCTCGTCAGCTGGCGCTGCAGGAAGGAGCGCGAGCCGGTTGCGGTGTCGATCTGGCCGACGTCCGTCACCGATTGCTCGACGTCCATCGACACCATGCCGCCCGAATTGACCGACGGCGACACCAACAGTATGACGCCGGTGTCCTTGTACTGGATGGAGCTGGTGATGACGTTGCCGCTTTCCGAAACCGTGCTGGTGCTGCGTATCGGCTGCTGGTCGCCGACCTGGATGGTTGCGGTGTGGTTGTCCAGCACCATGATGCTGGGGCTGGAAATGACGTTGAGCAGGGATTTTTCCGCCAGCGCGTTGAGCACCGCCCGCACGTCGCCCAGCGAATTGGTGATGGTGTAGGAGAAACCGGGGTTGGTCGGGCCGATGATGCTGCTGTCGCCGCTGGTCAATTGGCCGCTGCCCGTGGTGCCGGACGAGTTGAGGCGGCCATTGAAATACCATTGCAGGCCATAGCGCAACTCGTTGTTGAGCGTGACTTCGAGGATACTCGCTTCGATCAGGATCTGGGTGGGGGCGACGTCGAGCTGCCTCAGCGCGGCTTCGATCTTGGCGTATTCGTTGCGCGGCGCGTAAATGAGCAGCGCATTCTGGCGCCTGTCGGCGACGACGCGAACGTCGCCCAGCACGGCGACCGTGGCGCCTTCGCTGCCGGTATTGCTGCCGGTGGAGCCGAGGCGAGGCAGCAGCGCGGACGACGAACTGCTGCTGCCGCTGTCCAGCAGGCCGCTTCCCAGCGCGGGCGCGACGCTGCGCTGGGTTTGCCGTTGCGGGCCGCCGGTTTGCGCTTCACCGCCGAAGATGGATGACAGCAGGTCGGCAAGGTGTTCCGCCGTGCCGTTCTGCACGGGGTAAACATAGAGCTGCGGCCCGCTGCCGCCCGAACGCGGCTGGTCGAGCCTGGAAATCCATTCGCGCGCGATGTCCAAGTAGTGCGAGCGGGGCGTGATGACCAGCAAGGCGTTGAGACGCTCCAGCGCAACGACGCGCAGCACGCCCGCCACCGGGCTGGGCAATTGCAATGAACCGCCGCCTTCCGCGCCAAGCACCGACGCCTGATTCGACGCTCCGCCTTGCCCCTGGCCCTGCGCGCCCCGTCCCGGCGATGACAGCACCTGGGCTCCGTCGCCCGTGCCGCCTACCGTGCCGCTGCCCGCCAGCACGGCTTTCAGCCCTGCATCCACTTCCTGCACGGAGGTGTGCTTGAGCGGGAACAGGCCGATGGACATGCCTTTGAGGATGTCGATATCGAAGGTGTTGACGATTTCCATCCAGCCGCCGATCTGCCCCTGCGTACCCGCCAGGATGAGCAAGTTGCGGAAGGTGTCGATGCGGACGAAAGCATCGGGGCTGGCCACCGGCATCAGAATGTCGGCCATTTCCGCCGCACCGACGTAGCGCAGCGGCACGACGACCATGTTGTGGCCGGCGGGCAGCTTGCCCACGCTGCCGAAGGAAGGCGCGACGCCGCGCATGGTTTCGGGCCTGCCTACGTGATAGACGCCGCTGGCGTCCTTGACCACGACCAGCCCATTGGCCTGCAGCACGGACTCGAAGACCGGAAACACCTTGTCCGGCGGAAGCGGTGTTTGCGTATGGAGCGTGACGGTGCCGCCAACTCCTTCGCTGATGACATAGGGAAGCTTGAGAATGTCGCCGAGCACCGCGTGAACCATGTCGGCCAGCGGCGCTTGCTCGAACTTAAGCGACACCGCTCCGCCGCTCGCCCGAAAGCCGGGATCCGCCTTCGGCGGGGCGAACATCCGGTCGTTGCCGCGGATGATGACGGGCTCGTCCGCCTGTTCGGCGCTGTCTGTTGCCTGTTCAGCTTCAGCGGCGGCAGGTGGCTTCAGGGGCATGCCGGCCGCGCCAGCCGGCGCAGCAACCCAGGGGGAGACTTTCGGCGGTGTGGTGCATGCAGCAAGCGCGAGCGCCAGAACGGCGATCAGCGGGCGCGATGCGCGGATCGGGAAAAACGTGGTCATCACTGTCTCTTCGGTTGCGGTGACGCAGGCTTGGCATCCGCTTCCACCGGCTGGGCACTGCCTTCCGGGGAGTCTTCCGCCGGCCCGCTCCCTGCGGGCAGGGCGAGCACGGGTTTTGCCGAGGCTGGCGGCGCGGACGCTTGCGGAAGATGGACGATTTTCAGTGTGGTTTGCGCTCCCGCTCCATCATCGAACAGGATGTCGTTGCCATCGACCCGGAGCAGCGCCCATTGGCCGATCTTTTCTCCCGGCCCTACCCGCTTGACCTTGCCTTCCATGGACAGGATCACCCCCCAAGCGTCCTGCCTGCCGAACAGGCCGAGCACCTTGGCGTCCTGAATGGGTTCGACCGGCCGGCTGGCCGCGGGCGATACTTCGGCCACCGGCGGCGGACGCCTGGACTGCGCAAACAAGGGGCGGGCGGCAATTTCGTCGAGCCGGGAGACAGGACGCAGACCACGTCTCAGCTCCACCAGACCGAAGCTGGACACATCGATGGGATGAGGCGCGGGCGGCGTCCAGCCATGATCGGAAAGCACCAGCAGTGCAAATACGCCAAGCACGGTGATGGCACAAGCAAGCAGCAGTTTGCGGGCGAGCGGAGCCATCATGATGTCAGATGCACCGTGTTGAGCTGGATCTGCGCCCGAATCCTCCCTTCCGTCTGCGCGCTGCGCTGGCGTTGCATCGTGATGGCAAGGGAATCCAGTTGAATGGAAGGCTGCTCTGCGGCAAGTTCGCCGAGGAAGTCGCGCAGCCCGGCCATGTCCGTCTCGAGCGTCAGCCCAAGCGGTACGATCTCCAGCCCTTCTCCAGCGCGCGCGGCAAGAATCTGGCTGCCCACCACCGTCACGCCGGCCCGTTCGGCGATCTGGCGCACCCGTTGCTGCAGGTCAGCACCAATGCGATCGCCGCCTTGTTCGGCGGGGTAGGCATGACGCGCCAGTTCGGCTCTGGCCTTCTCAAGCGCAACGGCGATGGATGGGCCTGCTTCCCGAAGGCCGAGCAAACGCGCATGGCGGCGCTCAATGTCTTCGAGCGTGGTCCGCGCCCAGTCGTAACGGAACAGAAGCTGATCCACCACGGGGATGAGCAAGAGGAGCAACAAGACCAGGCTGGCCAGAAGGCTGGCCTGGGCGCGGCGGCTGGGCAGCTTCATGGCTGTGCAGCCCCCCCGGCACGCAAGTTGAGTTCGACGGTAAACGATTCCCTGCCGTCAGCAGTGCGTGAAATCGCGGTCGGCGTCCTGACGTCGCTGAAGATGTCCTGGCCTCCCAGGCTTTCGACCAGTTGCGCGGCGTTCGACGCAATGCCGGCAAAACGCACCTGGGCGCCATTGATTTCCAGCCGGGTCAAATGTGCTTTGTCGGGCAGCACGGCGGTCAAGCGGGCAAGCACCGTCAAGGCATCGGCCTCCGTGCGCAGGTGCTGCCCGATAGCAGTCAACTGAGCCGAACTGCGCAGCAGCGCTTCACGGTCGGCGACGACTGCTGCGACCGCTGCTTCGAGCGAAGCGTAGCGGGCCTGCGCATCGAATACCCGCGCACGCTGTATGTACCAGGGCGTCGCAGCGAGGACCAGCAGCAAGACGGCAAGCATGCCCAGTGCGGCAATGATGCCGAGCCTGCGGCGACGGCAAAGCTGCTCCCGGCGAAGCTCGCGGTAGCCTGAGAGCACCACCGGGCCGCCCCCGGCATCCCCATCTCCCGCCCATATTTCGACATTGCCGCCATCGATGCCCCGCGATTCGAGATAGGCGCCGACATGCTTTCGTGATGCAAGCGCGATCCTGAGCTTGCGCTTGCCGCCCTCGATGATCGACGCGCGCATTCCCCACGCCAGTTCGTCTTGCGGAAAAGGGCTGTTCAGTTCGGTCTCGAGCGCCGCCGCCCTGGCAAGATCGTCAGGGAGCAAGTCGGGCAGCAGCAATTCACGACACAGAACAATGTCATCAGGCAGCAGGACCGCAACGGGCGCCGCATCGTTACCGGCAGGCGCAGGTACCGAAGAGGCTCCTTGACGCCACTCGACAGTTCCGTCCGGGCGCAGCAGGCGCACAGCCGGATCGAGCTTGAGCCATGCAAGCGGCGGCCACTGCACGGCGTCGGCCCAGCCAGCGGAAAAAGCCGACCAAGCTCGGGACAGGTCGAGGCCGAAGAGTTTGAGGCTGCCGGTTTCAAGCGCCATGCGCTCCCTCCGGCATCAGTTCGAACGATTCGACCGGATCCGTCGCCAGTTCGGTCCATGGCATTTCCGGCCGACTGGACGACAATTCGATCCAGCGCGACCGCACCAATACGGCTTGCTCGGTACGATGCAGCGCGACGAAGCGGTAAGGGCCGCTGGCGTTGCTTGCAAGGTATTGTTGAGTCAGGCTGGTCATGTCCGATAAGGGATCCTGGGCACGCCGTGCGTTCATGATGCGTTCGACGGCCGATGCATTTCCTGCCGCCAGCGCGCCCAGGACGGCGGGCGGCGCAAAACGCGGATCAACCCCCTGGGCACTGCCCTGGGTGGTGAAAAGGCCGCGAAGTTTATCATGGAGATCGAAACTCATCCCCAAAACCTGGATGAGATCATCCACCGATTCGAATGGCCCGTTGCGGGGCCTGAAGGGGCTTTGCGCCGCCTCGTAAGCGGGAAATTCGGCGCCGCCGGGCAACGGTTCGTCGTCGGGATCGCGCCAGTCGACGATACGTTCGGCAAGTACCTGCGCCTGCTCTTCGTCCAAACCCGCGCCGAATCGCAGGGCATCGCGCAGCAGTTCGAGCGGGGCATTGTTGAGATTGACGAAGGCGCTCGCCGGCACGACTTCGACATCGAGACCGTAACCTTCGAGCGCGAAATGAAAAACGGCAGGATGATCCTGCGGCGGCTCGAGCTTGAGCCGGCTCGCGGCAAGACGAATGGCCGCATCGCCCAGCGCGGCGTGCACGGCGGACTGCTTGAGCACCTGCGTGCCGCGCAGATCGGCGCGCGTCGTCGACACGAGGCCGGCAGCGAGCATCGACAGCGCCGCAACGAGCCACATGACGACCACGAGTGCGACCCCCTGTTGCGCCCTTGATCCGGTCCGGCGTCGGTGATTCCCCGGCATCGGCTCCTATCTCCAGCTCAGCGGGCCATGGCGGCCACGCCGGGCCACGGCGGCACTGCCGAAGCCGTCTTCGACCTGGGCGACGATGGGTGGCCATGGCCGGCCGGCAACGACCAGCATGATTTGAATCATCGTCGGCACGGTCGGCTGCTCCACCCAGTCGTCGAACCAGGCGGGCTGGCCCGACTCATCGCTTCCCTGATATCTGATATGCATATAGTCGACCCGATCGAGCAGTATCCGGCTTGCCCCCGCCTGCCATCCGGGTGCCGACTTGTCACCTTCGAAACGCGCTATGTGCAGCATCAGGCGCCCACCTTCCGGCATACCGGAGGACGACACTTCGAGCTTGAGATGGGTCAGCCCCCCCGCTCCATGCCTCGCCGGCAAGTGCCCGAGCCAGGCCACCGAATACGCATCTCCCTGGAACCACGAGTTGGCATTGGTTTCTGGAGAATCCATCCTCAGACGAGCCGAGGACCTGGACAGGGTACGCTGCAGCAGGCCGCCGACCAGACGGATGTCGTCATTGGCCAGCGTTTGCGCTTCCAGTCGGGCGCTGGTCTGGCCAAAGCTCCGTAGAGCACTCACCAGCCCGAGCACCAGCAGCGAGAGCAGCGTCAGGGCGACCACAACTTCAACCAGGGTAAAACCCGAACGGCGACGAGCAGGAAACGAGGCATGCCGGGTCATTGTGGCTCCAGCCGCTCGGGCACAAGCGAGACCAGTACGAAGCTGCGGTGCTGATTGCGGTCTTCCCAATCGATCTGGCTGACGATACGGTGCAAGATCACGGTTGGCGGAGGATCGCCTTGTTGCGGATACGGACTGGAAGAAACACTCCAGTGCAGATCCTCGAAGCGCCCACTTTCCGACACCCCGCCCGGCGGTACGCTCGGATGCAGCGCCAGCAAGGATTGGGCGAGATGAACGGCACGGGCCTGCCGCTCCGACTCGAGCGCCCCACGCACGCTGCCGCCCACCGTCTGGTAAAGCACGCCGAGCGCAAGCGCCATCACGGCGAAAGCGACAAGGACTTCCAGCAGGGAGAAGCCATGTTGCCGGATGCGGGAACGGCACTTCCTTGCAGTCATCGCTCGTCCAGCACCGTCTGGCTCAGGCGGCCGAGCAGCCAGTCCACATCGACCCGGACACCGCTACCACTGGGGCGGATCAGCTCCACGGCACCGCCAGTCGAGCTACCGTCGGGGTAGAAGCGGATTCCACCGCTACTGCCCTGGATTTCGATGTCCGCCAGCACCAGCCGCACATCGAGCTGTTCCGGAAATGCATGATCGAGGCGGGACTCCACGCCGAAGCGGCGTTGCTCCATATCGACCATGAAGGCAACACTGCGGCCTTTGCGCATCGCATCGAGCCGCGCCGATTTGAGCCCGGCCAGCACTTCCTTGACAGTCGAACGATACTCCATGGTTTCATAAGCGCGGACGACGGCGAACGGGGCCGTCGCCAACAGGATGACGGCGATGCCGAGCGCAACCATCAACTCGAGCAGGGTGAAGCCGCTCTCGCCACGCTTGGCAGCGGGCATGGCACCGCCTGCCTGGCTCAATCCCAGTTACCGACGTCCGCGTTTTCGCCGTCGCCTCCCGGGGCGTTGTCGGCGCCGAGGCTGTAGATGTCGATGTCGCCGCGCTTGCCGGGAACCTCGTAGTGATACGCGTTGCCCCACGGGTCCTTGGGAAGTCCGCCTTTCTTGAGGTAAGGGCCATTCCAGCCGGGCGCGGCCGCCGGCTTGGTAACGAGCGCTTCCAGCCCCTCACCCTGAGAAGGGAAACGGCCGACATCCAGCTTGAACAGTTCCGCCGCCTGCTCCAAATCCTTGATCTGAACGGCGGTGGTCTTGGTTTTTGCGCCGCCAAGCTGCCCCAGCACCCGAGGCCCGACCAGCCCGGCAAGCAGGCCGAGAATGGCCAGGACGACAAGCAGCTCGACAAGAGTGAAACCTGCCGAGCGACGGCGAGAAGGCAATGTACTGTTCATCATTTTTCCGTGTTGACACTATGGACATGCGCACATGTGCGCCATGAGATCGATGGGGTATACCGAAACAGGCCGGGTTCGGGAAGAGGCAATTGCTTCAGAAGGTATCCTCCGTCACACGGCTAGGTCGTTCACCGACAGGATTCCCATGAGGATGGCAACGATGATTGCGGCGATCATCCCGCCCAGGATGAGGATCAGTGCAGGCTCCAGCAGGGTCAGGGCCCTCTTGACGCCATTCTGCACTTCCGCATCGCTGACGCGCGCGAGTTCCTGAAGCATTGCATCCAGCCGCCCCGTTTCCTCGCCGAGGCGAACCATGTTGAGCGCCAAAGGCGTGAAGAGTTTCGTCCTCTCGAGCGCCTCCGCCATGCGCCCGCCCTGCTTGATCACCGGAGCGACGCAGTCCATGGCGACACGCAGTTGCTTGTTGCCCATGGTTTCCGCCGCGATGTTCAAAGCGCCGACGATGGGCACGCCATTGCCGAGCAAAGTGCCCATGGAGCGGGCAAAACGGGTGATCTCGTACTTTCTCAGCACCTGGCCGAGCACGGGGAGCCGCAACAGCCAGGCGTCACGCGTTGCGCGCCCCGCCGGCGTTGCCACCCATTTCCGCACCGCAACCGCCGCGAGGAACACCATCAGCGCAATCAGCCACCACCAGTCCGCGACGAAGTGCCCCGCACCAACGATGATGCGCGTGGGCAGCGGCAGGGCCTCGCCCATGTCGTTGAACAAGGACTCGAACTGCGGCACGACGAAACCCAGCATGAGAAATACCGAGATGCAGGCCACGACGACGAGAATGGCGGGATAGATGAGCGCCGATACGACTGAATCACGCAGGCCCTTGACCCGCTCCAGATGTTCGGCCAAGCGGCCGAGCACGTCGGGAAGCTGCCCGCCGATCTCGCCGGAGCGGATCATGCTGAGGTAGAAATCACCAAACAATTCCCGGTGTGGCGCAAGCGCCTGCGACAGCGACTTGCCGCCCTTCACCGCCTTGAATACGTCGTCCAGCAGGCGTTCCATCGCCGGGGATCCGCTCATTCCGATGAGCACTCGCAGCGCGCGGTCGAGCGGCAAGCCGGCCCGCAACATAACTGCGAGTTCGGACGTCATGTCATGGACATCCGCCTGGCTGGGCGGACGGTTTCCTCCTAGCCGAAGCACCTTCCGCCGGCTGTTCTTCACTGCGAGATCGGGCAGCCCGGCGGCTGGCCCGCCCGCCTCACCGGTAGCAGGTTCGAGCGTCAAGGGCGTAAGCCCTTTGGCGCGAAGCTGGCGCATCGCATGCTCGCGCCCATCAGCGGCGATGCGGCCTTCGGATGTGCGGCCATCACGCTCTGCCGCACGGTAGATGAAATCAGGCATTGCCCTGATCCTGCGTGACGCGCATGACTTCCTCCAGTGAGGTCACGCCTGCGGCGACCTTGCGGAGGCCGTCTTCGTACAGGGTGAGCATCCCGCCCTCCCGTGCAACGCCATGCAGCATGGTCGCATCCGCCCCGGAAAGGATGGCCCGGTGTGCCGCGTCATCCATGATGAACAGTTCGTGCACCGAGGTGCGGCCACGATAGCCCGTATGCTTGCATCCGTTGCAGCCCCGCGCGACATAGACACTGTTTTCTCCCGCAGGCATGAATCGGGACAAACCCGATTCGACGAGCGTCGCCTCGGGAAGCTGCACGCGCTCCCGGCAATGCGAACACAAGCGCCTGAGAAGCCGCTGCGACAGCACTCCATTCACGCTCGAGGTGATCAGGTAGCGTTCGACCCCCATGTCCTCGAGACGGATGATCGCCCCCGCGGCAGTGTTGGTGTGGAGCGTGGATAGAACCAGGTGTCCGGTCAACGCCGACTGGACAGCGATCTGCGCGGTTTCGGTGTCTCGCATCTCGCCGATCATGATGATGTCCGGGTCCTGGCGCAAGATGGAACGCAATGCATTGGCGAAGCTCATGCCGATCTGCGCCTGCACCTGTACCTGGTTGACGCCTTCGAGCTGGTACTCCACCGGATCTTCTACCGTGACGATCTTGAGCGCTTCGGCATCGAGTTTGGCCAGGGATGCATACAAGGTCGTTGTCTTGCCCGAACCGGTCGGCCCCGTCACCAGCAGGATGCCATGCGGCCGGTCGATCAAGGTTCGGTAACGGCCGAGCGTGTCGGAGGAAAAGCCCATGTCTTCGAGACTCAGGCGGATGCTGGCTCTGTCCAGCACCCGCATGACGACGCTTTCGCCATGCACAGTGGGTAGCGTGGACACCCGTAGATCGAGTTCGTGCCCCTTGACCCGGTTCTTGATGCGGCCGTCCTGGGGCAGACGGCGCTCGGCGATGTCCAGATGAGCGAGCAGCTTGATGCGGGAAGTGACGGCCGCCGCCAACGCCGCATCGATCAGTTCGCCCTCCTGGAGTACGCCATCGATACGGTAGCGTATGTGCAGGCCATCCTCGAAAGGCTCGATATGGATGTCGGATGCTCTCAAGTCGATGACACGTGAGATGATCTGGTTTACGAGGCGAATGACCGGCGCCTCGGAAGCCAGATCCTTGAGGTGCTCGACGAACTCGCTGTCACTTCCGGACAGGCCGAAGCCGCTGTCTTGCTCCTGCAGCTCATCTTCCGGCTCGGTATAGAGCTTCTCCAGTGCGGATGCCAGTTCCGATTCGATGGCAACACGGGGCAGAAGACGCAATCCGGTTGCAAGCCTCAAGGCTTTGCCCAGAAAAGCGTCCTGAGGCGTCGCCATGGCTGCCGCCAACTCGCCATCGGACACCGACAAGGGCAAGACCCCATGCGCAATCAGATACTCAGGCAACAGGCCGGGCACGTCGAGCGGCGCCTCTGGATAATCCTCTGTCCGAACCAGCACGAGGCCAAGCTGTTCGCATAATGCGATGGCCACCTCCACTTCGGACACCAAGCCCAGCCTGACCAGCACCCGGCCGATGAGATCACCCATTTCACGCTGGGCCGCAAGCGCCTGATCGAGGTCGCGTTGGGTGATGCGGCCATTGCGCACGAGCAGTTCACCCAGAAACGGGCGCTTACCCGCTTCATCCGTACGTGCCTGCTCCAACGGGAAAACTGTGTTCATCGGAAACGCGCCTTGTTCCGCCGAGAATGGAAACGAGGGGGAGTTTACCCGCTTATCGCGAGGTCTGTACTTGACACTTGAAAACTCAGACGAACCTCATCCATGTAGCTGTCGAATCCCTGCCGGCAGTCACAGTTGCTTGCGCCTCGCCATTCATGCGATATAATTCACACGCCCATTTTGTCATATGCCAACCCGCCTTCAATAGATATCCGCAATAGCTTTTTGCCTGGCTCCGTCGCAAGCGCTGCTTTACGCTGAAGTCAGAACAGAACCACCTTTTTTGAAAATTCACAAGGCCCGGAAGACGCCATGAAAATTTCCCGCCTGGTTTCAGGATTGCTGTTCTCTCTCCCCATCGCCGCTTGCGCCCAGGGCTTTCTCGAAAGCCCCGTAGCAAACGCCACCGAGTCCGGACTTGGCGTCGTTTCGGGCTGGCACTGCACGGCAAAGCAGATCACCGCTTTCGTCGATGGCGTGGCGCTCGGAGAATCCGGAGTAGGCAGCCTCAGAGCCGATACGCGCAACATTTGCGGTCATGCAAACACCGGATTTTCATTGCTGTACAACTACAACATCCCCGAACAGGGAGAACACGAAATCGAAGTCTATGCCGACGGTGTTCTACTGGATCGGCGGAAGTTCAAGACCGTCCGCCCTGGCGGCACCCCCTTCCTGGCGGGGAAAACTGCCACGGCGACCGTTCCCAATTTCCCGGAGCAAGGCAAAGCAAGCACCCTCGAATGGAGCCAAGCCAAGCAGAGCTTTGTCCTTACCGGAAGCGTCGACACCACGACGCTGAACGGTACATACACACTCCGGCGCGTATCCGCGCAGACACAGAACTTCGGGCTACTCGACACCTCCGACTCGCACACACTGACCGCATCAGGAACGATGACTATCTCCGGAGAACATTACCGGCAGAGCATAAGCATGCGCATCGGAAACTCATCCACCTCCGTTCCCATCGACGTCACCGGCTATCTGCAGGACAAGGGACACTATCTGTACGATCGAGCCAACGGCAACCAGCTCATCGTGGTCGATCGAGGTGCATCCACCATTACCTCGATCCTGTATCATGACTCCTTGCTTGGCTGGACAAATGAAATCCACTACTGGTCCAAGATCAACTAGCTCCTCCATGTAGAAGGAGGGCTCCCGGCCGTTCTCGACTCGTGATTGTCGCCATCGTCGTTACCTACTTCCCCGACCAGGAAACCTTGCTGCGGCAGTTGGCTGTTCTGCGGAGGCAATGCGAGGGATTGATCGTGGTGGACAACGGCTCCTCCGGAAATACGCTGGACGGGGTGCGGAAACTGATTGCCGAAAGTGGCGGCCCGCTAGGTTTGATCGAGCTTGGCGACAACCTCGGCATCGCCACCGCCCAAAACCGCGGCATCACCCTGGCGCGTACCTGGGGTGCGAGCCATGTGCTGCTGATGGATCAGGACAGCCAGCCGGCACCGGACATGGTGCCGCGCTTGCTGGATACCTTGGTGCGGGCCGGCTCGCCCCCCGTTGCAGCGGTCGGACCGTGCATTCATGACGCGCGCACGGGAACAAATCTTGACTATCTCCAGCGACAAGGGCTGCGGTACCGCCGCTTGCGCGTACCCACGGGAGGATGTGGCGTGGTGGAGGTCGGCCACCTGATCGCTTCGGGCACGCTGATTCCCATGGATGTGCTGGATGCCCTGGGCGGCATGGATGAGCCGCT
Organism: Thauera butanivorans NBRC 103042; assembly: GCF_001591165.1. Classification (GTDB taxonomy): domain Bacteria; phylum Pseudomonadota; class Gammaproteobacteria; order Burkholderiales; family Rhodocyclaceae; genus Thauera; species Thauera butanivorans. The sequence continues at coordinate 16,508 of NZ_BCUG01000012.1, forward strand.
TTTCATCGATGCCGTGGATACCGAATGGTGTCTGCGCGCCCGCGCCAGGGGTTATCGCCTGCTGGCCGACACCCAGGCGGTACTGACGCACGAGTTGGGCGCACGCAGCAGGCGCGTGGGCGGCGCCAGATGGGGACGGACGCTGGCTTTTCATCCGCCGTTCCGGCAGTACTACATCTTCCGCAACAATCTGTTGTTGTGCCGCCGACCCTATGTCGATGCTGCCTGGAAAATCCGCATCGTGCTTGCGCTGACGCGCCTGTTGCTGCTGTATCTGGTGGCGGGACCGCAGCGGCTGGCCTATTTGCGGGCGATATCCAGCGGTGCGCTGGATGCGCTGCGCGGGCGTGCCGGCAAATTGGCCGGCACGTTCTGACTTCTTTTTAAGGCCCGCCAGCGGCGACCGGGAATTCGGCCGAGGTAGAAGAGCAATATCGTCAACAGAATCGTCCACAACAGCATACGTGCTGGCGCATGCCAGGAAGCATGACGGGAACGATCCGCCAGCTTGCCGCGGGGCGGCAGGTCGAGCACGATCTCTCCGGGCTCGGCCGCATGGGTATCGACGAGACGCGAGAAAGCACCGTCCTGAACTTGCACGCTGCCGCCATCGGGGCCAGTCAGCAACTGCAACCTGATTGCATGATGCAAAGTTTCGATACGGGCGATGAGAACACCCGCATCAGGCTCGGCACGCAGCACCGAAGCATTCTGCCAATGCCAGCCCGGCGCCTCGATCTCACCTTCGTGCCGCGCCATCCACCACGGAGTCGAGGCTGTGCCGAGCCGGGCAATGGCAATGGCGCCGTCGCCTTGGGGCACAAGCAGCACGGTGCGCAGCTCAAGCGGCAAGCGGGCAGAGCTGAATACCAAGCCAGCCATGAGCGCCAGCACCAGGCATGACACCAGGCGCACGGGCACGGGCAATTCTTGCGAGCCATCTGACGCTCCGCACCCGCTCTTTCGCCGCGCAATCCAGGCCAGCAAGGCAAACACCAGGCCAAGCCAGGCGGCGACGCCGCACCAGTAGAAATAGCGGTATTCGGCAGAGACGTTGAACGGAAAGTAGGTCAGAAGGTAGATCGTTCCGCTGGCGATGATCGCAAGCGCGAACGTGCCGAACGGTGTGCCACTGAGCCGCAAGCCGAAGATCAAGGAGCCGGCAAGCACGAATACGACAGCAAAAACCCATGGCCGCCCGAAGCGGTCATTCACATCAGAACGAATGTAGGTACGCGCCAGTTCGGTGGTCGTTCGCGGCGGCGAGGCAAAATCGAACTGCACGGTTTCGGATCGCGGCTGCTCGAACAACATTCCGCGCGAGTTGGGGTCGTGCATGCTCAAGTGGAAAGTCGCCGCCATGGCAGAATAGCCTCCGAGCGGATTTCTCGCCAATGCGTCGAGCCATGCCCTTGTTAATTGCCCGCTTCCCCACATCCCTTGCTGCCATAGCCCATTGAACACGCCCGAACACTGCCCCCACCCGGCGATGGTGTCCCATTGCACCGGGGAATAGCAGTTCTCGACGATTGCACGAGATTCGTCTTCGCTCCACTGGCCGGGGAAAAGGTTGCGATTCTCGAAATAGGACAGCGCGACAAGGTGATAAGCCTTGATCCCGTCGCCGGCATGGACGGACTCGACTCCCAGCAAACGGTTCTGCACCATCTGGGTGACAGGCATCAGACACAGCATCAGCACCGCCGCCAGCAGATTGCGACGCCAGCCAAAACACAGGTTGGCATAGAGCAACAGAGGGATGAGGCCAAAAATGGCATTCTCCCGGATAAGGAAGATGGCCAGCGCCAGCATGTTGGCCAGCAGTTGCCAGACGATACGGGCCCGCGGACCCGTTTCCGCCTGGTTGGCCTTGAAGGCACAGGCAAACGCCATCAGCAGCCAAGCCGCCAGCATCGCATCCCGGTGGACATGCCCTAGATAGTTGAATACGCCGGGCAGCCAGGGCACCACCAGAACGAGCAAAGACCATGCTCCGGTGATGCGCACCGCGCCACGAACCAGCAGCGCCAACGCGCCCCAGATCAACAGATTGTCCAGCACGATAAAGCCTGCCGGCCCCGGCAGAACGGCATGCGCGAGCGACCAGACGAAGGTCGTGAAATGCGAGTACAAACCTCCGTATCTACCGTCGAGAATCTGCTGCAATTGCCCGAAGGAGTCCGCATTCATGTACCCGGGGTAGCTGGCATGAATCACGAAAGCGAAGCCGGCCAGCGCCAGGATAAGAGCCATGACGGAGGGAAGGCGCACCGCCGAAGCATCTGTCCTGCATCCAATTTTTTTCTGCTCAGGCATCGTCATTGTCTGTACTACTGTCCAGCGACAGGCTCAAGGGCTCCGTGGGAAGGTTGTCGACGTCGTAATGCAGGAAGGCGATCAGGCACTGGATGCCGATGAAGATCGGCAGCGCAGCCAGCATCACCGTACCGCTGGTCGCAGGGCTGCCGGTGCTCATGCTGACGAACCAGTGCCAGCCGCCGAACAGGCCGCCGGCAAGCAGCAGCAGGCTGCCGCTGATGCTGTAGAGCGTGCCGACGTTGAAGTCGCGCACCAGATAGCTGTAGATGTAGCGGCGCCACAGCCGGGCGCTGTGCTTGCGCAGGAATTCGGGCAGCACGCGACTGATCTTGAGGTTGGATTTCTCGTCGGCGTACACCGCGTCCATCGGCACGTCCCTGACCACCGCGCGCACCGTGTTCAGGCGGAACAGCATGTCGGTTTCGAAGAAGTAGCGCCGTTCCAGTTTGTCCAGCGGCAATTCGGCCAGTACGCAGGTGCGCACGGCGGTATAGCCGTTGGTGGGGTCCATGACGTTCCAGTAGCCGCAGCTGAGCTTGGCCAGGAAGGACAGCACGGCGTTGCCGAACAGCCGCAGCGGCGGCATGCCCTGCACCGATTCGGGGCGGAAGAAACGGTTGCCCTTGGTGTAGTCGGCCTTGCCGCGCAGCAGCGGACGCACGAACTGCGGCAGCAGCGCGGGGTCCATCTGGCCGTCGCCGTCGATCTTGACGACGATGTCCATGCCGTCGGCGATCGCCGCCTTGTAGGCGGTGACGACGGCACCACCGACGCCCTGGTTGCCGCTGTGGCGAAGCACGCGCACGCGCGGGTCACGGCTGTGTTGTTCGATGAGGTCGCCGCTGCCATCGGGGCAGGCGTCATCGACCGCGTAGATGGTGTCCACTTCGGGGCCGATGGCCTCGATCACGCCAAGGACGTGGCGGGTGACCTTGTAGCAGGGGATGGCGACGGCGATCTTCATGGCTGAGGACATGCGGTGAAGCTCAGGCTGCGCGCGAGGCGATGGTGATGCCGAGCAGGATCAGGGCACCGCCCGCCCACGTGGCCAGGCGCACCGGCTCACCCATGAACAGCCAGCCCAGGCAGGGCACGATCAGGAAGGCCAGCGCCATGAAGGGGTAGGCCAGATGCAATGGCGCGTGCCGCAGCACCCAGATCCACACCAGGGTGGTGATGCCGTACAGCGCCAGCGCCACGATCAGCCAGCCGTTGAAGACCCACTGCTGCCATTGGCTGGCGTCGACGATCGTCATCGCCGCCTTCTTGAACAGGATCTGCCCCAGCGAGATGCCGAGGACGCAGAGGATGGTGATGGTGGTGACGAGAGGGGTCATCGAGAAGCTATCGTGATCGTGGACGCAGGCGACCGGGGATTGTACCGGACAAGCCGTGCCGCCCATTTCGTCAACGGCGCGGCAGGCGCTGGCGCAGGCGGACGAGCCGATACTTGAAGCGCTCGTGGTCGAACAGCGCATGCCACAGGACTCGCCGCGTCCATGCGAGGCTGGCGCGCAAACCGGGGGCAAAGCCGGGGCCGCCGGGGCGGCCGAACCTGAAGGGCAAATGCATCAGGAACAATCTGAATGCGGACGGCAGGATGCGGGCCCGGCGTCGCTGGTTCATCCGGCTCTCCTCTTGAGTTGAAGCAGGTGCAGCGCACGCGCGGCAGCGGAGGCGAGCGGCGTGCGGAAACGGGCGAAGGGCGCATAGCGCCAGGGCAGCATGGCGAGCTTGCGTGCCAGCAGGCGGGGCCGCAGGAAGTCGCGCCAGCCGACGTCCCTGCCGGACAGGTCGAGCAGGTGATCGTGGCCGAAGTCCTCCGAATGCGCCAGCTTGCTGATCGCCGCCACTTCGGCGCGGGTCGGATAGACCACGGCACGTTCGGCCAGCGCCAGGGCGTAGGGCCGCACGGCATCGAAGCCGAAGCCGGTGAGGCGCTGGGCGGCGAGGTAGTGTTCGAAGCAGAGCATGACGCCTTGCTGCAAGGCCTCGATGTGCGGATTGCAGCGGAGCTCGGCCTGGCGGTCGGGTGCGGCATCGTCCTTGAGCACCGGCTCGACGCCATCGGCGGTGCGCCGGTAGCCGATGGTGGTGGCGTGAAGGGCACGGGCCCCCTGCTCGAACAGTTCCTCGAAGTCGCTGGCGGCGCGCTCCTGCGGCTCGGCGCGGCGCACGTCGAGCATCAGGCCGTCGATGCCGCCGTGGGCGAGCGCGCCCTGGTGCATGCCGTTCATGAAGGCGAAATAGTAGCCATCGACCTGTGGATAGGCGGCATCGGCCTCGCCGGCGAAGGCGTCTTCGAGGAAGCGCTGGATGGTGGCGTTCCAGCCGATGTCGACCAGCGCCACCCGACGCGCGGCGAAGAAGCCGAGGCCGTCGAAGTAGTCGCGCAGCAGTTCGCGCGCCTGCTGGCCGGCCGGCCGGATGCGCTGCTGCACTTCGGCATCGTCGAGAAAGGCGAGCAGGCGGGCATCGTTCCAGTCGTCGAGCCGCTCGCCGATATGGGTGAAGCCATGGCGCCGGGCGAGATCGGCGAAATCGCCGGGATTCAGGCCGTAGGTCTTGAGGATGGATTCGAGGCCATGCTGCTTGGGGTTGTAGAGACCGACGACCGCCTTGGCGTGGTCCAGCCCCTCGGCGACCGCGGCGCCGGCGACGACCCGGCGGCTGGCATAGGCATAGCAGGCGGGCGGCAGGGTCTCGCCGAGCAGGGCGCCCGCTTCCTCGTACATGCGCATGAACAGCGCGCCGTCGCGGGCGAGGAAGAAGAGCTTTTCGGGGCGATCGCGGCGGACGCGCTCGATGAGGCCGTGCACGAAGGTGGAGAAGATCGGCCCGAGTACTTCCAGACCATACTGGAAATACACTTCGTCGCGCTTGGCCCGGTCGTCGAGGTACAGGCGTTCGGCCAGCACTTCGGCCATCATGCGGCCCGGCCAGACGCCGCCCAGCACCGACAGCGCGGCGGAAGTCTGCTGCCGGCGGCGGCGGCGGCGCTCGTGGCGCTCGTCGAGGAAGACACCGGCCATGCCCAGCCGGCAGGGCGCCATCGCGTCGGAGAGGAAGTTGTCGCCGACGTGGAGCACATCCTCCGGGCGCAGCCCTTCCTGTTCGAGCACGTGGCCGAACAGGCGGCCGGAGTATTTTCCGGCGCGGTATTCGGACGAGACGTAGATGCGGTCGATCAGGCCGCGATAGCCGAGCTCGTCGAGCAGGCGACGAAGGTGGCGCTTGCCGAGATACATGTCCGACACGGCGATGATGCGGATGCCCTGGCCGCGCGCCCATGCGAGGAACAGCCGCGCATTGGGCTTGGCGCGCAGGGCCAGGCGCTCCAGATCGAACTCGCAGTCCTCCGCGAACCGCACCAGGGCGGCCTTCCGCACAGCGTCCGCCGCGGGCAGCAGGCCGGCGATCCAACGCTCGACGATTTCATCGTAATGGCATTCATGATCGTGCCCGGCGGCCAGCGCCTCTTCGCGCAGCGCCCGCTCGGCGATCTGGCGCTGGGCCAGCACCTGCTCCACGGGGAGTTCGAGGCGTTGCGCAAGCAGGGTGGCGACACGGTGGACGACCCGCTCGGGAGGCTCGATGCAGCGCGCCAGCAAAGTGTCGAAAATATCGAAGGACAGCGCGGCCACACGCCGCTCCCGCCGTTCGATGATGCGCCGCAGCCCGGAAAAGCCGCCTACGCGCCGCATCTGCGCACGCCCCGGCAGGGCCAGGCCGCGCCACTGGGCCCGGAGGCCACGCAGCCAGCCCATGGCGGCCCGGGCGCGAATCCGGGCTGCGGCCTTCAGCGGCGCCCGGCGGAAGGCCGCGATTTCGGCCCCGGCCTGTGCGAGCCGGGCCTCCTGCTCGGCCACCCGCCGGTCCCGCTCGGCGATCCATCCGTCGCGCTCCGCGATCCAGCCATCGCGCTCGGCAATCCACTGGTCGCGCTCCGCGATCCATTTGTCACGGTCATCGACCAGACGCCCCCATTCCTCGTCCTTGCGCACGAGCGCCTCGTGCTGCAAGGCTCGCAGGATCTCCACTTCGTAGCGCTCGATCCTGGCCCATTGCCCGTTCAGGCAGGCCGTGCGCATGGCGACGTCGCCCGGCGCGGAAAGCAGCGCCGGCGCATGCTCCCTCAGCAGGGACGAAGCCTCCAGATTGGCGGCCAGCGGCTTCTCGGAAATCGTGTTGCTCGCGTGCAGCCTGTAGTCGAGCAGGGCTTCGTCGATCCAGGCGAGCCGGGCGCCCCCGGCCAGGGCGCGCAGCACGAAGTCGTAATCATGCACATAGCGATGCGTGCTGAATGGTGCGAGCCGCTGCCACAGCCGGCGCGTGAAGACGAAGTTCGAGGTCGTCATGAACACGTTCCCGGACAGCAGGGTCGCAGCCCAGTCCCCGGTTTCCCGCCAGACGGCCTTCAACTCGCCAAAGGCGTCGATCCACCAATGGGCGGCGACCGGCGCGCCCTCGCCGTCGATCAGGCGGATGTCGCTGCCGACCAGATCGCAGTTGCCCTGTTCGAGAACCTGCAGGCAGCGCGCCAGGCGGCCGGGGGCATAGCGGTCGTCCGAATCGAGGATCGCGAGGTAGTCGCCCCGCGCATCGGCCAGGAGGCGCTGCAGGTTCTCGTGCGCCCCCAGATTGGATTCGTTGCGCCAGATGCGGACGCGCGGGTCGCGGATGCCCTGCAGCACGGCCCAGCTCCCATCGGTGGACGCGTCATCCCGAACCAGCACTTCGAGCTCGACCGGCTGCGCCAGCACGCTGTCGATCGCCTCACCGATATAACGCGCATGGTTATAGGAGGGAATGACGACGCTGATCAGGGGCATGGGCATGCAGTGCTCCGGTGCAACACGGAAAAGAGGCGAAAAAACCGGGTATGATACCGCGCCTCGTGGACGAAACGTCCGCCCCCACCCAATCTCCCCGGGCGGCGGAACGGGGCGCTCATTGTGCCAGCCCATTGTCCGACCAGCCCGTGTCTTTCCTTTCAGTCTGTATCGTCACCTACAAGCCGGACCCCGCCGTGCTGGCGGCGACGTTCGCCTCCCTGGACAGGGCATTGTCATCGCTCCAGGCGGAGCGCGGCTGCACGGCATCGGTCTGCATCGTGGACAACTCCCCTGCCTTCGCGCTGCAACTGCCGCCGCGGCATTTCACCGGCCCGCTCCGATTCATCCACGGCCAGGGCAATGTGGGATTCGGACGGGGCCACAACCTGTGCCTCGCCGAGCCCGGATGCGTCGGGGAGCTGCACCTCGTCCTGAACCCCGATGTCGAGCTTGCCCCCGGCGCCCTGGTCGCCGCGGTCGACTTCATGCGCGCGCATACCGACTGTGTCCTTGCGAGCCCCGCGGCCGAATCGGGCGAAGGCGAGCGCCAGCATCTGTGCAAGCGCTACCCCTCGGTGCTGGACCTGGGACTGCGGGGCTTTGCGCCGGCCTGGCTGAAGCGCCGTTTCGACGCCCGGCTGGCGCACTACGAGATGCGCGAAACCCATGGCGAGCGCGAGTACTGGGACGTCCCCATCGTCAGCGGCTGCTTCATGCTGCTGCGGGGCGAGACCTTCCGCCGGCTGGGCGGCTTCGACCCGCGCTTCTTCCTGTATTTCGAGGATTTCGACCTGAGCCTGCGCGCGGCGGGCCTGGGCCGCATCGCCCATGTGCCGTCGATGCGCATTG
>NZ_BCUG01000013.1 GCF_001591165.1 Thauera butanivorans NBRC 103042
TTTGCGCCGGCCTGGCTGAAGCGCCGTTTCGACGCCCGGCTGGCGCACTACGAGATGCGCGAAACCCATGGCGAGCGCGAGTACTGGGACGTCCCCATCGTCAGCGGCTGCTTCATGCTGCTGCGGGGCGAGACCTTCCGCCGGCTGGGCGGCTTCGACCCGCGCTTCTTCCTGTATTTCGAGGATTTCGACCTGAGCCTGCGCGCGGCGGGCCTGGGCCGCATCGCCCATGTGCCGTCGATGCGCATTGCCCACCATGGCGGGCATTCGGCACGCAAAGGCTGGAAACATCGCGCGATGTTCGTGCGCTCCGGCCTGCAGTTCTTCAACAAGCACGGCTGGAAACTGTGGTGACGACGCGGGGCCGCGTATTGGTGACCGGCGGCACGGGTTTCGTCGGCGCAGCCCTCCTCGCACGGCTGCGGCAGGACGGCCGCGACGCCCTGGGCATTGCCCGCTGCGGCCTGCCGCCCGCCGGCTGCACCGGCGGCCCGGCGCTGGAGGACCCCGCCGCCGACTGGTCCATGCTGCTGCGGGGCTGCGACACCCTCGTCCATACGGCGGCACGTGTGCATGTGATGCGCGACGCCGCGGCCGACCCGCTGGCCGCTGCCCTGCTGGCCGAATATCGCGCGGTCAATGTCGACGGCACGCTGCGCCTGGCAGGCCAGGCCGCGGCGGCGGGCGTGCGCCGCTTCGTGTTCCTGAGCTCGATCAAGGTGAATGGCGAAAGCACCGCACCGGGACGGCCATTCACCGCCGACGACGCACCCGCCCCGCAGGACGCCTACGCCCTGTCCAAGGCAGAGGCCGAAACCGCCCTGCTGCAGCTGGCGGAACGCACGGGCATGGAAGCCGTCATCATCCGCCCGCCGCTGGTGTATGGCCCCGGCGTCAAGGCGAACTTCCTCGGCATGATGCGCTGGCTCCAGCGCGGCCTGCCGCTGCCCCTGGGCGCGGTGAGCGGCAACCGCCGCTCGCTGGTGGCGCTGGACAACCTCGTCGATCTGATCGCATGCAGCATCGACCACCCGGCCGCGGCCAATCGCATACTGCTGGTGCGCGACGGCGAAGACCTTTCGACCGCCGGCCTGCTGCGCCGCGCCGCCGCCGCACTGCAGGTGGATGCCCGCCTGGTCCCAGTGCCGCCATGGGCGCTGGCGGCCGGCGCGGCCCTGCTCGGCAAGCGCCCGCTCATGGCGCGGCTGTGCGGCAGCCTCCAGGTGGATGACTCGGCAAGCCGCCGCTTGCTCGGCTGGCAGCCACCGATCGGCGTCGACGAAGGCCTGCGCCGCACGGCGGCCGGACTGCGGCAATGACGGAAATCCTGGAGCACGCCTGGCTGCTGGCCGCGATCGCACTCGCGGCCGGGCTGATGACGGGTGGCCTGCGCCGCTATGCGCTGGCGCGCAGCCTGCTGGACCTGCCCAACGCCCGCAGTTCGCACGCGGTGCCGACGCCACGCGGCGGCGGGGTGGCCATCGTGCTGGGCTTTCTGGCGGCAACGGCCTGGCTGGCCGCCCACGGCGCCCTGCCGTGGACGTGGGCGTGGGCGCTGCTGGGCGCGGGCACGGCCGTCGCGCTGGTGGGCTTTCTCGACGACCATGGGCACGTCCCCGCACGCTGGCGCCTGCTGGCGCATTTCTGCGCGGCCGCATGGGTACTCGCCTGGCTGGGCGGTGCGCCGCCGCTCGCCCTTTCCGGCGCCGCACCGGGCTGGATCGGCAACGGCCTCGCGGCGATCTATCTGGCATGGATGCTGAATCTGTACAACTTCATGGACGGCATCGACGGCATCGCCGCCGTGGAGGCGATCTGCGCGGGCCTCGGCGGCGGCGCGCTCTACCTGCTGGCCGGCCAGCCGGCGCTCGCGCTGCTGCCGCTCGCACTGGCCGCCGCCGCGGCAGGTTTCCTGTACTGGAACTTCCCGCCAGCGCGCATCTTCATGGGCGATGCGGGCAGCGGCTTCGTCGGCGTGGCGCTCGGTGCGATGTCCTTGCAGGCGGGCTGGGTCTCGCCCGAATTGTTCTGGGGCTGGCTGATTCTGCTCGGCGTCTTCGTGGTGGACGCCACCTTCACCCTGCTGCGCCGCCTGCTGCGGGGGGAACGTGTCCACGAAGCACACCGGCGCCATGCCTACCAGTTCGCCGCGCGGCACTTCGGCAGCCACCGGCCGGTGACACTGGCCGTCGCCGCGCTGAACCTCGGCTGGCTGCTGCCGCTGGCCTTGTGGGTCGGCAGCGGCGGACTGGACGGCATCACCGGCGTGGCGATCGCCTGGCTGCCCCTGCTCGCGCTGGCCATCCGCTTCCGGGCCGGCGGAACCGAAGCCGAATGACCGTGGTGGCACGGCGCAGCGCGCCACGGGCACGCTGAGATCGCAAATTGTTGTTGCGGGACAACATCCGCGCGAACCAAGGGACTAGAATCGCCTCCGCACGGTATTCAGCGCAGCTGACCGGCATGCGACATTCGCCGAACAATGTGATCAATAACATCTCCGTCCGCTCCGCTTTCGTCTTCGCATTCGATCTGCTCGCCGCAGCGCTGGCCTGGGGCGGAGGCTTGCTGCTGCATTTCGACTTCGAGCCGCCAGCCGCTTATGCATCCAAGATGCTGGCGACCGGCGCCGCGCTGCTGCTGGTGCACGGTATCGCCTGCAGCCTGGCGGGGCTGTATCGCGGCATCTGGGTGTTCGCCAGCCTGCCCGACCTGAAGCGGGTGCTGAAGGCGGTCATTGCCTCCGCTGCCGCGCTGGTGGCGCTGATGGCGCTGGATCACGGCGAACCGCCGCTGCCGCGCTCCATGCTGGTGCTGTACCCGATGCTGCTGCTGCTGATCATGGGCGGCAGCCGCGCCGCCGGGCGCATGTGGAAGGAATACCGCACGTATGGCGACCTGATGGCGGCGGGCAAGCCCGTGGTCATCATCGGCGCGGGCACCGGCGGCGCGATGCTGGTGCGCGAACTCGAGCGCAGCCCGGACTGGCGAGTCGTGGCACTCGTCGACGACGACCCGGCGAAGTGGAAGCGCGATCTCCGGGGCCGTCCGATTGCCGGCAGCGTCGACATGCTGCCCCAGGTGCTGAAGGAGCACAAAGCCCAGCACGTCATCCTGGCCATGCCCTCGGCCGCAAGCGGAACGCTGAAGCACGCCACCGACATCGCCATCCGCGCCGGAGCCCAGGTATTCACATTGCCGGGGCTGGACGACCTGATGAGCGGCAAGGTGGCCATCAATGCCATGCGACCGGTCAATATCGAGGATCTGCTCGGGCGCGAACCGGTGCAGATCGACTCCCTGCACGTGCAGGCGATGGTCACCGGGAAAACCGTGCTGATCACCGGCGCGGGCGGCTCCATCGGCAGCGAGCTCTGCCGCCAGCTCGCCCGCTTTTCTCCCACCCGCCTGGTGCTGGTCGAGAACTGCGAGTACGCGCTGTACAACATCGAGCAATGGTTCGGCGATCACCAGGGGGCGATCGAGATCGTCCCGCTCGCGGGCGACATCAGGGATGCCGCCCGCATGGACGAGATCTTCTCCAGCTGGAAGCCGCAGCTCGTTTTCCACGCCGCCGCCTACAAGCACGTCCCGCTGATGGAAGTCGGCAATGCCTGGCAGGCAGTGCTCAACAACGTCCTCGGCACGGTGCTGGTCGCCGCCTGTGCACGCCGCCATCGCGCCGAGCGCTTCGTCCTCATTTCCACCGACAAGGCGGTCAACCCGACCAATGTCATGGGCGCGACCAAGCGCCTGGCCGAAATGGTCTGCGAGGCCCTGCAATGCTCGGAGGACGGCACGACCCAGATGGAAATGGTGCGGTTCGGCAATGTGCTGGGCAGCACCGGCAGCGTGATTCCCCGTTTCGCCGAGCAGATCGCGCGCGGCGGGCCGGTGACGGTGACGCACCCCGAGATCAAACGCTATTTCATGTCGATTCCCGAGGCGGCGCAGCTCGTGCTCCAGGCCGCATCGATGGGCCAGGGCGGCGAGATCTTCGTGCTCGACATGGGCGAGCCGGTGAAGATCGTCGATCTGGCACACAACATGATCCGCCTGTCGGGCTATACCGAAGACGATATCCGCATCGAATTCACCGGCTTGCGCCAGGGCGAGAAGCTGTACGAAGAATTGCTCACCGACGCCGAAGCGACGCGCGAAACCCCTCACTCCAGGCTGCGCATCGCGCGTTCACGCCCCGTGCCCGCGAATTTCCTGGCCGAACTGGAGCAATGGCTGTCGCAGCCAGGGCCGGTTTCCGACGACGCGGTCCGTGACGGTCTGAGACGATGGGTGCCGGAATACGAACCAGCACGGCACTGACGAGTGCTTTCCGTGGCGGATAACCCCTCCGCGCATTTGGTCTTATCATTACCCAAGACTCAGCCCCCGACGGAGGCCAGTATGAGCAGCGTTCCCGCATACCGCACCAAGATCGGCATCGAAGACTATCTCGACGGCGAAACCCGCAGCGACATCAAGCACGAATACCTGGACGGCGAAGTCGTCGCCATGGGTGGAGCGAGTGCGAAACACGGTCTGGTCGTGACCGGACTCGGGCTCGCCATCGGCCCCCACGCGCGCCGCAAAGGCTGCCAGCTTTTCATGGCCGACATGAAAGTGCGCGTCGAGCATTCGGGCCAGACCTATTTCTACTACCCCGACCTGCTGCTGGCCTGCGATCCGCAGGACCGCGACCCCTACTACCGCCGCCGCCCCTGCCTGATCGTCGAAGTACTGTCGCCCAGCACCGAGCGCATCGACCACCGCGAGAAGCTGTTCGCCTACCAGGCCGCGCCATCGCTGCGCGAATACCTGCTGGTCGACCCCGAGAAACGCAGCGTGGAGGTGTACCGCTTCGGCGATCCTGTGCGCCATGAGACCTTCACCGAAGGCAGCATCCGGCTGGACTGCCTGGACGCGGAAATCACCCTGGACGAAATCTACATGGATGCGGAGGCCTTGTAAGGGCTGGCACCTCATGCCAGCTCAAGCTCGACATCCTCATACAGGCCTTCCAGCGCCAGTTCCACGCCGACGCTTTCCAGCCGGATGACACCGCCCGGCCCCGCCGGGTGCAGCACCCACAGGCCATCCTCGTTCTTGCGAAACAGGTCCGCATGCTTGCGGTCCTGCTCGATCAGAAGGTATTCCCGCAGCGTCTCGATCTGCTGGTAAAGCTCGAACTTGCGGCCGCGGTCGAAGGCGGCGGTGGAGCCGGACAGCACTTCGACGACCAGGCTGGGGTATTGCTTGGCGAGGCTGGCGTCGGGCTGGCGGTCGCGCGGATCGCAGGTGACGAAGACGTCGGGGTAGAACACCGCATCCGCACGGTCGATGCGCAGCTTCATGCCCGAGATGAAGGCGCGGCATGACTTGCCGACAAGGGCGGTCCGGAGTTCGGCAAAAACATTGCCAAGAATCGTGTAGTGCGCATCCGTTCCACCGGACATGGCGAACGTTTCGCCTGCCAGATACTCATGGCGTTCGGGTTGTTCGTCTTCCCACGCCATGTAGGCTTCGATGCCGAATTCGGGCTTGGTCTCGGGCAAGGGCATGTGGGGACTCCAGCGAATAGCATAAACCTCGAAATCAAACCTCGTAAACTTCGGAATCAAGCGCCGTGAAATCCGGAATCGAACCCCGTAAATCCCGGAATCAGCCGCCGTCGCGGATGCGTTCGATCAGCCCCGTCGTCGAATGCCCTTCGACGAAGCCCAGCACCTTGACCTCGCCGCCCGCGCGGCGCACGCAGTCGCCGCCAGCGATCTGGTCGGGCGTGTAGTCGCCGCCCTTGACCAGCAGGTCGGGCAGCACGGCGCAGATCAGGCGTTCGGGCGTGTCTTCGGCGAACGGCACCACCCAGTCGACGCAACCCAGCGCGGCGAGCATGCGCAGGCGGTGCGCCAGCGGGTTGACCGGCCGGCCGTCGCCCTTGAGACGGCGCACCGAGTCGTCGTCGTTGACGGCGACGATCAGCCGCTGGCCGAGCGCGCGGGCCTGTTCCAGGTATTCGATGTGGCCGGGGTGCAGGATGTCGAAGCAGCCGTTGGTCATCACCACGCGCTCGCCGGCCTGGCGCGCGGCACGGACGGTAGCGATGGCCTGGGCCTCGGCCAGCACGCCGTCCGCCGAGGCCTTGGCCGTATCCGGCGCGGCAAGATGGGCATCGACATGGGCGCACCACATGTGGCCGATCATGATGTGGCATTCCTGGATGTGCGCCGTCTCGGCGACGCCGATGACGACCGCCAGGTCCGCCAGCCCGCGCAGCTTGCCGCCGTCGCGGCCGAGCAGGCCGATGACTTCGACGCCGCGCCGGCGCGCCGCTTCGACTGCGGCGATGACGTTGGGGCTGTTGCCGCTGGTGGAAATGCCGACCAGCACGTCGCCCGGCTGGCCCAGCGCATCGACCTGGCGCGCGAAGACGTCGTCGAAGCCGTAGTCGTTGCCGACCGCGGTGAGGATGGAGGTGTCGGTGGTGAGCGCGATGCCGGGCAGCGCGCGGCGTTCGGCGACGAAGCGGCCGACCAGTTCGGCAGCGATGTGCTGGGCATCGGCGGCGCTGCCGCCGTTGCCGCAGAACAGGATCTTGTTGCCGCGGTTGAGCGCCGCGCTGATGCGCCGCGCACCGGCTTCGACCACCGGTTCGATGGCGCGCAGGGCCTCGATGGCGGCCAGGTGCTTGTCGATGTATTGGCTGAAGAAGCTCATGGGGAGGTCTCGCGGTTCGGTCCCGGCGCGGAGCCGGAGAAAGCATTCTGGATGCCGGCGATGCTAGCACGCGGCTTTGCCGGGGACCGCTATCGGCACGATTGGCGCCGGCGATTTTGCAGGATGGATAGTCTGTAGGATGGGTAGGGCCGCAGGCGAAACCCATCGATGCCCAGGAAAAACAACACACCGTGGACGATGGGTTTCGCTACGCTCTACCCATCCTACCCGACTAAAACACCGCGTCCCCGTAGGAGCGGCTTCAGCCGCGATGGGGCTGAGATACAGCTTCCACGGCCGTGTTCGCGGCTGAAGCCGCTCCTACAGAAAGACAGGCGGTGCGGCGAAAAAACGGTGGCGTACTCAGTGCGCCTCGTCCCAGTTGTCGCCCGCACCGACTTCGACCAGCAGCGGCACTTTCAGCTCCGCGACGCCACCCATCAGCCTGGGCAGTTCGCTGCGGATGGCGTCGAGTTCGGCCTTGGGCACTTCCAGCACCAGTTCGTCGTGCACCTGCAGCACCAGCTTCGACTTCAGCCCGGACGCGGCCAGCCAGTCGCGGGTGGCGATCATCGCCTTCTTGATCAGGTCGGCGGCGGTGCCCTGCATCGGCGCGTTGATCGCCGCACGCTCGGCACCCTGGCGGCGGCCGGCCTGGGCGGCGCGGATGTCGGGCAGGTAGAGGCGGCGGCCGAAGACGGTTTCGACGTAGCCTTGCTCGTGCGCCTCGATGCGGGTGCGCTCCATGTAGTCGGCGACACCGGGGTAGCGGGCGAAGTAGCGGTCGATCCAGCCCTGGGCGGCGGCGCGTTCGATGCCGAGGTTCCTGGCCAGGCCGTGCGCGCTCATGCCGTAGATGAGGCCGAAGTTGATGACCTTGGCGTAGCGGCGCTGTTCGCTGCTGACTTCGTCCGGCGGCACGCCGAACACTTCGCCGGCGGTGGCGCGGTGCACGTCCTCGCCGCGGGCGAAGGCTTCGAGCAGGCGGGCGTCGCCCGACAGGTGGGCCATGATGCGCAGCTCGATCTGCGAGTAGTCGGCGGAGACGATCAGATGGTCCTTGGGCGCGATGAAGGCGGCGCGGATGCGGCGGCCCTCGGGCGTGCGGATCGGGATGTTCTGCAGGTTGGGCTCGGAGCTGGACAGCCGTCCGGTGACCGCGGTGGCCTGCGAGAAGCTGGTGTGCACCCGGCCGGTGGCGGGGTTGACCATGCGCGGCAGCTTGTCGGCGTAGGTGCTCTTGAGCTTGGACAGGCTGCGATGCTCGAGCAGCAGCTTGGGCAGCGGGTAGTCTTCGGCGAGCTTTTCCAGCACTTCTTCGTCGGTGGAGGGCTGGCCGGTGGCGGTCTTCTTGACCACCGGCAGGCCGAGCTTGCCGAACAGGATCTCGCCGAGCTGCTTGGGTGAACCGAGGTTGAAGGGCTGGCCGGCCAGTTCGTGCGCCTGCAGTTCGAGTTCGTGCAGGCGGCGACCGAGCTCTTCGGAGTGCTGGGCGAGCAGGAAGGGGTCGATCAGCACGCCGGTGCGCTCCATCTGCTGCAGCACCGACAGCACCGGCAGCTCGATGTCGCGGTAGAGCGCGGCGAGCCGGGGTTCGGCTTCGAGTTGCGGCCACAGGTGCTGGTGCAGGCGCAGCGTGACGTCGGCGTCCTCGGCGGCGTATTCGGTGGCGCGCTCGACCGCGACATCAAAGAAGCCGATCTGCTTGGCGCCCTTGCCGCAGACCTCGGCGTAGGGGATCGTCGTCAGGCCGAGATGGCGGCGGGCGAGCGAATCCATGTCGTGCGACTTGTCGCTTTCGAGCACGTAGGATTCGAGCAGGGTGTCGTGGGCGATGCCGCGCAGCGTGATGCCGTGGTTGGCGAGCACGTGGGCGTCGTATTTCAGGTTCTGGCCGAGCTTGGCGTGGGCGTCGGATTCCAGCCAGGGCCGCAGCTTGTCCAGCACCTCGGCCAGCGGCAACTGCTCGGGCGCTTCGGCGCCGCGGTGCGCCAGCGGCAGGTAGGCGGCTTCGCCCGCTTCGACGGCGAAGGAGATGCCGACCAGTTGCGCGGCCATCGGGTCGAGGCTGGTGGTTTCGGTGTCGAAGGCGGTCAGCTCAGAAGCGCTGATCCTGTCCAGCCAGGCATCGAAACTGTCCCAGTCGAGGATCGTGGCGTAGCTGCCGCGATGTGCGCCGGGTTCTGCCGGCTCCGCGCCCGTCCTGTCCCCCTCCGGGGCAAAGCGGCGCGCTTCGGTGGCGGCTTTCGACTCGGCGACGCTGGCGGCGCCGGCATCGAGATCCTTCAGCCACGAACGGAATTCGAAGCGCTCGTACAGCGCGCGCAGCGCCGCCTTGTCGTCGCCACGTGCGGGCAGTTCGTCGAGCGTCACCGGCAGTTCGACGTCGGTCGCCACCGTCACCAGCCTGCGGCCCAGCGGCAGGAAGTCCAGGTGCTTGCGCAGGTTCTCGCCGACCTTGCCGCCGATCTTGTCGGCGTTGGCGATGAGCTTGTCCAGGTCGCCATATTCGCCCAGCCATTTCAGCGCGGTCTTGGGGCCGCACTTTTCCACGCCGGGCACGTTGTCCACGGTGTCGCCGACCAGGGTCAGATAGTCGACGATGCGCTCGGGCGGCACGCCGAACTTGGCTTCGACGCCAGCCGCATCCAGCACTTCCTCGCTCATGGTATTCACCCACTGCACGCCGGGGCGCACGAGCTGGGTCAGATCCTTGTCGCCGGTGGAGATCACCACTTCCCAGCCGCGCTCCAGCGCCTGGCGGGTCAGCGTGCCGATGACGTCGTCGGCCTCGACGCCCTCGACCGACAGCAGCGGCCAGCCTTCGGCCACCACCGCCTCGTGCAGCGGCTCGATCTGCGCGCGCAGGTCGTCGGGCATCGACGGGCGGTGGGCCTTGTACTCGGGATACCAGTCGTCGCGGAAGGTCTTGCCCTTGGCGTCGAACACGCAGGCACGAAATTCCGCCTTGTAGTCGCTTTCCAGCCGACGTAGCATCGACAGCACCCCCCGTATCGCCCCCGTCGGCTCGCCCTGCGAATTGCGCAGATCGGGCAGCGCATGGAAGGCGCGATAGAGATAGCTTGAGCCATCGACGAGCAGCAGGGTAGGCATTTCTGGAAATCCTCGGGAACGGGGTCCGGCCTGGTCCGGCCGATGAACATACATGAGAACAACAACATGACCGCGAAAGACAAACTCCCCCGCAGCCCCCAGGCCCATAGCGCTCCGGACGGCGGCACGCCGCGCTACAACGCGCGCGAGTCCTGGCGGATCTTCGGAATTATGGCAGAGTTCGTCGAGGCGACCGACCGCCTGGCCGCAATCCGCCCGGCGGTATCGATCTTCGGCAGCGCACGCATACCGCCCGATCACATGTACTACATCCTGACCGAGCAGATCGCGCGCCTGCTGTCGGATTCGGGCTTCACCGTGATCTCCGGCGGCGGGCCGGGCATCATGGAAGCGGCCAACAAGGGCGCCTTCTTCGGCAAGAGCCCGTCGGTGGGCCTGAACATCCAGCTGCCGCTGGAACAGAGCGCCAACCCCTACCAGGACATCTCGCAGACCTTCCGCCACTTCTTCGCGCGCAAGTTCATGTTCGTGAAATTCGCCGCCGCCTACGTGGTGATGCCGGGCGGCTTCGGCACGCTGGACGAGTTGCTCGAGGCGATGACGCTGATCCAGACCAAGAAGAGCCAGAAGATTCCGATCATCCTGGTGCACGGCCCGTTCTGGCAGGGCCTGCTCGACTGGTTCCGCAACCGCCTCGTCGCCGACGGCATGATCAACCCCGAAGACCTCGACCTGGTGCAGGTCATCGATACGCCCGAAGAGGTCGTCGAGGCCATTTTCAAGCATTACGAACGGCGCGGCTTCCAGCCGGTGCCGGCCGAGCACGACATGATGCTGAACCTGTAGCCTCGGCAGCAGGCTTCGGCCCAAACAGCTAGAATCAAGGCATCTTCTGGAGAACACCATGCGCCGCACCCTGATCGCCCTGCTGCTCGCCGCCGCCATGCCGGCCTACGCCCAGCAGCCGCCCGGCCTCGAGCCGATTCCCGAACCGCCGCCGATGCCGATGGAGGGGGAGATCGACGAGCCGGAAGTCACCATCATCCAGCGCGGCGAGGACACCGTCGCCGAATACCGCATCCGCGGCCGGCTCTACATGGTCAAGGTGACGCCGCCGCACGGCGTGCCCTACTACCTGATCGACAAGGAAGGCAACGGCAAGATGGTGCGCGAGGACGCCCTGCCCGACCTGGCGGTGCCGATGTGGGTGATCAAGTCCTGGTAAGCATGCCCGCACGCCTGCACAGCTTCGCGCCGGCCGTGCGCGCCGACGCGCGGGTGCTGGTGCTCGGCAGCATGCCGGGCCGGGCCTCGCTCGACGCCGCGCAGTACTATGCTCATCCGCGCAATGCCTTCTGGCCGATCATGGGCGCGCTGTTCGGCGCCGGGCCGGAGCTGCCCTACGCCGAGCGGCTGGCAAGGCTGAACATGGCCGGCGTGGCGCTGTGGGACGTGATCGCCGCCTGTGAGCGCAGCGGCAGCCTCGACAGCGCCATCACCCCTGGCAGCATCGAGCCGAACGACTTCGCCGGCCTGTTCCGGAGCTGTCCGCGGATCCGGCACGTTTTCTTCAACGGCACCACCGCCGAAACGGCTTTCCGCCGCCACGTGCGGAGCCGTGTCGCACTGCCGCCCGATCTGGCCTTCACCCGCCTGCCGTCGACCAGCCCGGCGCATGCCGCGCGTGGCTTCGACGCCAAGCTGGCCGCCTGGCAGGCCGTGCGCGCGGCCTCCGCCGCTGCCAACCCTGCCGCCGCGCAGGCGGCCTGAACCGCCACGTACACCAGCCCCCACTCCCGGAGCCCGCATGTCCGTCTTCACGCACGTTCCCGAATCCACGCTCGCCGAATGGCTGAAAGGCTATGCCGTCGGCCGGCTGGTGGAGCTGAAAGGCATTTCGGCCGGCGTGCAGAACAGCAACTTCTTCGTCACCACCACGCTCGGCCGCTACGTGCTGACGCTGTTCGAGGATCTGTCGCGCGCCGAGCTGCCCTACTACCTGCACCTGATGGCGCACCTGTCGCGCCACGGCCTGCCCGTGCCCGGGCCGATCGCCGACCGCGACAACGAATACCTCGGCACCCTGCAGGACCGGCCCGCCGCGCTGGTGGTGCGGCTGTCGGGTTCGTCCGAGATGAACCCTGGCCTCGCCCACTGCGAAAAGATCGGTGCCATGCTCGCCGGCCTGCATCTGGCCGGCCAGTCCTACGGCCGCCGCCAGGAGAACCCCCGCGGCGCCGCCTGGCGGGCGGACACCGCGCAGTTGGTGCGCCCCTTCCTGCCGGCCGGCGAGCAGGCGCTGCTCGATGCCGAAACGGCCTTCCAGGCCACCGTAGATGCCAGCGCCCTGCCCCAGGGCGCGATCCACGCCGACCTGTTCCGCGACAACGTGCTGTGGGACAGGGACGAGGACGGCACGCCGCACGTCGGCGGCTTGATCGACTTCTACTTCGCCGGCTACGACGCGCTGCTGTTCGACGTCGCGGTGACGGTCAACGACTGGTGCAGCCAGCCCGACGGCCAGCTCGACCCTGCCCGCACCCAGGCCCTGCTCGACGCCTACCATGCCGAGCGGCCGTTCACCGCCGAAGAGCGCGCCGCCTGGCCGGCGATGCTGCGCGCCGCGGCGCTGCGCTTCTGGCTGTCGCGTGCGGCCGACTTCCACCGCCCGCGCAGCGGCGAGATGGTGTCGGTCAAGAACCCCGACGAATATCGCGACATCCTGCGCCTGCGCGCCGCAGGCGTGCCGCCGCTGCCGCTATGACGAAGCAAGGACATATCCCCCCCGCTCCCGCCCCCGGCGACGTCGCCCCGGGCCATGCCCTGCAATGGCTGGCCGACGGCTGGCGGCTGTTCATGAAGTCTCCGGTGGTGTGGGCGATCCAGGCCTTCATCGTGTTCGTGATCCTCGCCGCGCTGGGCATGCTGCCCATCCTCGGCTGGGCGGCAGCGCCGATCGCGCTGCCGGTGCTGCTGGCGGGCATGCTGTCCGGCGCCCAGGCGCTCGACCGCGGCGAGGCGCTGCGCATCGACCACCTGTTCGACGGCATCCGCCAACACGCCGGCAACCTGCTGCTGGTCGGCACCTTCCACCTGCTGGGCGCGCTGCTGGCGGCGCTGGTGGCCATGGCGATCAGCGGCAGCGCGATGCTGACCGGCATGATCGTCGGCAGCGTGCCCGGCGCGGGCATGGCGGCCGGCGGCGTGATGGTCGGCGCCCTGGTGTTCACCGCGCTGTGGGTGCTGCTGCTGATGGCTCTGTGGTTCGCCCCCGCGCTGGTGATGCTGCACGGCGTCGCCCCGCTCGAGGCGATGATGCTGTCCGCCCGCGCCTGCTTCCACAACCTGCTGGCCTTCATCGTGCTCGCCGCGCTGCTGTACGTGCTGGCCTGGGTGGCGCTGATCCCGGCCGGACTGGGCATGCTGGCGCTGTTGCCGGTGACGGCCGGTGCGCTGTACGCCGCCTGGCGCGAAACCTTCGCCCCGCAGCTGCCTGCGCTGCCGGCGCCGGCCCAGCGGTCCGCCGGCGAGGACACCACCCGCGGAGGCGCTCCCGCCCCCGGCCCCGATTCCGACTGAAGATCCAACGATGCAAGCAAATACCCTTCGTTCCGCGCATGGCTGGAACTGGCTGCGCGAAGGCCTGCAGCTCTGGCGCAAGAACCCCGCGCTGCTCAGTTTCGCCGCCTTCGGCTACCTGCTGGCGCTGCTGGTCGTCAGCATCTTCCCCTTCGTCGGCCAGATCGCCGCCTCGCTGATCATGCCGGCGCTGTCGGTGGGCGTGCTCAACGCCTGCCGGGCGATCGACGCCGGCAGGAAGATCGGGCCGGACGTGCTGTTTTCCGGCTTTCGCAGCAACCTGCCGTCGCTGCTGGCCATCGGCGGCCTGTACCTGGCGGGCTCGGTACTGATCCTGCTGGTGGTGTCGATGGTCGATGACGGCACGCTGGCGGCGATCATGCGCGGCGACGGCGACCTCGACGAAGCCGCGCTGTCGAACTCCAACCTCGGCACCACGCTGCTGGTGGGGACGCTGCTGTCCACACCGCTGATGATGGCCTACTGGTTCGCGCCGATGCTGGCTTCGTGGTGGAAGCTGCCCGCCGCCAAGGCGATGTTCTTCAGCTTCTACGCCTGCCTGCGCAACTGGCGCCCCTTCCTTGCCTACGCGATCGGCGTGCTGCTGTTCGGCGCCCTGCTGCCTGGCCTGGTCATCGGCATCCTGGGCCTGGTTTCGCCCACGGTCGCCACACTGGCTTCCTTCCCGCTGCCGCTGATCCTGGTGCCGGTGCTGTTCGCCAGCTTCTACATCAATACCCGGGACGTGTTCGGCCTGCCCGGCGATCCCCGCCAATGAGCGCTGCAACGGACACCGCACGGGCAGACGCGCCGCTCGGCCTGCTCGGCGGCACTTTCGACCCGATCCACTTCGCCCACCTTCGCCTGGCCGAAGAAGCACGCGAGGCACTGGGCCTGCACGGCGTGCGCCTGATCCCCGCCGGCCAGCCGCCGCACCGCGGCGAACCCGGCAGCACGGCCCAGGACCGCCTGGCGATGGCGCGCCTGGCCACAGCCGGCAACGACGGCCTCGAAGTCGACGACGGCGAAGTGCTCGCCCCGCAGAAGAGCTACACCGTGCCGACGCTCGAGCGCCTGCGGGCCGAGCTCGGCCCGCAGCGTCCGCTGGTGCTGATCCTCGGCGCCGACGCTTTCGAAGGCCTGCCCCAGTGGCACCGCTGGCAGGAGCTGTTCTCGCTGGCCCACGTCGCCGTCGCCAACCGGCCCGGCCATGCACCCCACGCCCGCCGCTGGCCGGGGACACTGCCGTCCGCACGGCTGCCGGCCTTCGCTGCGCTGTGCGAAGGCCGCCACGTCTCCGACCCGGCCGAGCTGCGCGCAGCCCCCGCCGGACGCATCATTCCCTTCGACATGACGCCGCTGGCGATTTCGGCCACACTGATCCGCGACCTGATCGGCCACGGCCACAGCGCGCGCTATTTGCTGCCCGATTCCGTTCTCGACTATATTGGGGCGAATGGGCTCTACACCCGCAACCTGACTGGACACGCTTCCTCTTGATGGACATTTCCGCCCTGCAGCACATCGTCGTTTCCGCCCTCGAAGACATCAAGGCACGCGACATCGAAGTCATCGATACTTCGCACAACACCCCGCTGTTCGACCGCATCGTCGTCGCCAGCGCCGACTCCAGCCGCCAGACCCGCGCCCTGGCCCGCAACGTGCATGACAAGGTGCGCGAAGCCGGCGCCGACGTCCTCAGCATCGAAGGCGAGGACAGCGGCGAATGGGTGCTGGTGGACCTGGGCAGTATCGTGGTCCATGTCATGCAGCCCGCGATCCGCGCCCACTACCGCCTGGAAGAGCTGTGGAACACCGCACCCGCCTCGCGCAAGCCCGCACAGGCCGCGGCAGGAAAGTGAATGAAGCTCTTCGTCGTCGCCGTCGGCCATCGCATGCCCGCCTGGGTCGAGGCCGGCTTCGACGAGTTCGCCCGGCGCATGCCGCGCGAACTGCCGCTGCAACTGATCGAGGTCAAAGCCGAACCGCGCACCAGCGGCAAGACCGTGGACGCGATGATGGCGGCCGAAGCCGCGCGCATCGAAGCCGCGCTGCCGCCACGCTGCCGCCGCGTCATCCTCGACGAGCGCGGCGCCGACCTGGGCACGCAGGCGCTGTCGCGCCGGCTGGAAGCCTGGCAGGGCGAAGGCCAGGACGTGGCATTGATCGTCGGCGGCCCGGACGGACTGGCACCGGCCCTGAAGGCCGCCGCGCAGGAGGCCATCCGCCTTTCCAGCCTGACCTTGCCGCATGCCCTGGTGCGCCCGCTGCTGGCCGAGGCGCTGTACCGCGCCTGGACGGTGCTGCGCAACCACCCCTATCACCGCGAATGAGCCGTCTTCCCATCCACCGATGAACCCACGCATCTACCTCGCCTCGAAAAGCCCCCGCCGACGCGATCTGCTGCGGCAGATCGGCGTGCAGTTCGACGTGCTGACCTTCCGCGGCGGCGAACGCGGCGAGGATCCCGACGTCGACGAGACGGCCGTCTCCGGGGAGGGCGTCGAACGCTACGTCGAACGACTGGCACTGACCAAGGCCCAGGCTGGCGTACGCCGCATCCAGTGGCGCAAGCTGCTGCGCCATCCCGTACTGGCAGCCGACACCGCGCTGGAACTGAACGGCGACATCATCGGCAAGCCGACCGGCACGGCCGACGCCCATGCGATCCTGCGCCGCCTGTCCGGCCGCCGCCATCGGGTGCTGACGGCGCTGGCGATCAGCGACGGCGAGCGCACGCGCAGCAAGCTGTCGATCAGCACGGTGAAGTTCCGCGAACTGTCCGATCTCGAGATTCGCCACTACATCGCCACCGGCGAGCCGATGGACAAGGCCGGCGCCTACGGCATCCAGGGCAAGGCGGCGGTCTTCATCGAGGAAATCCACGGCAGCTACTCGGGCATCATGGGGCTGCCGCTGTTCGAAACCGCGCAACTGCTGGAGACCTTCGGCTATCCTCTGTATTAACCGCGCCAGATGAGCAATGCGCAAGGGCGGCCCGCGAGGAAACGGGCCGCCCTTGCGCATTTCCCATTGACGCAGGCTTTCATGAGCACGGAGTTCCTCATCAACTTCACCCCGCAGGAAACGCGGGTGGCAATCATCGAACAGGGCGTGGTGCAGGAGCTGCACATCGAGCGCACCGCCAGCCGGGGCATCGTCGGCAATGTCTATCTGGGCAAGGTCGTGCGGGTGCTGCCCGGCATGCAGTCGGCCTTCATCGACATCGGCCTGGAGCGCACCGCCTTCCTGCACGTGGCGGACATCTGGAGCGAGCGCCAGAACGGCGAACCCGCGCGCCCGATCGAGCGCATCCTGGCCGAAGGCCAGAGCCTGATGGTGCAGGTGCTGAAGGACCCGATCGGCACCAAGGGCGCCCGGCTGTCGACGCAGATCAGCCTGGCCGGCCGCCTGCTGGTCTATCTGCCGCAGGAAAAGCACATCGGCATTTCCCAGCGCATCGAGGACGAAGCCGAGCGCGAAGCCCTGCGCGAGCGTCTGGGTGCGCTGGTGCCCGCCGACGAACCCGGCGGCTTCATCGTGCGCACGATGGCCGAATCGGCCTCGGACGCCGAGCTGGCCGCCGACATCGCCTACCTGCGCAAACTGTGGGGCGAGATCCGCAACAGCACCACCGGCCTGTTCCCGCCCAGGCTGCTGCACGAGGATCTCGGCCTCGGCCAGCGCGCGCTGCGCGACCTCGCCAACGACGACACCGCGCGCATCCGCGTCGACTCGCGGGAGAACTTCCAGAAGCTGATCGCCTTCGCCGAGGAATACACGCCCAAGGTGCTGCCGTTGCTCGAACACTATGCCGGCGAGCGGCCGCTGTTCGAGCTGTACAACGTCGAAGATGAAATCCAGAAGGCGCTCGCCCGCCGGGTGGATCTGAAGTCCGGCGGCTACCTGATCATCGACCAGACCGAGGCGATGACCACCGTCGACGTCAATACCGGCGGCTTCGTCGGTGCGCGCAACTTCGACGACACCATCTTCAAGACCAACCTCGAAGCCACCCAGGCCATCGCCCGCCAGCTGCGGCTGCGCAACCTGGGCGGCATCATCATCATCGACTTCATCGACATGGAGAACACCGAGCACCGCGAGATGGTGCTCGACGAGTTCCGCAAGGCGCTGTCGCGCGACCACACCAAGATGAGCATCAACGGCTTCACCGCGCTCGGCCTGGTGGAGATGACGCGCAAGCGCACGCGCGAATCCCTCGCCCACCTGCTGTGCGAACCCTGCCCGACCTGCGACGGCCGCGGCGAAGTCAAGACCGCCCGCACCGTGGCCTACGAGATCCTGCGCGAGCTGCTGCGCGAAGCCCGCCAGTTCAATGCACGGGAATTCCGCGTGCTCGCCGCGCCGCAGGTGATCGACCTGTTCCTGGACGAGGAAAGCCAGTCGCTGGCGATGCTGTCGGATTTCATCGGCAAGAAGGTGTCGCTGCACGCCGAAGCCAGCTATACGCAGGAACAGTACGACATCGTGCTGCTATGAGCTCGCCGCAGCCCATCCCGAACCCGGCCGAACCGCAGCCCGGCCGCTTCGGCAACGCTTTCGCACGCTACTTCGCCGCGACCCGCCCCGCCTTCCTGTCGGTGACGCTGGTGGCCTGCCTGATTGGCCTGGCCAGCGCCTGGCGCAGCGGTGCCGGCATCGACGCCACTACGGCCGTGCTCACGGTGCTGTTCGCCCTCGTCGCCCATGCCGGCGTCAATGTCACCAACGACTACCACGACGCGCTGAGCGGCGCGGACGCGGCCAACAGCGAACGCCTGTTCCCCTTCACCGGCGGCAGCCGCTTCATCCAGAACGGCGTGCTGAGCGCCCGCCAGACCGGCCGCTTCGGCCACGCCCTGCTGGCGGCGGTGATTCCGGCCGGGCTGTGGCTGACCTGGCAAACAGGGCCGGGCCTGCTGCTGATCGGCGCCGGCGGGCTGTTCGCCGGCTGGGCCTATTCGGCGCCACCGCTGAAGCTGATGAGCCGCGGCCTCGGCGAACTGGCGATCGCCGCCGGCTGGCTGCTGGTGGTGGTCGGCACCGACTACGTGCAGCGCGGCAGTTTCGACGTGCTGCCCGCCGCCGCCGGCCTGTCGTATGCGCTGCTGGTCGCCAACCTGCTGTTCATCAACCAGTTCCCCGACCGTACCGGTGATGCCGCAACGGGCAAGAACACCCTGGTGGTGAAGCTCGGCCCGCAGGCGGCGAAATGGGGCTATCTGCTGATTGCCATCGTCGCCTACGGCTGGCTGGTCGGCATGAGCAGCAACGGCACGCTGCCGCAGAAGACCGCCGCCGCCGCGATGACGCTGGTGCTGTCCTTCTCGGCCGGCCGCGAGTTGCTGCAGCACGCCGAAGACCCCGCCGAACTCGGCCCGGCGATCAAGCGCACCATTCTCGCGGCGAACCTGCACGGCCTGATTCTCGCCGGCGCGCTGGCTTTCGGCTGAGCTGCGACTGATGGCTTTGCCTCTGGTTCGGACAGGAAGACCGTATCCGTATGAGCGGCTTCAGCCGCGACACGATTCCGATATCCCTTACCGTGCTGTCCCCACTGCTGCTTTCGCGGCTGAAGCCGCTCCTACGGGGATGGGGGCGGGGGAGGGAGTGCCGACAGGGCGAGGCTGAATGCGGCAAGCATTATCGTGGCATCATCACCGCCATGACCAGCACTGTTCATGGACACCACCTGCGCATCGGCCGGTTTTCCGAGCCGGAGCGGGGCTATCTACTCACCACTGTCACTCAGGAACGGCGGCGTGTGTTCGACGATTTGCGTCTGGCCCGGCTTGCCATTGGCGAGTTGCGTGCCTGTGACGAAGCCGGTTTGTGCGCCACGCTTGCATTCGTGCTGATGCCGAACCACTTGCATTGGCTGGTGCAATTGAGACACACCAACCTCGCCGATCTGATGCGGCGTTTCAAATCGTGCAGCGCAGCGCGCGTCAATCGCGCCCGCAACATGCCAGGGGCCAGGCTCTGGCAGGCGGGCTTTCACGACCGAGCCATCCGCGACGGCGAGGACATCCGCGCCATCGCGCGCTACATCGTTGCCAATCCGATGCGCGCAGGGCTGGCAAGCACGGCACGCGATTACCCTCATTGGGATGCCACGTGGCTGTACTGTCTTGCCCCCGTAGGAGCGGGTCGTAGGAGCGGGTCGTAGGAGCGGGTCGTAGGAGCGGGTCGTAGGAGCGGGTCGTAGGAGCGGGTCGTAGGAGCGGGTCGTAGGAGCGGGTCGTAGGAGCGGGTCGTAGGAGCGGGTCGTA
>NZ_BCUG01000014.1 GCF_001591165.1 Thauera butanivorans NBRC 103042
GGGTCGTAGGAGCGGGTCGTAGGAGCGGGTCGTAGGAGCGGGTCGTAGGAGCGGGTCGTAGGAGCGGCTTCAGCCGCGAACAGGGGCTGGTGGTGGTTGCCCAAGCGTTGTTTTCGCGGCTGAAGCCGCTCCTACGGGGTGCCGCGAGACACCTGCGGGGGGTTGGCAGTGCACCGCTCAAACCCCCAGATAACGGCTCCACAGCTCCCGCTGCGCATCCAGCTCGGCCGAGTTGCCCTGCCAAACGATGCGCCCACGCTCCAGGATCAGGTTGCGGTCGGCGAGCGGCAGCAGCTTTTCCACGTATTTGTCGACCACCAGCGTGGTCTGGCCCTGGGCTTTCAGCAGGGCCAGACAGCGCCAGATTTCGTCGCGGATCACCGGCGCCAGGCCTTCGGTGGCTTCATCCAGGATCAGCAGCCGCGGATTGGTCGACAGCGCACGGGCGATCGCCAGCATCTGCTGCTCGCCGCCGGAAAGCTGGTTGCCCATGTGGCCGGCGCGCTCGGCCAGGCGCGGGAAGAGTGCGTAGAGGCGGTCCAGCGTCCAGGGCTCGGCTGCACCGTTGCGCCGGTCGGCGAAGGCAATCAGATGCTCACGCACGCTCAGGTTCGGAAAGCACTGCCGGCCTTCGGGCACGATCGCCACGCCGAGGCGGGCGATGTGGTCGGAGCGCGCGGCATGGATGGGCGTGCCGTCGAACAGGATCTCGCCCTGGCGTGGGCGCAGGCCGCCGACCAGGGTCTTGATCGTGGTGCTCTTGCCCATGCCGTTGCGGCCCATCAGGGCGACGACTTCACCCGGGCGGATGTCGAAGTCGAGCCCGAACAGCACCTGGCTGGCGCCATAGCCAGCCTCCAGGCCGCGGCAACGCAGCAGCGGCGTCGTACTCATGCGTGCGCCTCCGTGCCCAGGTAGACCGACTGCACTTCGGCATGCCCCCTGACGTGGGCGGCGTCACCCGAGGTCAGCACCCGGCCATAGACCAGCACCGAGATGCGGTCAGCAAGGCGGAACACCGCGTCCATGTCGTGCTCGATCAGCAGGATGGCGGTTTCGCTGCGCAGCCGGCCGATCAGCTCGATCATCTGCACCGAATCCTCCGGCCCCATGCCGGCCATCGGCTCGTCGAGCAGCAGCAGCCGGGGGGCTGCAGCCAGCGCCAGGGCGAGATCGAGCCGCTTCTGCATGCCGTGCGGCAGCACGCCGGCGGGGCGGTCGAGCACCGCGCCGAGGCCGGTCCTGTCGGCCAGCGCCAGCGCCGCATCCGCCAGCGCGGTCTCGGCTTCGCGCCGCCGCAGGCAGCGGAAGCTGGAGCCGGCCTGGGCCTGCACCGCCAGCAGCAGGTTGTCGCGCACCGAGTCGTTGCGGAACACGCTGGTGATCTGGAAGCAGCGTGCCAGACCGTGGCGCACGCGCTGGTGCGGCGCCAGCGTGGCCAGGTCGACGCCGTCGAGCACGATACGGCCGGCGTCGGCCGGCAGCAGGCCGGAGATCAGATTGACCAGAGTCGACTTGCCGGCGCCGTTGGGGCCGATCAGGGCGTGGATCTCGCCCCGTTCCACCGCCAGGTCGACATGGTCGGTGGCGAGCAGGCCGCCGAAACGCTTGACCAGGCCTTCGGCCACGAACAGGCTCATCGGTTGGCCTCCCGGCGCTCGAACAGCGCCGCCAGGCCCTGCGGCGCATGGAACACGGCGAGCAGCAGCAGCACACCGAGCGGCCAGTGCCAGTAGTCGGTGTGCATCTTCAGCGCCTCTTCCAGCACCAGCCACAGCGCCACGCCGAGCGGCGCGCCCCAGCGCCGGCCGAGGCCGCCGAGCATCACCATCACCAGCAGCAGCGCCGACTGCGTCCAGTGCATGATCGCCGGGCTGACGAAAGCGTTGTGGCTGGCGAGCAGGCCGCCCGCCAGCCCGGCCACCGCGCCGGCGGCGACGAAGCCGGCGAGCTTGAGCCGATACACCGGGTAGCCGAGCGCGACCATGCGCGTCTCGTTGTCGCGGATGCCGCGCAGCGCATGGCCGTAGCGCGAATGGGCGACGCGGCTGAAGCCGGCGAACACCAGCGCGGCGATCGCCAGCACCACCCAATAGAAGACGTCCGGATGCACGCCGTCCAGCCAGGCACCCATCTCCAGCGAGGTATACAGTCCGTAGCCGTCGTCGCCGCCATAGGTACGCAGCGACACCGCCAGGTAGTACAGCATCTGGGCGAAGGCCAGCGTGATCATGATGAAATACACCCCGCGCGTGCGCAGCGACACCGCGCCGATGAGGGCGGCGGACAGACCGGCTACGACCAGGGCGCCGCCCCAGGCCAGCCAGGCGGACGAGAAGCCGGCCTCGACCAGCGCGACCACGGTGTAGGCGCCGACGCCGATGAAGCCGGCGTGCCCGAGCGCGGCCATGCCGCCGTAGCCGAGGATGAAGTTGAGGCTGCTGGCGGCGATGGCGACGATCAGCAGCCGGCGCACGAAGCCGACGTAGTATTCCAGCCCCAGTGCCGGCGCCAGCAGCGGGAACAGCGCCAGAATCGCCAGCACCAGCCACGGCAGGCGGCGGACGAAGCCCGGGAAGCGCACCGCGAAGGGCTGCCGCGGATGTTCGGCTGCGGCGGAAGCAACACGGGATGGAGCGAAAACGGGACGATTCACGCTGCGCACCTCAGGCCCGGGCCGGGAACAGGCCCGCCGGCTTCAAGGTCAGCACGGCCGCCATCAGCACGTACATGGCGATGCCGGCCAGCGCCGGCCCCAGGTCCGCCGCCACCGCAGGCGGCAGCACCGCGCGCAGCGCCGGCGGCAGGAAGGCGCGCCCGGCAGTATCGACCAGGCCGACCAGCAGCGCGGCGACGAAGGCGCCGCGGATCGAGCCGATGCCGCCGATGACGATGACCACCAGCGCCGGGATCAGGATCGCTTCGCCCATGCCGATCTGCACCGAGCTGATCGGCGCCATCAGCGCACCGGCCAGCGCCGCCAGCGCGGCGCCGAGCGCGAACACGAAGGCGAACACCGTGCCCACGCGCACCCCCATGAACTCCGCCATCTGGCGGTTCGAGGCGCCGGCGCGCACCAGCATGCCGATGCGCGTC
The DNA here is from genome assembly GCF_001591165.1 of Thauera butanivorans NBRC 103042. Classification (GTDB taxonomy): domain Bacteria; phylum Pseudomonadota; class Gammaproteobacteria; order Burkholderiales; family Rhodocyclaceae; genus Thauera; species Thauera butanivorans. The sequence continues at coordinate 3,097 of NZ_BCUG01000014.1, forward strand.
CTGTTGACCAGCAGATAGAGCCCGAGCGCGACCAGCAGGCCGGCGCCGATCAGCAGCAGGCGGTAGGACGGATAGGGCAGGCCTTCGGCCAGTTGCACCGGCCCGGCCAGCACCGCCGGTGTCGAGGCCATCAAGGGCGCGACGCCCCAGATCGCCTTCACCACATCGTCGGCGATCAGGATGATGCCGAAGGTCGCCAGCACCTGCACCAGATGGTCGCGCCGGTACAGGCGGCGGATCACCAGCACTTCGAGCAGCGCCGCGACCGCCACGGTCACCAGCGCCGCCGCCGCTACCGCAAGCACGAACATGCCGCTGGCCTCATGCACGCGCGCGGCGACATAGGCGCCGGCCATGTACAGCGAACCGTGGGCGAGGTTCATCGTGTCCATGATGCCGAACACCAGCGTCAGGCCGGCGGCGATCAGGAACAGCATCAGGCCGTAGCCGAGACCGTTGAGCAGTTGCTCGAAGACGAAGATGGCATCCATCTGAGGTGAACCGGGCTGAGATGCAGATCGCGGCCTGCGCCGTGGCCGCCCGGCATGCAGCGGGCGGGCGTGTTCGGAATGCGGGCCGGGCATGCTGCGGCGCCCGGCCAGGCGCGCCGCGGCACACGCAGCACGGCAGGCGGCGGAGCTTACATTCTGCAGGCGCCGACGTAGGCGTCCTGGTGCTTCTCCAGCGTGATGCCGACCAGCTTGTTGGTCAGCCGGCCTTCGGCGTCCTTGCCGACTTCGCGCAGGTAGTAGTTCTGCACCGGGTAGTTGTTGGCGCCATAGACGAAGTCGCCGCGCACCGATTTGAAGCTCGGTTTCTTCAGCGCCTTCAGCACCGCCTCGCGGTCGTCCACCTTGCCGCCGGCGTCGCGCACCGCGGCGTCCATCGCCATCAGCGTGTCGTAGGCCATCGCCGCATACACAGAAGGGTAGCGGCCGTCGTACTTCTTGCGGAAGGCGGCGACGAACTCGGCATTGGCCTCGCCCGGCAGGTCGTGCGTCCAGTGCGCGGTATTGAGCACGCCGACCATCGGCTCGCCGACGGCCTGGATCACGTCCTCGTCGGCGGAGAAGCCCGGCGCGATCAGCGGCACGTCCTTCAGGCCGCCGCCGACGAACTGCTTGACGAAGTTGATGCCCATCGCGCCGGGCAGGAAGAAGAACACCGCGTCCGGCTTGGCGGCGCGGATCTGCGCGATCTCGGCGGCGTAGTCGATCTGGCCGAGCCGGGTATAGATCTCGTCCTTCACCGCGCCCTCGTACAGGCGTTTGAAGCCGTTCAGATGGTCCTTGCCCGCCGGGTAGTTGGGCGCGATCAGCACGACGTTCCGGTAGCCCTTTTCGTTGGCGACCTTGCCGGCGGCCTCGTCGTAGGTGTCGTTCTGGTACTGGGCGAAGAAATAGGGATTGCACTTGTCGCCGGCGTAGGCGCTGGGGCCGGGGTTGCTCGACAGATAGGGCACCCTGGCCGCAAACAGTGCGGGGCCGACCGCCAGCGCGGCGTTCGAGCCGATCGGGCCGGTGAAGAAGTCGATCTTGTCGCGCTGCAGGTAGCGGGCGACGAGCTGGTTGGCCTGTTCGGGGCTGCCGCCGAAGTCGGTGCGCAGGAACTCCGCCGGCTGGCCGCCGAGTTTGCCGCCCAGCTTCTCGATCGCCAGCTCGAAACCGTCGCGCGCCTCGGCACCGAGCGCCGAGAACGGGCCGGAAATGTCCAGCGCGATGCCGACCTTGATGTCGGCGGCGTGGACGGTAGCGGCGGCACACAGCGCCAGGATGGCGGCCAGGTTCTTCATCTGCGGCATGCGGAAGTCTCCTCGATCGTTTCGACAGGGCGGCACCGCGCCAAGCCTGTGCGGGAAAACCGGCGCAGGCAGGGCACAATCGCGCGAACGGGCCAGATTCTAGCCCGAGCGCACTGGCCGGCAGAAGGAAAATGCCCGTGAAGGCGGCTGGACCCCGCGCCCGAGGCCAGCGTAACGGGCTGTATGAATTTTCACTCATGGCAGCGGGCACCGACAGGCGCCGCTGCTAGACTTGCGCATCCCCATCCGTCCCGCCCGGAACCACGATCATGATCGGACGCATCACCGGCATCCTGCTCGAAAAGAACCCGCCCCAGATCCTCGTCGACGTGCATGGCATCGGCTACGAGATCGACGTGCCGATGAGCACCTTCTACGGCCTGCCCGCCATTGGCGCCCAGCTCAGCCTGCATGCGCACCACGTGGTGCGCGAGGATGGCCACTTCCTGTTCGGCTTCGCCACCGATGAGGAACGCACCACCTTCCGCCAGTTGCTGAAAGTGTCCGGCGTCGGCGCGCGCATGGCGCTGGCGGTGCTGTCGGGGATGTCGGTGAACGACCTCGCGCAGGCGGTCGCACTGCAGGAAAGCGGCCGGCTGGTGAAGATACCCGGCATCGGCAAGAAGACCGCCGAACGCCTGTTGCTGGAACTGCGCGACAAGCTCGGCAAGGCGTTGCCGAACCTGGCCGGCACCAGGCTCACCGCCGCGCCGGGCGCCCTGCCCGATGCCCGCAGCGACATCCTCAACGCGCTGCTGGCGCTGGGCTACAACGAGCGCGAGGCGCTGGGCGCAATGAAGGGGCTGGATGATGGAAGCGGTGTTTCCGAAGGCATCCGCCAGGCGCTGAAACTGCTGTCCAAGGGCTAAACTACCGCCATGATCGAGACCGACAAGCTGCGCGCCGGCAGCCCCGAGCGCCTGATTTCCGCCCAGCCCGCCGACCGCCAGGAAGATGCGATCGAGCGCGCGCTGCGGCCCAAGCGGCTGGCCGAATACGTGGGCCAGGCCAAGATCCGCGAACAGCTCGAAATCTTCATCCAGGCCGCGCGCCGCCGCGGCGAGGCGCTGGACCACGTGCTGCTGTTCGGCCCGCCCGGCCTGGGCAAGACCACGCTGGCCCACATCGTCGCCGCCGAAATGGGCGTCAACCTGCGCCAGACGTCCGGCCCGGTGCTGGAACGCGCCGGCGACCTCGCCGCACTGCTGACCAACCTCGAGCCGCACGACGTGCTGTTCATCGACGAAATCCACCGCCTGTCGCCGGTCGTCGAGGAAATCCTCTACCCGGCGCTGGAAGACTTCCAGATCGACATCATGATCGGCGAAGGGCCGGCGGCACGCTCGGTCAAGCTCGATCTGCCGCCCTTCACACTGGTCGGCGCCACCACTCGTGCCGGCATGCTGACCAACCCGCTGCGCGACCGCTTCGGCATCGTGTCGCGGCTGGAGTTCTATACGGCGGAGGAGCTCGGTTTCATCGTCGGCCGCTCGGCACGGCTGCTCAACGTCGAGATCGACGATCCGGGCGCGCTGGAGATCGCCCGCCGCGCGCGCGGCACGCCGCGCATCGCCAATCGCCTGCTGCGCCGCGTGCGCGACTATGCCGAAGTGAAGGCAAACGGCCACATCAGCGCCGCAGTGGCCGACGCTGCGCTGGGCATGCTGGACGTCGACGCCCTCGGGCTGGACCTGATGGACCGCAAGCTGCTGTCGGCAATGCTGGAAAAGTTCGGCGGCGGCCCGGTCGGCCTCGACAACATCGCCGCCGCGATCGGGGAATCGACCGACACCATCGAGGACGTCATCGAACCCTACCTGATCCAGCAGGGCTACCTGCAGCGCACGCCGCGCGGGCGCATGGCGACGCATTCGATCTGGCAGCATTTCGGCCTGGCGCCGCCGCGCACCGGCGGCGATCTGTTCGACGCCTGAACGGCCTCCGGCATGCGCTCGCTGCAGATGGTGATGTTCATGCTGTGCCTGCTCGGCGGGCTGTTCCTGCTGGCGCAGGCGCCAGCCTTCTTCATGCCCGGCCGCGACCCCGCCATCGGCCTGCAGTTCGACGCAGCATCCTCGCGCCTGCTCGGCGCCGGCCTGCTGGCACTCGCTGCCGCGGGCGGGCAATACCTGCGGGCCATGTATTACCACGGCGAGAAACGCAGACTGGCCGGCACAGTTGCACAGCAGCGCCGCTATTCAGCCGTGCTGCTGCTTGCAGTGGCACTGATCGGCAGCGCGCTCTGGAATGCGGAACCCGGTGCAAATCCGGACTACCGGGTGCCTGCCGCCGTGACCGCACGGTGACCGAGGGGTGCCCGCGCGCACGCCGGCCGCGGCCACGAACACACCCCATCCCCAGCGGACTCAGGCATCGGCGCCGATGCCCTCCGCCTTTCCCTGCGCAGCCTTGCGTACCCCGCCGTATGCGGGCATCAGCTTGCGGGCGCGGTCGGCGGCATCCATCAGTTCGACCAGTTCGCGCGAACTGAGGAGCGAGCCGAAATGCTTGATGGCTGCCTTGGTGATGAACAGGTGGCCATTCTCCCGGCGTTCGATCCAGCCCAGTTCGACCAGGCGGCCAATCTTCCTTCTCACGGTCTCGCGCGGCAGATCGGTCGCCGCCGCGATGGAATAGGCATTGCACGGACGCAGACGGCAACCGTCGAACCAGGACGAGTCGAACGCAAGGTCCGAAGATGCCTCGAGCATGCCATCGACCCACTTGCTGTCGTGCTCCAATACCCCTATATTATGCAAGGCTATTTCGCCCAACAATATCGGCAGCAGGATGTCGCGATCGAATTCCTCGAACCAGCGACGCAAGTTGCGGATCTGATGACGGACGAGCAGCAACGCCACTGCGCGTGTTGCACAGAGCGACGCTCCAGGGGTCGGCTTCCCGGCATCGGCCACACCTTCCCGGATGAAGAACGCCCTGGGGACGGCTTTGTTTGACATGAACTCCTGAGCCAACAGGCTGCGCCGAATTGGCTATATACCGTTCTTATAGTAACCGATGGAGCATAACCCAGCGCTTTGCCAGCAACATATTCAAAAGTCCCCAACTTGGGTAAATGCGCGAAGACTGGTAGCTGCGCCCATTCATTTGCGCGCGCGCGGATGAGCTTTGTCGTAAACCTGTGCAAGATGCTGGAAGTCGAGATGAGCATAGACCTGCGTGCTCCGAATGCTGGCATGGCCGAGCAATTCCTGGACGGCCCGCAGGTCCCCGCTCGACTGCAGCAAGTGGCTGGCGAAGCTGTGCCGGAGCATGTGCGGATGGACATGCACGCCCAGCCCACCCTGCCTGGCCCGCGCTGAAAGGCGGCTGCGGATGCCACCCGGCGACAAGCGCGAGCCCGTGCGCGAAACGAAGACGGCAGGCTCGTGCCGCGGGGCGACGGAATCCCGCACCGCCAGCCAGGCGCGCAAGGCTTCCAGCGCCTTGCCGCCCACCGGCACGCTGCGCTGGCGCTGGCGTTTGCCGGTCACGGTAACCATGGCCTCGGCGAGATCCAGCCCGCCGCCGACATCGAGCGACGCCAGTTCGGCGAGCCGCAGGCCGGACGAGTAAAACAGCTCGAACATCGCCTGATCGCGGATGTCGAGCACGCCATCGCCCGCCTCGCCGTCGAGCAGGGCCTTCGCCTGGTCGGGAGACAGCACGCGCGGCAGGGTCACGGCAGATTTCGGTGCCTGGATGCCATCCACCGGATTGGCCGCCAATCCCCGACGGCGGACGAGCCAGCGATAGAAGCCGCGCCAGGCGCTGAGATGGCGCGCGATCGAGCGCCCCGTCAGCCCCTCGCCGTGCAGGCGGGCGACGAAGCGCCGGATGTCGTGCGGAGCAAGCGCGGTCGCTTCCCTGCCGTCGGCGAGGCGCAGCAAGGCCTGCAGATCGCGACGATAGGCCCGCAGCGTCAGCGGCGCCGCGCGGCGCTGGCTGGCAAGCCAGTCCAGCCAAGCTTCCACGGCGGGCGGCAGCGGCACGCAGACCTCCACTGGCCCGGCCTCCATGCCCGCATCTCGGCGCTCATCGGCCATGTTGCCGCCTTGCCGGCCTGGTCAGGCGCGCCCGGTCGACAAGGCGGCAGCGGCCAGATCGCCGAGACGGCTCAGGTAAAGCGTGCCCATGTCGGCATAGAAACGCTCGGCTTCGGCGCTGCCCAGTGCAAGCACGCCGAAAGCCGCGCCGCGCCGCAACGGGATCAGCGCGACCGAACGCACATGCGGCGCGACTTCGCCGAAGCAGGCCAGCAATTCCATGTTCTCGGGCGCACCGCAATAAGGATTGCGCAGGGCGTCGAGCTGGCGGCGCAGCGGCTCGCCGAGGCTCGAAGCATCGCCGTCCAGGCCCCAGGTCTCGAGTGCGACGTACGGCACCGAAAAGTCTTCCTGCAGGCTGCCGACCAGCACGCGGCGAACGGCATCGGTACTGCCGGCCTCCATCAGGGCAAGCGCAAGGCGATGCACCTTGGCGCTGATGTCGTCGTTTTCCTCGCCGAAACGGATCAGTTCGGCGAGCTTCTGTTCGAGCTGGCGGATCTTGTCGCGCAGCGCGTGCAGCTGGCGCTCGGCGAGCGAGATGGCCTGGCCGCCGTGCTGCGGATGCGGCACGGTGAGCCGGGTGAACAACTCGCCGTGCTGGGCGAGGAAATCGGGGTTGTCGCGCAGATAACGGGCGACATCGTCAGCATTCATGTCCATCACTCCGGCCGGGCGCGCAGATTGCCCGGCATCAACTGTTCGGCTGTTTCGGCAATCAAATGAGAGACACCGTTCGCCCTGAGCCCTTCGACTACGCTCAGGACAGGCTTGTCGAAGGACATTGGCACCAGCTGGGCTTCGACAAGCCCAACCCGAACGGTATTTGATTCCCAAGTCAATATCACTACTCGCCGTCCGGGCTCAGGGCGAACGGCAAAATCACTCAAGCTCCATCTCGCCTTCGAAAACGCTCACCGCCGGCCCGGTCATCAGCACCGGCGTATCCGGCCCTGCCCAGGCGATCTCCAGTTCGCCGCCCCGGGTCTCGACCCGTACCGGCGACTCCAGCAGGCCGCGCAGCATGCCGGCGACCACCGCCGCGCAGGCGCCCGTGCCGCAGGCCAGCGTCTCGCCGGCGCCGCGCTCGAACACGCGCAGGCGCACGCGATGCGGCTCGAGCACCTGCATGAAACCGGCATTGACCCGCGCCGGGAAGCGCTGGTGGCGCTCGATCAGCGCGCCCTGTTCGGCCACCGGCGCGGCATCGACGTCGGCGACGACCTGTACTGCGTGCGGGTTGCCCATCGACACCGCGGTGATCGCCACCGTGACCTCGCCCACCGGCAGCGGCTGCACGACCGCGTCGGAATCGGACAGGAAGGGGATCCGGGCCGGCGCCAGCTCGGGCACGCCCATGTCGACGGTGACCAGGCCGTCTTCGCGCAGGCGCGGGGCGATGACGCCCGAGCGCGTCTCGACGCGGATCTCGCGCTTGCCGCTGAGGCCCTTGTCGTGCACGAAACGGACGAAGCAGCGCGCGCCGTTGCCGCACTGCTCCACTTCGCCGCCGTCGGCATTGAAGATGCGGTAGCGGAAATCGACGCCCGGCTGGCTCGCGGGTTCGACCACCAGCAACTGGTCGCAGCCGACGCCGAAATGGCGGTCGGCAATCGCCCTGACGCGGGGCGGAGTCAGCTCGACCGGCGCATGCGTCGCGTCGATGACGACGAAATCGTTGCCAAGGCCGTGCATCTTGGTGAAACGCAGCTTCATCGCAGTCCAAAAGGAGAAAGGTAAGGAGGCGGCAGACGCCCATGACCGGCGATTGTCCTCCAGCCCGCCGCTCAGCGTCCACCGGCGATGTGTCAGTAGATGCGCGGCTCGCCTTCCGGCCGGGTCTTGAAGCGGCGATGGACCCAGTAGTACTGCTCCGGCATGGTGCGCACCACGCCTTCGAGCCAGGCGTTCATGCGCCGGGTATCGGCCTCGACGTCGCCCGAAGGGAAGTCCGCCCAGGGCTCGCCCAGCTCCAGCACGTAGCCGGCGCCGCCGGGCAGCATGCGCACCACGCTGGGCATCACGGTCGCACCGGCCAGCCGCGCCAGCCGCGGCAGGCCGGTGATGGTGGCTGCCGCCACGCCGAAGAAGGGTACGAAAATGGATTCCTTGCGGCCGTAGTCGAGGTCCGGCAGGTAGTACAGCGGCCGGCCGGATTTCATCGCCTTCACGGTGGCGCGCACGCCATCGCTGCGCGCGAGCAGCAACTGGTCGTTGAAGCGGCTGCGGCCGTGATGCAGCCAGTGGTCGAAGACCTTGTTCTTCTGCGGCGCATAGACGCTGACGAAGTCGCCCTCCATCGACAGCCGCGTGCCCGCCATGTCGAGGCCGACGAAATGCGGCGTCAGCAGAATCACTGGCCTGCCCGCGTCCTTCAGCGCCTGCAGGCGTTCCAGCCCGTCGATGCGCACCAGCCGGCGCAGGCGCTCGGGGCTGGCCCACCACGCCAGGCCGCGTTCGAGCACACTGCGGCCGTTGACGGCGAAGTGGCGCCGCGCCAGCGCGCGGCGTTCGCCGTCGGACAGTTCGGGAAAGCACAGCCGCAGATTGGTCAGCACCACCTTGCGCCGCGGCGCCACCACCACGTAGAGCAGCAGGCCGAAGGCTTCGCCGATGCGCGACAGCAGCGACAGCGGCAGCCAGTGCAGCAGCCAGAACAGGCCGATGGCGAGCCGGCTCATGCGCCCCCCCCGCCGGCTGCCATTTCCCCGCCGCGCGGCTGCTTGTAGCGGTTGTAGCCCCACAGGTACTGCTGCGGGCATTGCAGGATGATGCGCTCCACTTCGCGGTTGATGATCGCCACGTCCGTTTCCAGGTCGCCGGTCAGCGCCTCGGTCGGTGCCTGCAGGCGGAACAGGTAGCCCTCGCCGCGCGGCAGGCGCTCGGCCCAGGTGTAGATCACGCGCACGCCCTTCACCGCCGCCAGCCGCGCCGCCAGCGTCATCGTCCACGCCGGCTTGCCGAAGAAGGGCGCCCACACGCCTTCGCCCTCGCCCGGCACCTGGTCGGGCAGCATGCCGACCGCCTCGTGGCTGCGCAGCGTCTTCACCAGCTTGCGCACGCCCGACAGGTCGGCCGGCGCGGTGCGCATCTGGCCGCGCGCCCTGCCCGCCTCCATCAGCGGCTGCAGCGCGGGCTTGCGCGGCGGACGATAGAGCACGGTGATCGGAATCCTCGCCGCGATGCACTGCGCGGTGATCTCGAAGCAGCCCAGGTGCGGCGTGATGAAGAGGATGCCGACGCCGTCCGCGCGCGCCTGCTCGACCAGTTCCCAGCCCTCGGTGCGCACCGCGCTGGCGACGACTTCCTCGGCCGGGCGCAGCCAGATCCACGGCAGTTCCATCGCCTGGCGGCCGGCTTCGGCGACGGCGGCGCGCAGCACCGCCTCGTCCTCGCGGCCGAGCGCATTGAACAAATTGGCACGCAGCCGCCGCGCATAGGATGGCGAGGCGCGATAGACCAGCCAGCCGGCCCAGCCGCCCAGGCGATGCAGCCAGGACAGCGGCAGGCGTGACAGAAGGCGAAACGAAAGATCGACCAGCACGTCGGAGTCGGGCCCGGAAACAGGGGAGAAGGAGCAGGCGCGAAGGCTTCGCGCCCAGGCGTGTGCATGCGGTCACACCGCGCACAGGGCCGAATGCTTACATACCCGGCGATCCCGGTCTATAATCGCGGCTCACCGCCGAGTTAAATCGACAACTTGCAGGGCGGGCGCGGCGACCGGGCAAACGGGCCCGAAACAGGTCGACCGTGCGGAAATACTGCTAAAGCGTCGGCTGCCCGACAAAAATCCCCGGAGCTGGCCGCAGACGCAAGTCATTGGCTGATCGGGGATTTTTTGTTTCTGGAGCAGTACGACATGGCTGAATTTCTGTTTACTTCCGAGTCCGTTTCCGAAGGCCATCCGGACAAGGTGGCGGACCAGGTGTCCGACGGCGTGCTCGATGCCATCCTGGCCGAAGACCCCAGGGCGCGCGTCGCCTGCGAAACCCTGGTGTCGACCGGCCTGGTGGTGATCTCGGGCGAGATCACCACCACCGCCCACCCCAACTACCGCGAGATCGCGCAGGACGTCATCCGCCGCATCGGCTACGACAACTCCGACATCGGCTTCGACTACAAGAGCTGCGCGGTGCTGGCGGCGATCAACCGCCAGTCGCCCGACATCGCCCAGGGCGTGGACAACGCCAACGACGACCCGCTCGACCAGGGCGCCGGCGACCAGGGCATCATGTTCGGCTACGCCACCACCGAAACCCCCAGCCTGATGCCGCTGCCGATCTACTACGCGCACCGCGTCATGCAGCGCCAGGCCGAAGTGCGCAAGGACGGCCGCCTGCCCTGGCTGCGCCCGGACGCCAAGAGCCAGATCACGGTGAAGTACGTCGACGGCAAGCCGGTGGCGATCGACACCGTGGTGGTATCGACCCAGCACGACCCGGACGTCACCCAGTCGCAGATCCACGAAGCGGTGGTCGAGCTCATCATCAAGCCGGTGCTGCCGCCCGAGTTGCTCCAGGGCACGGTGCGCTATCTGGTCAACCCCACCGGCCGCTTCGTGGTCGGCGGCCCGCACGGCGACTGCGGCCTGACCGGGCGCAAGATCATCGTCGACACCTACGGCGGCGCGGCCCGCCACGGCGGCGGCGCGTTCTCGGGCAAGGACCCCTCCAAGGTCGACCGCTCGGCCGCCTACGCCGGCCGCTACGTGGCGAAGAACATCGTCGCCGCCGGCCTGGCCGAGCGCTGCGAAGTGCAGATCGCCTACGCCATCGGCGTCGCCCGCCCGGTGTCGCTGATGGTCAACACCTTCGGCACCGGCAGGATCGCCGATGAAAAGATCGTCGAACTGGTCGGCAGGCACTTCGACCTGCGGCCGAAAGCCATCATCCAGACCCTCGACCTGCTGCGCCCGATCTACTCCCGCACCGCCGCCTACGGCCACTTCGGCCGCGACGAGCCGGAGTTCGGCTGGGAGCAGACCGACAAGGCCGCGGCGCTGAAGGCCGACGCCGGGCTGTAAGCCTCATCCTGACGACGAGGCCGCTTCCGGCTGCGAGGCCGGGGGCAGCCTCTCCTTCGTGGCACGATCAGGCCGGCACGCGGAAACGGCCCACCGCCTGTTCGAGCGTATCGGCCAACGCGGCCAGCTCTTCCGCGCGATTCAGCGAATCCCGCGTGGCGCCATGATTGGCCTCGCTCATGCGCGCGATCTGCTCGACGCTGCCGGCGATCTCCGTACTGGCCTGGCGCTGCTCTCCCAGCGCCACGTCGATCGAGCCGACGGCCGCGCGCACGCGCACGGCACCATCCTCGATTGCCGCCACGGCGGCCCGCGCCCGCTCGGCGCTTTCGGCCCCCTGGCCCGCCAGCTTGCACCCGTCCTCCATCGTGTGGACGGCCTGGCGCGCACTGGCCTGCACACGTTCGATCATGGCATTGATTTCATGTGTCGACTGCCGCGTCCGCTCGGCGAGCTTGCGCACCTCGTCCGCAACCACGGCAAAACCCCGCCCCTGCTCGCCCGCCCGCGCCGCTTCGATCGCGGCATTCAGCGCCAGCAGGTTGGTCTGCTCGGCGACCCCCTCGATGACCTGCGCGATGTTGGAAATGCTCTCGGCGCTGACGCCGAGGTCCGCCACGACCGCTGCGGAGTCGCTCATGCGCTGGGCAACCTGGCCGATCACTGTCACTGCCCCGTTGATGATCGCAACGCCGTCCCGCACCTGGCGCTCGGATTCTCCGCCCAGGCGGTCCGCATCGCCGGCGTGTTCCGCGACCACGGCAATGCTGGTGCTGAGTTGTTCGACCGCGGCGGCGATCGACTGCGCCGCATCGGTCTGGGCCAGCGACGCCGTGGCGACCTTCTCTTCGTTGTCGCGCAGCAGCGCCGTGGCACGCACGAGTTGCTCGGCATCGGCGCGGATGCCGCGTATGGTGGTCTGGAGTCCGGCCTGCATGTCCCGCATCGCAGCGAGCACGCTCCGTGCGTTGCCGCCCGCCACCGCGACCGGCTGCTGCAAGTCGCCATCGGCAATGCGGCGGGCGACCTGCGCCGCATAGACCGGCTCCCCGCCCAGGCGGCCAAGCAGGCTGCGCGTCACCAGCACCGACGCCAGGACGCACACCAGCAACGCGGCGCCGCCCAGCACTGCCACGGCCATCCGGCTGCGCTCCAGCGCCTGGACCGATTCGACGCGCATGCCGGCGGTCAATTGCTCCAGGTACGCGATCTGTTTCAACAGCCCGGCGCGGATCTCGCGCCAGGCCGGCGTCTCGCTGCGCACCAGCAGCTCGCGCGCACCGTGCGAATCGCCTGCGCGCACGCTTTCGATCACCTGTGCCTGCAAGGGCGCCCAGCGCTGGGCGGTCTTCTGCATCTCCGCCGCGGCCCCGGCGCCGCCATCGAGCACCCGAGCGTGCTGCACGGCGCGGCCGAAGGCCTCGTCGAACTGCCTCCTCGCGCCGTCGAAGTTCTCGTAGGCCTTCGGGTTGCCCGGATCGAGCACGATGTTGCGCAGCGCCTGCCCCATCTGGAGCCCGTTCGCGTATGCGCGCATGACGTCGCGCTCGACCGCAAGCTCGGTATCGATGAAGCCGGACAGACGCGCAGCCCCTGACTGCATCTGCCACAGTGCGGCGCCCAGGGCGAACAGCAGCAAGCCACAGGTTGCCGCTGCCAGCAGGATCAACTGCGAGCGGACGGAAAGTGTCTTCAATGTCATGTGCCTCCCCTCATGCCTCCATCGGCGGCGATCCGCCCCCACCACAGCGGGGCTGAAGAATGAAATAAGAAAATTCTGATGAAGAATATCGGCAATCCGATCGGAAGCTGTAGGCACGACTTCACGCCCGGCACCTGCCTCGCACTCCGCGAACTGCCAGCACGGGATCGGCGCACGCGAACCCCGTCATTGCCGGCATGAACGGCGACGCCGGACGAACTGCGCTACGCACTACCGCGCCAAGCGCCGTATAATGCTGACCTCGTTCCGAGGAGCGCTGCGAGGCGCCGGGCCCTGTGGCCCAGCCCCCAGGCTCGGAAACCCGCGGCTTGCCGCCGCGGAGGTTTGAACGGCGCTCGCCCGAAACACCTTCGTGTGTCGTCCGAAGGCGTTTCTCCCTCAACCCTGCCGGGTTCGGGATGCCGGGTGAGCCGCACGCCATGCCCCTTCCCTCCCGGCCATAGCACGGAGCATCACATGAACGCTGTGGCTGATTTCAAGGATTTCGTCGTCGCCGACCTGTCGCTCGCCGACTGGGGCCGCAAGGAAATCCGCATCGCCGAAACCGAAATGCCTGGCCTGATGGCGATCCGCGAGGAGTACGCCGCCCGCCAGCCCCTGAAGGGCGCGCGCATCACCGGTTCGCTGCACATGACCATCCAGACCGCGGTGCTGATCGAGACGCTGACCGCGCTCGGCGCCGAAGTGCGCTGGGCCTCGTGCAACATCTTTTCCACGCAGGACCACGCCGCCGCCGCCATCGCCGCCTCGGGCGTGCCGGTGTTCGCGGTCAAGGGCGAATCGCTCGCGGACTACTGGAACTACACCCACCGCATCTTCGAATGGGCTGACGGTGGTTTCTCGAACATGATCCTCGACGACGGCGGCGATGCCACGCTGCTGCTGCACCTGGGCGCACGCGCCGAGCAGGATCTGTCGGTGCTCGACAAACCGGACAGCGAAGAAGCCGAAGTGCTGTTCGCCAGCATCAAGGAAAAGCTGAAGACCGACCCGAGCTGGTATTCCACCCGCCTGGCACAGATCAAGGGCGTCACCGAGGAAACCACCACCGGCGTGCACCGCCTGTACCAGATGCACGCGCGCGGTGAACTGAAGTTCCCGGCGATCAACGTCAATGATTCGGTCACCAAGTCCAAGTTCGACAACCTGTACGGCTGCCGCGAGTCGCTGGTGGACGGCATCAAGCGCGCCACCGACGTGATGATCGCCGGCAAGATCGGCGTGGTGCTGGGCTACGGCGACGTCGGCAAGGGCTGCGCACAGTCGCTGCGCGGCCTCGGCGCCACCGTGTGGGTCACCGAGATCGACCCGATCTGCGCGCTGCAGGCGGCGATGGAAGGCTTCCGTGTCGTCACCATGGAAGAAGCTGCCGCGCTGGGCGACATCTTCGTCACCACCACCGGCAACGTCGGCGTGATCGCCCACGATCACATGAAGGCGATGAAGAACAACGCCATCGTCTGCAACATCGGCCACTTCGACTCCGAAATCGAAGTCGCCAGCCTGCGCCAGTACCAGTGGGAGAACATCAAGCCGCAGGTCGACCACATCATCTTCCCCGACGGCAAGCGCATCATCCTGCTGGCCGAAGGCCGCCTGGTGAACCTGGGCTGCGCCACCGGCCATCCCAGCTTCGTCATGAGCAACTCCTTCGCCAACCAGACGCTGGCACAGATCGAGCTGTTCGCCAAGACCGCCGAGTACCCGGTCGGCGTCTACGTGCTGCCCAAGCAACTCGACGAAATGGTCGCCCGCCTGCACCTGAAGAAGATCGGCGCCAGGCTGACCGTGCTGAGCCAGGCCCAGGCCGACTACATCGGCGTGCCGGTGGAAGGGCCGTACAAGCCCGAGCACTACCGCTATTGATTGACGGTCCTGCGCACAGGCTCCACAATGGCTCCATAATGGAGCCATTGTGGAGCCGAAAATCATGCCGAATCTCTCGATCAAGAACGTACCGGAAGCACTTGCCGAGCGCCTGCGCCAGCGCGCAGCGCTCAACCACCGTTCGCTGCAGGGCGAGTTGATGGCCATCATCCAGCAGGCGCTGGACACGCAAGTGGCGGAATCTCGGCCGACGGCCGCTGTTACGAACGCGGCGGCCGGCGGATACACGGCCGCTGGCCACGCCGCAGCGCGCATGCGGCCGGCAGCGGGCAGCAAGACCATCGCGCAGATCGCCGCGGAGCACCGCGCGCGCCATCCCGTACCGCTGGCCGCGAGCCCGCGCGCGGTGGACATCCTGCGCGCCGAGCGCGACAGCCGATGAGCACCGCGCTCAACCCGCTGATCGTCGCCGAAGCGCCGGCGCCCTACCCTGTCGCCCCGCCGCTGGTGGTCGATTGCAGTGTGCTCGCGGCACTGCTGTTCGACGAGCCGGAACGCGAACTCGCCGCCGAACACCTCGGCGGACGCATGCTGCATGCGCCCTGGCTGCTCGACGTCGAACTCGCCAGCGTGGCAAGCAAGAAGGCGGATGCCGGCGAGCTGGCCGCGGCCGAACAGGGGCTGGCGGATTACCAGGCGCTGGCGATCCATCGCCACCCGGTCGACCCGCCGGCCCTGCTCGATCTCGGGCGGCGCTATCGGATCACCGTCTACGATGCAGCCTACCTGTGGCTGGCGGAAAACCTGGGTGCTCCGCTGGCTACCTTCGACCGGCAACTGGGCCGCGCGGCCCAGCAGCATCTGCAGGGCCGGGGTACGGCATGAGCATGAACTCCTTCCACCGCCGCAGCCAACGGCCAGCCCCCGCAGCGAAGGCGGCTGCTCCCGTCCCGCGCAGCGGCAACCGCGCCGACCAGCATCTGGTGGAACAGGGGCTGGCGCCGTCGCGCACCGCGGCACGGGCGCTGATCGAAGCCGGGCGGGTGAGCTGGGACGGCCGGCCGGTGGCCAAGCCCGCGCAGGAGCTGCCCGCCTCCGCGCGGCTGCAGGTGGCGCCGGACGACAGCGACCGCTTCGTCTCGCGCGGCGCGCTCAAGCTCGAAGGCGCGCTCACGCACAGCGGGCTCGACGTACACGGCACGGCCTGCCTCGACATCGGCCAATCCACCGGCGGCTTCACCGACTGCCTGCTGCAGGCCGGCGCGGCGAAGGTGGTCGGCGTCGAAGTCGGCCACGGCCAGCTCCATCCGCGCCTGGCGGCCGACCCGCGCTGCGTCACGCTCGAAGGCATCAACGCCCGCCATCTGGACGCCGCTGCGCTGGGCGAGCATTTCCCGCCACAGGGCTTCGACCTGCTGGTGTGTGACGCCAGCTTCATCTCGCTGACGCTGCTGCTGCCGCAATGGCCCGCGCTGCTGTCTCCGGGTGGCCACGTGCTGGCGCTGGTCAAGCCGCAGTTCGAGGTCGGCCCGCAAGGCCTCGGCAAGGGCGGCATCGTGCGCGACGCTGCCTTGTACGCCGACGTCGAAGCCCGGCTGCGCGCCGCCGCGCATGCGGCCGGGCTCGCCATCCTCGATTGGTTCGACTCGCCGATCACCGGCGGCGACGGCAACCGCGAATTCTTCTTTCACGCCATCCGCAGACCGGACGGCGGCAATCATCCGAACACGCCATGAACCACACCGAAATCTCGATCGAATTCTTCCCGCCGACCACCGCCGAAGGTGCCGAAAAACTGCGCGCCACCCGCGACCGGCTGGCGGCGCTGAAGCCGTCCTTCTTCTCCGTCACCTACGGCGCCGGCGGCTCGACCCGCGAGCGCACCTTTGCCACCGTCAAGGAAATCGCCGCCGCCGGCTTCGAGGCCGCGCCGCACCTGTCCTGCGTCGGCTCGACCCGCGACAGCATCCGCGAAATCCTGCAGGAATACGCCGAGGCCGGCATCCGCCGCATCGTCGCGCTGCGTGGCGACCTGCCTTCGGGCGTGGGCGATGCGGGCGAGTTCCGCCACGCCAACGAGTTGGTCGAATTCATCCGCACGGAGACGGGCGAGCGCTTCATCATCGAAGTGGCCGCCTACCCGGAATGGCATCCGCAGGCACGCAGCCCGAAGGACGACCTGCTCGCCTTCAAGCGCAAGGTCGAAGCCGGCGCCAATTCGGCGATCACGCAGTATTTCTACAATCTCGACGCCTATCTGCACTTCGTCGACGCGGTATGCAAGCTGGGCATCGACATCCCCATCGTGCCCGGCATCATGCCGATCGGCAGCTTCAGCAAGCTGGCGCGCTTCTCGGACGCCTGCGGCGCCGAAATCCCGCGCTGGATGCGCCGCAAGTTCGAAGCCTACGGCGACGACACCGACTCGATCCGCGCCTTCGGCCTGGACGTGGTCAGCGAACTCTGCAGCAAGCTGATCGCCGCCGGCGCGCCCGGCCTGCATTTCTACAGCATGAACCAGGCCGGCCTCACCACCGACATCTGCAAGCGGCTGGGCCTGGCCTGAATTGCTAAAACCTCGGATTGATGCTCAAGGACATCATGGCCGACAGCTGGCACAAGAGCCTTCCCGAGCCCTGCTGCAATTCATTGAAAGCATCCTGCACGGCTTGCATATCGCGCTGACTGGTGGGCTCATGCTCGATGATGCCTGCGGCCCTCAGCCGTGCGACCACATCACTGGTCAATAGAAAAGTATCCTTCCCGACCAGACGCAAGAATCCGGCAGCCGAGCGCCCGCCCAAGCGCGCGCCGCGTTTGGCCAGCAAGCGCCACAAGCCGATGATGTCAGCACTCGGCCAACTGGCAATGAACTCGCCAAAACTGCTCCCCCGCTCCTGGCGAACGTCCAGGATGAACTGGGCGTTTCTAGGGATGGTCTGCAGTTTCGTCCGATCGCGAATGATCCGCTCATTCTTCATATAGCCGTCTATCTGTTCCGGACCGAGCAGCACCATTTTCTCCGGCACAAAACCCCAGAAGGCTTTCTCAAACTCGGGCCACTTGGCATCGACCACCGAGTGCTGCATGCCGGCCTGGAATACCCGCTGGCTCATGGCAGAAAGATAGCGGTCATCGCCCTTCTGCTTCAACTCTTCAGGCGCAAGCGCCCGGGGCAGAAAAGCCTCCATGGCCTCATCAGAGTCGAAACGCTGGCGTACCGTGCCGTAAAGCCATTCATAGTCAAGCATCATGCCTTGTTCGCTCCGTTTCATCATCTAATCCCCATCGAATGAGAGATTGCCAGGATCAACCATACTTGGGGCCTTTGACGAGCGGCTGTTTGCGATTGATATACAGGGCTAAAGTTCGGATCAGACGACGTCGAGCTCATTGCTATGCTTTTTTGACCTCGATAAACCACTTGGGCTGCATGGCATCGAAATCCTGGCGGATGTTGGATGGCAGGTAGCTGGCTGAATCCAGCACGAAAGATCGGCCACCTGCACGTTTGAAAACAACCCAATGCCAAAAGTCCCTGCCTTCTTCCCGATGGTACTTGATG
Organism: Thauera butanivorans NBRC 103042; assembly: GCF_001591165.1. Taxonomy (GTDB): domain Bacteria; phylum Pseudomonadota; class Gammaproteobacteria; order Burkholderiales; family Rhodocyclaceae; genus Thauera; species Thauera butanivorans. Next base: position 21,082 of record NZ_BCUG01000014.1, read on the forward strand.
GACAGCAATGCCAGATCGGGCAATGCCTCCCAGGATTCAAACGGGATTTCTTCGTCGGAAGCCTCGACACCTGCGCTCGACAGCATACGCCGGACATATTGCGTATCCGACCATAGCGATTCATCCGAAGCGTGGATACCCATAGCATTGGCTTCGGCCTTCATCTCCGAGTACGTCTTGCCCAGAATGTTGGCAACCGACGCGATTCCGCATCCGCTGGTTTCTTCCTGTACTACCGGTTTGAGCACCCGGCTCCCCTTTAATGCATAACGTTCGAGCTCACTGTCTTGCCACCTGAAATGCTCAGCACGCCACGATCCCGAGCCTGCCCGCCCCCCCCTCAACGCTTACCACCGAACAGCGACCCCAACAGGCCGCGCACGATCTGGCGGCCCAGGTTGCTGCCGATGGTGCGCGTCACCGTCTTGGCCGCGATCTGCACCAGGCCGTCGCGCTGGCCGCCGCGTGGGCCGGTGGAGCCGAACAGGATGTCGTTGAGCGCGCTGCCGCCATCGCCGCTGCCGGCGGCACCCGGTTTCGCCTGCGCGGCGGCGGACTTGCTGTCGGCCTGGGCGCGCAGGATTTCGTAGGCCGACTCGCGGTCGAGCGCTTTCTCGTAGTGGCCGTAGATGAGCGAGCCGGTGATCGCCGCCTGGCGTTCGGCCGCGCTCAGCGGCCCGAGGCGCGAATCCGGCGCGATGACGAAGCAGCGCTCGGTGATCTGCGGCCGGCCTTTTTCGTCGAGGAAGGACACCAGTGCCTCGCCCACGCCCAGTTCGGTGATTGCGGCCGCGGCGTCGAAGGCCGGGTTGGGGCGCATGGTGTCGGCGGCGGTCTTGACCGCCTTCTGGTCGCGCGGCGTGAAGGCGCGCAGCGCGTGCTGCACGCGGTTGCCGAGCTGGCCGAGCACGGTTTCGGGGACGTCGAGCGGGTTCTGGGTGACGAAATAGACGCCCACGCCCTTGGAGCGGATCAGGCGCACGACCTGCTCGATCTTCTCGACCAGCGCCTTGGGCGCGTCGTTGAACAGCAGGTGGGCTTCGTCGAAGAAGAACACCATTTTCGGCTTGTCCGGGTCGCCCACTTCCGGCAACTGCTCGAACAGTTCGGACAGCATCCACAGCAGGAAGGTGGAGTACAGCTTGGGCGAGTTGTACAGGCGTTCAGCAGCGAGCACGTTGATGATGCCGCGGCCGTCGGCGTCGGTCTGCATCAGGTCGGCGATGTCGAGCATCGGCTCGCCGAAGAACACATCGCCGCCCTGTTGCTCCAGCGCCAGCAGGTTGCGCTGGATGGCGCCGATGGAGGCGGTGGAGATGTTGCCGTATTCGGTGGTGAAGGTCTTCGCGTTCTCGCCCACGTACTGCACCATCGCGCGCAGGTCCTTGAGGTCGAGCAGCAGCAGGCCGTTGTCGTCGGCGACCTTGAACACCAGCGTCAGCACCCCGGTCTGGGTGTCGTTGAGGTTGAGCAGGCGGGATATCAGCAGCGGCCCCATGTCGGAGATGGTGGCGCGCACCGGGTGGCCCTGCTCGCCGAACACGTCCCAGAACACCGTGGTGTTGGCGCGCGGCGTGTATTCGGTGATGCCGATCGCGGCCAGGCGCTGCATCAGCTTGTCGGATTTCGCCCCCGCCGCGCCGATGCCCGACAGGTCGCCCTTGACGTCGGCCAGGAACACCGGCACGCCGATGCTGGCGAAGGATTCGGCGAGCTTCTGCAGCGTCACCGTCTTGCCGGTGCCGGTCGCGCCGGTGATGAGGCCGTGGCGGTTGGCGAGGCGCGGCAGCAGGTGGATTTCGGCGTCGGCGGTCTTGGCAATCAGCAGCGCTTCGGTCATCGCATCACTCCGGGGGCATGTGTTCGTCGGGGGCTTTCGCATCGCGTCCGAGTTTATCAGGGCGCACGCGGCATGCGGCGTGCCGCCGCCGGGTTGTATACTGCGCAACTTTCAACCGCTTACGGCAGTATCGAGGGTCTTATGGCTGGTCATTCGAAGTGGGCCAATATTCAGCACCGCAAGGGGCGCCAGGACGAGAAGCGCGGCGCCGCGTTCTCCAAGCTGGCGAAGGAAATCACCGTCGCCGCCAAGATGGGCGGGGGCGACCCCGGCTTCAACCCGCGTCTGCGCCTGGCGGTGGACAAGGCCAAGGGCGTCAACATGCCCAAGGACAAGATCGACAACGCGATCAAGAAGGGCACCGGTGAGCTCGAAGGCGTCAGCTACGAGGAAACCCGCTACGAAGGCTACGGCATCGGCGGCTCGGCGGTGATGGTCGATTGCCTGACCGACAACAAGACCCGCACCGTCGCCGACGTGCGCCACGCCTTCTCCAAGTACGGCGGCAACATGGGCACCGACGGCTGCGTGGCCTTCCAGTTCAAGCACTGCGGCCAGTTGCTGTTCGCCCCGGGCACCGACGAGGATGCATTGATGGAAGCGGCGCTCGACGCCGGCGCCGAGGACGTCGTCGCCAACGACGACGGTTCGATCGAAGTCATCACCGGCCCGTGGGAATTCACGGCGGTGAAGGAGGCGCTGGAGCAGGCCGGTTTCAGCGCCGAATTCGGTGAGGTGACGATGAAGCCGGAAAACACCATCGAACTGTCCGGCGACGAGGCCGTGCGCATGCAGAAGCTGCTGGATGCGCTGGAAAGCCTGGACGACGTGCAGGAGGTCTACACCTCGGCGGAGATCGGCGAGTAAGCTGGCGGCCATCGACCCGCAAACACCCGACAGCGGCGCCCAGCGCCGCTTTCTTTTTTCTCCGGCCCCTCTGCCCCCACTCCCGATCATGCCGTCTCCCGCCTCTGCCTCGCCCTGGGTTCAGCGCCTGATCCCGCTGCTGTTCGTGCTGCTGTGGAGCACCGGCTTCATCGGCGCCAAGTTCGGCCTGCCCTATGCCGAACCGCTGACCTTCCTCGCCTCCCGCTACGTGCTGGTGATCGCGCTGATGACGATGCTGGCGCTGGCGATGCGCGCACCCTGGCCGGCCAGCCCGCGCGAAGCCCTCCACATCGGCGTCACCGGCCTGCTGGTGCACGCGCTGTACCTGGGGGGCGTGTTCATGTCCATCGACCGCGGCCTGCCGGCCGGCGTGTCGGCACTGGTGGTCGGCATGCAGCCGCTGCTGACCGCGGCCTGCGCCGGCCTGCTGCTGGGCGAGCGCGTATCGCCGCGCCAATGGCTGGGGCTGGCGATGGGCTTTGCCGGCGTCGGCCTGGTGGTCGGCAGCAAGGCAACGGTGGACGGCGTCGCGGCCGACGCCCTGCTGCACATGCTGACGCCGGCACTGGCGGCACTGGTCGGCATCACCGCCGGCACGCTGTACCAGAAACGCTTCTGCCCGCGCTTCGACCTGCGCACCGGCTCGGTGGTGCAGTTCGTGCCGACGCTGGCAGTCACCGCGCTGCTCGCCAGCCAGACCGAAACGATGGCCATCGACTGGAGCGGCGAATTCGTCTTCGCCCTGCTGTGGCTGGTGCTGGTGCTGTCGCTGGGCGCGATCAGCCTGCTCAACCTGCTGATCCGCAGCGGCAGCGCGGTCAATGTCGCCAGTCTGTTCTACCTCACGCCGCCGACCACTGCGCTGATCGCCTGGGCGATGTTCGGTGAAACGCTGAGCGGCCTCGCGCTCGCAGGCATGGCCGTGGCAGTGGCCGGCGTCTGGCTGGCGCGCAAGGCCTGATGGCGGCCGCGCCTCAGACCGGCAGGCGCAGGCTGGCCTGCAAGCCCCCCAGCGCTGCACTGCGTTCGAGCGCAAGCGCGCCATCGTAGGTCGCGGCAATGTCGGCGGCGATGGCCAGCCCCAGCCCGCTGCCTTCCACCGCTTCGTCGAAGCGCTGCCCCCGGCGGGCCGCCCGGCCGATCTGCTCCTCGTCCAGGCCGGGGCCGTCGTCCTCCACCGTGATGACGAGCGTCCCCGCACCACCGCCCTTCGGCGCCTCGCGCCAGGCATTCAGCCTCACTCGGCTCGCCGCCCATTTTCCGGCGTTGTCGAGCAGATTGCCGAGCATTTCCTCGATGTCGGCACGGTCGCCACGCCAGGCCAGGCCATTGGCGACGTCCACTTGCCAGTCCAGCATCCTGTCCTGGTGCAGGGTCTGCATCAGCTTCACCAGCGGCACCAGCACACCCGCCACCTCCAGCTTGCCCTGCACACCCTCGGCCGCCGCCGCGCTGGCGGCACGAACCAGATGGCGGTCGATCAGCGCCGACATGCTGTCGACCTGGCGACGCACCATCTTGCTGCTCACCGTGGCGGAGCCGCCTGCTTCAGCCCCCAGCAGGGTCAGCGGCTTCTTCAGTGCATGGCTCAAGTCCGCGGCATGGGCCCGCGCCCGCATCACCAGCCGGCTGTTGCGCAACAGCATGTCGTCCAGTTCCTCGGCCAAGGGGTCGAGATCGGCGCCATAACCGCGCCCGATCATGCCGCCGCCGATCTCCACTTCGGCCACGCGCTGGCGCAGGCGCCGCAAGGGCCGCAGGCCGATGCGCACCTGCACCCAGGTGGCGGCCATCCAGCCCAGCATCAAGGCCAGCACCGCCACTGCCAGGCCGCGATCGAAGCGCATCAGATCGCGCACCACCGGCTCCTGCGGCCCATATACCTCCAGCACGAAAACCTGACCGCCCAGTTCAAGCGTGCGCACCAACCCGAGCAGGCGCTCGCCCCTCGGCCCCTCGGCCTCCAGCGCACCGGATGGCACGGCCTGCCCGTGCAGCACGCCGGCGTCCCACTGGGAGCGGGAACGCAGGACGACAGCCTCGCCCCCCCGCCTGCGCAATTGCCAGTACCAGCCGGAAAAAATCTGCTCGAACACGTCCGCCGCGCGCGAGCGTTCTTCACCCACGCCGCCGCCCGGCAAGATCCTCAGGCGGCTCTCGATCCGCTCGGCACGCGCTTCCAGGCTTTGCATGAAACCGCGCACCACGGTGTCGTGCACCATCCCGCGCAGAACCCATCCGCCGGCCCCCGCCACCAGCACCGCCGCCAGCATGCCGAGCACGCCCAGGCGCAGCGCCAGGCCGAACCCGGCCCATCGCCGCGCCTCAGTCACGGAACTCCGGCTCCGAGACGAGGCGGAAACCCAGCCCACGCTCGGTGACGAGCAAGCCCGGCGGCAGCTTGCGCCGGATGCGTCCGACCAGCACGTCCACGGTGTTGGAATCCGGCTCGAGGTCGCGCGCATAAACGTGCTCGCCGATCTCGGCGCGGCTCACCACTGCGCCCTTGCGGTGCATCAGGTAGGCGAGGATGCGATGCTCCTGCGCGGTCAGCGCCAGGGGCTCGCCATGCAGGCTGAAACGGCCGGCGAAGGTGTCGTAGCTCAAATCGCCCGCCTGCAGCACGGGGTCGGCATGCCCGCCCGCACGGCGCAGCAGCGCCTTGATGCGCAACACCACTTCCTCGTGCTGGAAGGGCTTGGTCAGGTAGTCGTCGGCACCGGCACCGAAGCCCGCCAGCTTGTCGCTCCAGCGCCCTCGCCCGGTGAGGATCAGCACCGGAAACACCCTCCCCGCCTCGCGCCAGTGGCGCAGCACCGAAATACCATCCAGTTGCGGCAGACCGAGATCGAGCACCGCCGCATCGTAGTCTTCGGTGCAACCGAGATAGGCCGCCTCGCGGCCGTCGCCGACGGTTTCCGCCACCAGGCCGGCTTCACCCAGCAGCGCGGCCAGCCTTTCCGCCAGCGCCGCATCGTCCTCTACGATCAGCACCCGCATCAGTCGGCCTCCTCCACGCGCAGCACGCGGCCATCCTCGGCATCGACCTCGAGCTCGACGACCCGGCCGCTGTGCAGGCGGATCTCGACCTCGTAGAAGTAGCGTCCGTTGCGGTCGTGCTCCAGCTCGGCCTCGAGCACGTGGCCGGGGTAGCGGGCCTGCAGCAGATCGAGCACCGAAGGCATGTCCATCAGGCGATGCAGGGCCGCGCCATGCTGTGCATCGTCGCCGAGCACCTCGCCGCTGCGCGCATCCACGGTCAGTTCGCGCATGCGCTCATCGGGCATGCGCAGCTTCACTTCGTAGACCAGCCTGCCATGCGTGTCGCGCTCCATCTCGACGTCGAGCACCATGCCGGGCCAGCGCGCCAGCACCTTGCGCAAAACCTCGCCCACCGGCGGCAAGGCCTCATCGACGGCAGGCGCTTCGGCCTGGACCACGGCACCGCTGACCGCATCGGCATGCAGTTCCAGCTTGCGTCCCGTACCGTCGATCAGCTTGATCTCGTAGTACGCGCGGCCATCACGGCCTTTCTCCAGTTCGACGTCCAGCACACGGCCGTCGTAACGCCTGGCCACCTCGGCAAGGATTTCCGTCAACGGACGATAGCGTCCAGCCTCGACCGCCTGGCGCACCACATCCTGCTCGGCCGCACGCGCGGGCAGGATCCCACACATCGCCGCCAGCATCAGGCACAGCAGGAGTCGACACGGTTTGTCACACATACCGGAATGTTTGGGTGCACGCCTTAAACGGAACATGAACGAAGGCTTCAGACGGCATTTAAGAAACCTTTGACATATTGATACCCAAGCCGATACAGCGCGGCTTGCACGATTTTCATCCCAAAGGAGTCCGTCATGTTCCCCGTCGCAAAAACCACTCTCTTCCGCCCCCTCGCCGCCGCCCTGTTCACTGCCGCATTGCTGGCGCCTACAGCCCATGCCGCCAGCAATGCCGGCGAAGCGCTGAGCCGCATCGAGGCCGACGGCTACGTCGCCACGCACGAACTGGCGCTGCGCCACGGCCTATGGACGGCTTCTGCGACGACACCGGACGGCAAGCTCATCTCGGTGATCCTCGACCCCGCCAACGATACCGTGACGCCAGTGAGCCGTGACGCCTTCGGCACCACCCTGCCCACTGCCCAGGCGGCCAAGGATGCGCTGCAGCTCGCAGGTTACCGCAACATTCGCGACATCGAATTCGACGACGGCTTCTGGGAAGCCGAAGCACGCAAGCTGAACGGCGAAAAAGTCGATCTCGTGCTGCACCCGGTCACGCTGGAAGTGCTCAGCGAAGTGGGCGAATACACTGCCAGCAACAGCACTGCGGGCGGCACCCGGCTGACGGCAAGCGAAGTCCGCGCAGCGCTCGAAGCCGCCGGCTATCGCGCCATCCGCGATCTCGACTTCGATGACGGCGTATGGGAAGCCGACGCCACCAACCCCGCCAACCGCCGCGTCGAACTCAAGATCGACCCGGTCAGCGGCCAGGTGCTGCGCGAAAAGCTCGACGACTGAGCTGGAGCGCATCCTGAAACACAGGCGCAGAAGGCCTGGAGGCCTTCTGCGCTTGCGCTGCCGTAGAATGGCCGCTCCAATCCAAGCACATCACGGAGCACGACCATGCTGATGACCACCACCGCTTCGCTCGACGGCCATCCGGTGCGCCAGTATCTCGGCGTCGTCAATGGCGAAGCCATCATCGGCGCGAACATCTTCAAGGACATGTTCGCGTCGATCCGCAACGTCGTCGGCGGCCGCGCCGGTGCCTACGAGCGCACGCTGTCCGACGCCCGCCGCATCGCGATGGACGAGATGCAGGCCGAAGCGAAGAAGCTCGGCGCCAACGCGGTCATCGGCATCGACGTCGACTACGAAGTGCTGGGCGCGGACAACGGCATGCTGATGGTGTGCGTCAGCGGCACCGCCGTGCAGGTTTGAGCGGCATTTCCGCCTCGCGCAGCGTCGCCACCCGCATCCTGGGGCTGGACCCCGGACTGCGCATCACCGGCTTCGGCCTGGTGGACCAGCTCGGCAGCCAGCTGCGCTACGTCGCCAGCGGCTGCATCAGGACCAAGGACGGCGAACTGCCCGGCCGCCTCAAGACCCTGCTCGACGGCGTGCGCGAAGTCATCGCCACCTATCAGCCCGACGTCGTCGCGGTCGAGAAGGTCTTCGTCAACGTCAACCCGCAGTCCACGCTGCTGCTGGGCCAGGCGCGCGGCGCGGTGATCTGCGGCGCGGTCTCCTGCGAACTGCCGGTGGCCGAATACACCGCGCTGCAGGTCAAACAGTCGGTGGTCGGCTACGGCAAGGCGGCCAAGGAGCAGGTACAGCACATGGTGCAGCGCCTGCTGGCGCTCGATGCCTGCCCCAGCCCCGACGCCGCCGACGCGCTCGCCTGCGCCATCTGCCATGCGCACGGCGCGCAGGGGCTCGGCGGCATCGCAGGCCTCGGCACGCGGCGGCGCGCGGGCCGCATCCTGGCCTGAGTAAAAAATATCTGCGCGGATATTGCGCCGGACGGCGAGCCTCTCTATAATTCGCGGCTCTTGATCGACGGAAACGCCGATCCGCCGCAAGGCACCGGGGGTATAGCTCAGTTGGTAGAGCAGTTGACTCTTAATCAATTGGTCCAAGGTTCGAGTCCTTGTGCCCCCACCAGACAGCATGAAAGGCCGATTCGAAAGGGTCGGCTTTTTCAATCCCGGCCCTGAACGGTCCGGGAGCAGGCAGGAACTGCCCATGTGGCTCAGTGGTAGAGCACTCCCTTGGTAAGGGAGAGGTCGGCAGTTCGATCCTGCCCATGGGCACCAGGTTGCAGTACCTGGCCAGCCAAGGTTTTACGCGGGAATAGCTCAGTTGGTAGAGCGCAACCTTGCCAAGGTTGAGGTCGCGAGTTCGAGACTCGTTTCCCGCTCCAGAACGGCGCAGCCACGCACGAGATCGGTGGACTGCAGGGAAAAAGGAGCTTCGGCTCCTTTTTTCGTTTCTGAACACTGCAAACTCCTCGCGCAAAGCACACTGGCCACAGTTTTTACGTGAAAATATTCGACACCCGATCGATAATATTTCCGTGGAAACAATTCCACCCATCAGGGGAGCGCCATGAAGCAAGGTGCAGCAAGCAAAGCCAACCCCGGTGAAGTGCTGGCGAAGGCCACGGCCAGAGCGGGCCATCTGCTGGGGCTTTCAGGTGCGGCGATCGCACGTACCATCGGCGTCAGCGAGCCTACCGTCTCGCGCATCCTGAAAGGCGACAAGCGCATCGATCCTGAATCGAAAGAAGGCGAGTTGGCGCTGCTTCTGGTGCGCGTCTACCGGTCGCTGGATGCGCTGGTGGGCACGGACGACCGGAAGCGCCTCGCATGGATGAACAGCCCCAATGATGCGCTCGGCGGAGAGCCCCGCAAGCTTGTCCAGAAGGCCGAAGGGCTGGTCGCCACGCTGAACTACCTCGACGGCATGCGGGCACCCTCGTGACGGCCTGGGACTCGAGCTGGTTCGATGGCTCGATTTCCGTGCACAGCATGGATGCGTGGCGCGGCGTCGAAGCGCAACATGTGGTTTCCACGATGCGCCTGGTGGATACACCGGAAGAACAGGGCCTGCTGGAATCGCTACTGGAAGGCAGCAAGCCGGCACTACCGCATACGGCCCGCCCCAAGCATTACCTGTTGATCACCCCGTTCCGCTACAACCCCACCCACGCGAGCCGCTTCCGCGCCCCCAGGTCGAAAGGCCAGTGGTACGGCGCCGAGAACATCTACGGCGCATGCGCCGGGGTCGCATATTGGCGGCACCGGTTCATCATCGACAGCGCGGGCCTGCAGGACGAAGTGTTGCTCACCGAGCACAGCTTCTTCCGGGCCAGCATCAAGGGACTGTCCATCGACCTGATGTCCAGGCCCTGGGTGCAGGCGCGCGCCGCATGGACACATGGCGGCGACTACAGCGCTACCCACGCCGTGGCCGTCGCTGCCCGGGAACGCGAGGTACAGTGGCTGAGCTACGAGTCGGCGCGTGCCCCGACGGAGCGCTGCGCCGTGGCATTCGACCCGGACAGCCTCTTCGAGCCCGGCCCATCCCTCGATCGGACGATCCAGCACTGGGCCTGCAAAGCCTCCCGGAGGTCGGTGATGTTCACCGGGAATGGCCAGAGCTTCGTCTGGAACTTCTGATGCCGGCCAACGAAGACTGGCATGCGTCCAGCAAACGCCGAGGAGCGCCGCCTGCCCGCCGGATCGCTAAACTTGCAGGCATTCCATTCCTTCTCCAATACAACCACGCTCCATGCAGAAGCCCATCCTCATCGCCGTCACCGGCGAACCTCATCCCGAAATCCGCCATTCCCGAGATTCGGCAGGCGATTTCAGCGACTGGATTGCCGCCGGATTGGGGCCATCCACCCCGCACCGTTGCCTGGATGCACGCACCAGCCCGGCCCTGCCGAATCCGGTGGACATCGCGGGCGTGGTCGTCACCGGCTCGCACGCGATGGTGAGCGAGCGCGCCGCCTGGAGCGAGCGGCTGGGGCAATGGCTCAAGCGCTGCGTGGATGCGGAGGTGCCGGTGCTCGGCATCTGCTACGGCCACCAGCTGCTCGCCCATGCGCTGGGCGGACGGGTCGGCGACCATCCGGCGGGATTGGAGATCGGCACCCACGCCGTGGAGTTGACACCTGCCGCCCGGCAGGACCCCTTGTTCGCGGCCTTGCCCGAAAGTTTCCCTGCCCAGTTCGTGCATCGGCAATCGGCGCTGGAGCTGCCGCCCGGCGCCACCCGGCTGGCACGCAATGCGCATGAGCCGCATCAGGCGTTTCGCATCGGCAAATGCGCCTGGGGCGTACAATTCCACCCCGAGTTTTCCGCTGCCGCGATGCAAGGCTATCTCGACCGGCTCACCCCGGCATCCGGCGCCACCGCCCATCCGACACCCGAAGCAGCCAGCCTGCTGGCGCGATTCGCCGTGCTGGCACTCGACGGCCCGCAAGGCAGCCGGGAAGGCACGTAGGCGGCCCATCACGGCACGACCCAGAAACACTGACCGACGAACACACGGCCACCATGGACGTCACCCCCGACCTGCTGCCTGAGAAAACCCAGCGCGGCAACATCTGGCGGCTTGCCATCGCGCAGGCACTGGCCGGCGCGAACGCGGTGGTGCTGGAGAGCCACCGGCCAGAAGAGAAGACGCGGGTGCAGTCGTTCAACGACTTCATCGTGTTCGGCCTGATGGCGCTGGGTTCGTTCTCGTCGGGCGGACTGCTGCCGGCCTATGGCTGGAACACGGTGCTGTGGGTGTCCTTCGTGCCGCTCGTGCTCGCAGTGGTGGCACTTGCGCTGGCGGCGAGGCGGCAAATGCCCGACGCCGCCGGCACACCTTCCACGAATGGATGACGCCGCATCACGAAGACCGCAGCCACGCCACCGTAGCGATGCCCAGGAGCGTCATCACCACCGACCCCGCGACATGAATGGCGACCGCGCCCATCGCCCCTGCGTACAGGCCCCGCTGCAACAGATGAACGATCTCGGCCGAGAAGGTCGAGAAGGTGGACAGCCCACCGCAGAAACCGGTGATGACCAGCAGGCGCCATTCGGGCGACAGGCTGGGCATCTGGGCGAAAAAGGCCACGGCCAGGCCGACCAGGTAGCCCGCGATCAGATTGGCCGCCAGCGTGCCGGGCGGCATGGCGGGAAACAGGCTGTTGAGCTTGAGACCCAGGCCCCAGCGCAGGAGGCCGCCGAGCACCGAGCCCACGGCAATGGCGATGATGGGTTTCCACATTGCTGAATCGTCCTCATCATTCTTTTGTCATCGAGGACAGGCAGCGCATACCTACGCGGCCTGCCCGGCCAATCGTAGGCATCATCAGCCGCACGCTGCGGCGGTTAATGGAGGAATGCCATCTCCGCCCGCCAGTATAGCGCCTCACGACAAGCGCCAGCACCAGCATGGGCCGCAGTTCGGCCGTCACGTAGAAACCAGGTTCAAACATGGTCCAGGGTTTCGAGCAATTCTTCCGTCGTCATGCTGCGGCCAAAGTGATGCACGACCTGCCCGATGACGTGCGCCTGCTGCTGCGCAGTGAATGCGGGGGCGGCATCGCTGATCACGGTGACTTCATAGCCGAGATCGTGTGCGTGGCGCAGCGTCGATTCGACACAGACATGCAGGGCGAAGCCGAGCAGGTACAGATGGTCGATGCCGTTGTTGCGCAGGTAGGGATCCAGGTTGGAGTTGGTGATGACGCTGGCCCCCGAACGGCCCGCGACGACGAACTCTCCACGCCGGGGTGCGAAAGGCTCCGGAAAGCGCACGCGCTCGGCGTCGCGCCAGGTACCGGCAGCAGGTATGGCCCCCTTGAGGCCCGACTTGCCATCGCCCTTGCCGAAAACCAGGTAGCCGGGGTCTTCGGTCAGCATCAGGCCCGCATGCACGATGTTGGCATTCAAGGCCCTGGCACGCGCGATGATTCTTGCGGCATTTGCCACGGCGGCGTCGAACAGGGCCCGGTCCTGCATCATGCGCTTGAGCGGCCCGGTTGCGTCCAGCCATTCGTTCTGGAACTCGATGAACACGAAGGCACTGCGGGCAAGCCCGGACCTGCCGACGGGCGCCGGGGATTCGGTGGAATGAGTTGCGGTCATGCTTGATCTCCTTGGTGAAGGCACAAAGAACGGCCGGGGCGTCGCGGTTCCGCGCATTTCTGCTGATGGCATGTACGTGTTGGCGACAGGTATTCGGTGCGGCACTCATTCGAACACTGAAATACAGCCAACTACATATTTACCGCAATGATGTGTCCTGTGTCTTGAAAGCTTCCTATCCAGCTGTCCGGATGTCCTGGAACTACTGCGTCACGCCTGCCTGATGCAGCCTGCCCATGAGATGCTTCAGCAGTTGCCGCTCCTCCGCGCTGAAATGGCGCATCAGGTTCGCCACCCACGCGTAATGCGCGGGCAAGGCCTTGCCCAGCAGCGCATCGCCCCGCTCCGCCAACCGCAGCAGCCAGGCGCGGCGGTCGCGCGGATCGGGTTCGCGCTGGCACAAGCGTTCGCCCTCCATGCGGTCGATGATGCGCGTCATGGTCTGCGAAGTGACGCCCACACCCTGCGCCAGCGCGCCCACGCTCAGGCCCGCGGGGTTGCGCTTGAGCAGGATCAGCACGAAGAACTGCGACTGCGACAGGCCGCCATTGCGGGCGAGGTTGCTCTCGAAGGCAGACAACATCTCCTTGGTGGCAGAGGCCCAGAGCAGCCAGGTGTGCAGGCCATCGACGTCAGGGTTGCCATAGGCTTCCCCGAAGGCCGCGAGGGTGTCGTAGCTGGGCAGATCCTTGAGTTCGAACATGGAATTCATCCTTGGCTTAAATGTAGCTTACTACATGAATAGGCCAAAGCACGAATCCGATTTCCAGATCCGCTGAATGCCACGGGCGCAGCCCCCGGCGGCAGTCCTCTTCAGGCACAGGCGCCGAGGCCAGTTCCGAACCGGTAGCCGCACGCCACGCGCCAAGGAAACGAAACTGGCCCGGCTCGGGCGCACGGTGCGGGACGGCTGCCAGCGCTTCGCCGCCTGATACCAGCTTGTATTCAATAACCAAAGGATGTCCGGTCGGTGAGCGGGGCTGATCGGACAGTTTCCATGCTTTCGAACGCGGATCGGCATGAGCTGGAAGCCTTGCCGCCAAGTGTTGCCAGCCCTCGGGCATTCGTGGATAATGCGCCGCACTGATGTCGCGGAGCTTCATGAAGCTCCGCCAGATCAAACAGTTACAGATGGGCTCAGGCGTTCTGCCGGCCCTTTCGGTTTCAAGGTCGGGGCTCGAGCGGGCCTCGATTCAGGAGTGGTAGTTCAGTTGGTTAGAATACCGGCCTGTCACGCCGGGGGTCGCGGGTTCGAGCCCCGTCCACTCCGCCATGCTCATCCCGGGAAAGGGCTGCGATCACACGCAGCCCTTTTCTTTTTTCGTCCCACTGCATCCATCCTGCGTCATCCCTTCTTGCCGGCGGCTTCGCATACGGCCGTCTCGCCCATGTCCCGCACACGCGGACGCGGCACGGCTTCCTGCGGCCAGGTCGCCCAGTCGGGATCGGGCAGTTCGGCGAACACCCGGCGCAGATTGGCGCCCCACTGGTTGTGGATCATGTCGAAATAGGGGTTGTCGCCGTCGATGCTGACATGGCGCGTCACCTTCAGGCTGTCGCGCCTGTAGATCAGCAGGTCCAGCGGCAGGCCGACGGACAGGTTCGAGCGGATCGTCGAGTCCATCGAGATCAGCGCGCACTTGGCCGCCTCGTCGAGCGAGGTGCGGCAATTGACCACCCGGTCGACGATCGGCTTGCCGTACTTGGATTCGCCGATCTGGAAGTAGGGCGTGTCGCTGGAAGCCTCGATGAAGTTGCCTGCGGCATAGATGCTGAACAGCCGCGGCGGCTCGTCGGCGATCTGGCCGCAGAGGATGAAGGAGGCGTTGAATTCGACGCCGAACTGCTGCAAGGCCTCGGCATCGCGCTGATGCACGCGGCGAATGGTGTCGCCCACCAGGCGCGCGCATTCGAACATGGTCGGCGCGCTCCACAGGCTCTGCCGGTCCTGCACCGCCGCGTGCTCGCGCAGGATGTTGATGACCGCCTGGGTGATGGCGAGGTTGCCGGCGCTCATCAGCACCAGCACCCGGTCGCCGGCACGCTCGAAGACGGTCATCTTGCGGAAGGTGTTGATATGGTCGACGCCCGCGTTGGTGCGGGAATCGGACAGACAGACGAGTCCTTCGTCGAGGCACATCGCAACGCAATAGGTCATGCGGGCAGTCCTGTCGGGTCATTGTTCGGCGCCGCCGGCCCACGAGCAAACCGGGGGCGCCGCCAGGAAGCGTTCAGGCGGCGACCGGAACGAGAAAGTTGTCGCCGATGCGGTCGCCCAGCCGGTTGATGCGCTCCAGGAAGCGCTCGAGCCAGGGATGCAGGCCGGTGTCGAAGATGTCGTCCATGCGGCCGTAGTGCAGCGTGGCATGGAGCTCGCCGGCCTGGCGCGCGGCTTCGGCCGAGTGCAGGTTGGCGATCTCGCCGAGGATGTCGTTGACCTCGTCGACGCAGGCATGCAGCGAACGCGGCATGGCGTGGTTGAGGATCAGCAATTCGGCGACCTTGTAGGGGGTGATGACGTCGCGGTAGACGTGGCGGTAGGTCTCGAAGGCCGACACCGAGCGCAGCAGCGCGCCCCACTGGTAGTAGTCGGTGGTGCCGGTCGGACTCTCGGTCTGCGGCAACAGGTTGTGGTACTTCACGTCGAGCAGGCGCGCGGTGTTGTCGGCGCGTTCGAGGAAGGTGCCCAGGCGCACGAACTGGAAGGCATCGTCGTGCAGCATGGTGCCGAAGGTGACGCCGCGCAGCAGGTGGGAGCGGAACTTGACCCACTCGAAGAACTCGCCGAGGTCGGTCACCTGCAGCTTTTCCGGGGTCATGTCGCGGATTTCGAGCCAGGTGGCGTTGGTGGTTTCCCACATTTCCGCGGTCAGCGTGCCGCGCACCGCGTGCGCATTCTCGCGCGCCGCGCGCAGGCAGTTCCACACGCTCGACAGGTTGTCGCGGTCGAGCACGACGAACTCGATGACGTCGCGCGCCGTCAGCGGCCGTCCGCTGCGGGCGTAGGCGTCGGTCAGTTCGCTGATGGCGAGGATCGCGCCCCAGCCGTCGTCGCTGCTGCCGTTGTTGCGCGGCAGCAGCGACATCCGGTAAGAAACGTCGAGCATGCGCACGGTGTTCTCCGCACGTTCGGTATAGCGCGCCATCCAGTAGAGGTGATCGGCGGTACGGCTCAGCATGATCGTTCTCCCGGTTTCATCGGATATGGGGTACGGACGGGGACAAGCGGCTGAAGGCAGGTGAGCGGCCTCAGCCGACCACCCAGGTATCCTTGGTGCCGCCGCCCTGCGAGGAATTCACCACCAGCGAGCCGGCCTGCATCGCCACCCGCGTCAGGCCGCCGGGCACCATGCGGATCTCCTTGCCGCCCGACAGCACGAAGGGGCGCAGGTCGATGTGGCGCGGCGCGATGCCGGCTTCGACGAAAGTCGGACAGGTCGACAGCGACAGCGTCGGCTGGGCGATGTATTTCTCCGGCGCGGCGATGATGAGCTGGCGGAAATGCTCGATCTCGGCCTTGGTCGCCGCCGGCCCGACCAGCATGCCGTAGCCGCCGGCGCCATGGACTTCCTTCACCACCAGCTCGGGCAGATGGGCGAGCGTGTAGGCGAGGTCCTCCTCGCTACGCAGCATGTAGGTGGGCACGTTGTTGAGGATGGGTTCCTCGCCCAGGTAGAAGCGCACCATCTCCGGCACGTAGGGGTAGATCGACTTGTCGTCGGCGACGCCGGTGCCGACCGCATTGGCCAGCGTCACCCGGCCGGCGCGGTAGGCCGACATCAGGCCGGGCACGCCGAGCATGGAGTCGGCGCGGAACACCTGCGGATCGAGGAAATCGTCGTCGATCCGGCGGTAGATCACGTCCACCCGGCGCGGCCCCTGGGTGGTGCGCATATACACCGTGTCGTCCTTGACGAACAGGTCCTGGCCTTCGACCAGTTCGACCCCCATCTGCTGGGCGAGGAAGCTGTGTTCGAAGTAGGCGCTGTTGTAGGCGCCCGGCGTCAGCAGCACCGCGGTGGGGTCGAGCACGCCCTCGGGCGCGACCGCGCGCAGCGTCTCCAGCAGCAGATCGGGATAGTGCTCCACCGGCTGCACGCGGTAGCGCGAGAACAGGTCGGGGAACAGCCGCATCATCATCTTGCGGTTTTCGATCAGGTAGCTGACGCCCGAGGGCACGCGCAGGTTGTCCTCCAGCACGTAGTACTCGCCCTTGCCGTCGGCGCCCGCCGCGCGCACCAGGTCGATGCCGGCGATCATCGCGTACAGCCCGCCAGGCACGTCCACACCCTTCATCTCGGTGCGGAACTGGGCGTTGTTCAGCACCAGTTCGGACGGCATGCGGCCGGCGCGGAGGATTTCCTGATCGTGATAGACGTCGCTCAGGAAGGCGTTGAGCGCCCTCACCCGCTGGCGCAGGCCGGCTTCGAGTGCCGTCCATTCGTCGCCCGGAATGATGCGCGGCAGCAGGTCGAACGGAATCAGCCGCTCCTTGCCACCGTCGGCGCCATAGACGTTGAAGGTGATGCCGACGCGATGGAAGGCGACGTCGGCTTCGCCGCGCTTGCGCTCGATGCGTTCGCGCGGCATCCGTTCGAGCCAGTCGGCATAGCTGCGATAATGCGCGCGCACCGAGCCGTCGGCGGCATGCATTTCGTCATAGGGTTTCGCTACGGTCATCTTGATGTCTGCGATCATTGTCGGGCTCCCTTGCGCGCTACCACAGCAGAAAGCGTGCCAAGCGTCCTGACGCGCGCGGAATACCGCACATCGGCGCAATCGGCCGGCACGCCTCCGACTGGTGCGCACCAGCCTGGCATGCGATGCATCATGCTGGTGCATGGCGTTCGCCGGATGCCGGGAGCGGAACCGGCATCACCGTCACCGCGACGTCCACGGCATGGCTGGCACCGCCCAGGATCACGCCGCGCAGCGGGCAGACGTCGCCGTAGTCGCGCCCCCAGGCCAGCGTGACGTGGCCCTGTGCCGGCTGCACGGCGTTGGTGGGATCGAACTCCACCCAGCCGATGCCCGGGCACCACACCGCGACCCAGGCGTGCGAAGCGTCGGCGCCGATCAGCCGCGACTGCCCCGGCGGCGGCTCGGTGAGCAGGTAGCCGGACAGGTAGCGCGCCGCCAGCCCCAGCGCGCGCAAGCAGGCGATCATCAGATGGGAAAAGTCCTGGCACACGCCGTGGCGTTCGGCGAAGACCTCGGCCACCGGCGTGGCGACGCTGGTGGCCGCCGGATCGAAGCGGAATTCGGCATGGATCAGCGAGGACAGCGCCTGCGCCGCTTCCAGCAGCGGCCGGCCGGGCGTGAAGCAGCGCGCGGCATAGGCAGCATAGGTCGCGGTTTCCTCGCCGAGCTGCACGAAGGGCGAGGCGAAGCGGTACTGGCCGGCGTCGCGCGCATCGACCTGCAAGGGCGCGTGGCCCGACAGCGCATCGCGCAGATGGTCGCGCGCGGCTTCCCACGGCAGGCTCTGCGCCGGCTCGGGCCAGTCCTGCGTCTGCACGCCGACGACGCTCACCGCCTGCACGCTCAGCCGTTCGTGCGGCACATACAGGCCGAAGCGCGTCGTCGGGTTGCCGAAGAAGTCCAGGCGCTCGCTGCGCGTGGACGGCTCGGGCGAAATCGCCAGGCGATGCGCGAACAGGCGCTGGCGCGGCATCGCACGCGGGCTCAGATGGGCGATCTGCTGCGACAGCAGCACCGGGCTGGCGTAACGGTAGGTGGTGTCGTGGGTGATCTCGTAGCACTGCTCCGACGGCCCGGCAGCGGCCGGCGCGGAAGCGGAAGGCTTTTCAGCGCGAGGCGGTTGCATGGCTGCGCGCATCCAGATGGGTGAAATAGCGGTGGGAAATGCCGTCGGCCAGCGCATTGCCGACGTCCCAGATGCGCCGCAGCAGCAGAGCAATGGTTTCCCGCGCCTCCGCCACGACTGGCTTGCGGGGATCGAGCGCCAGCCAGTCGAAGCAGTCGCTGTCGCGCTCGGCATCCAGTTCGGCCAGCAGCGCCTGCAAGGGCTCGCCGAGCAAGCTGCCGTCCGGCAGGCGGGCGACGTGCTCGATCAGCGACTCGATCTGGTAGCGCAGC
This sequence comes from Thauera butanivorans NBRC 103042, assembly GCF_001591165.1. GTDB lineage: Bacteria > Pseudomonadota > Gammaproteobacteria > Burkholderiales > Rhodocyclaceae > Thauera > Thauera butanivorans. The sequence continues at coordinate 39,567 of NZ_BCUG01000014.1, forward strand.
GCGCGCGGATTGTCGGGGTCGAACATCACCAGTTCGGCGACCGGCCGTGGCGCAAGTCCGCGCGCGTTGCGGCTGCGATAGCGGATCTCGCCGTCGGTGACGGCCAGCAGCGCCTCCAGCGCGCCCTGCTCCGGCACCGTCAGCAGCGCTGCCAGCGCCGAAGTCAGGAACTGCAGACGCTCGATGCGGCGGCCGATGGACAGGAAGCGCCAGCCGGCATCGCGCGGCATGCTCTCGATGACGAAGCCCGACAGCGTCACCAGCGACAGCAGCGACTCGTCCAGGCGATGCATCGCTTCGCCCAGGCCTGGCGCGGCCGGCGCAGGCGTGGCGAATTCGGCCAGGCGCTTGTAGATGCGCCAGCTGTCCGGCGACAGCCGGTCGCGCAACTGGGCCGCCAAACGCAGCACGCCACGCAGGCTGGTCACCACGCTGCCGCTCTGGCGCTCGTCGAACAATGCGCCCGCCAGCCGCTCGATGCCGCACTCCGCAGCAAGAGGGCCATCTTCGGGCGGCGGCACAGCGCCATCCTGCGCCGCCGCCTCTCCCCTGGCGGCCCTCTCCCGGGCGGCCCCTTCCTGGGCCCCCTCTTCGCCGGCGGACAGCCGCAGGCCGCAGCGCTCGCACAGGCTGGCCAGCGCGACCAGCGTCGGCGTCGCCCATGGCCCGGCGTCATCGTCGCGCGCCTTCGCCACGGGGCGATCGAACTCCACCAGGCCGCCGAGCCGCCTCAGGGTTTCCCGCCCCAGGCGTGCCGAACCGTCGGCTCGCTCGCTGTAGCGGCCGAGCCAGAAGAAGTTCTCGGCGACCCGGCTCGCCAGGCCGGGCAGCGGCATGTCGAGCTCGCGCGGCGCGAGCTGGCCGGGGATGACTGGCATGGCGGACACCGGCCGGCGCACCGTCGATGCGGCGCCGCCCAGCACCCAGGCATCCTTGCTGCCGCCGCCGTGCTGCATCGACACCACGCGCATGTCGGTTTCAGGGGCGACGCGCACCAGGCCGCCCGGCATCACGCGGAAGCCGTCGGCCGAGGCGGCGACGAACACCCGCAGGCCGATGTTGCGCGCCACCAGCCCGCCGGCGGCCTCTCCAGCCGCCTCCCCGGCCGCCTCCTTCTCGTCGGCCAGCACCGGCGCCTGCGAGATATTCACCATTTCCTGCGCGACGAAGTCGAAAGGCCGCTCGGCGATGTGCCCGGCCAGCGCCGCCAGCTCCGCCGGCGGCAGGTCGCGGCAGAACACCGGCCCGCCGTGCATCGCCGGGTAGGCCGGCTTGACCACCAGTTCGTCCAGTCGCGACAGCGCATGGGCACAGGCCGCGGCCTCGCCGCACCACCAGGTCGCCACCGACGGCATCTTCAGCTTCTGCCCGAGCAGGTGCTCGGCCAGCCGCGGCAGATAACCGAGCAGCGCGCCGGTTTCCAGGATGCCGCTGCCGAGCGCGTTCGCCACCGTCACGCCGCCGGCACGCACCGTCGCCACCAGCCCGGCCACGCCGAGCGCCGAGTCGTCGCGCAGTTCCAGCGGGTCGCACCAGATGTCGTCCACCCGGCGCAGGATCACATGCACCCGGCGCAGGCCGTCCAGCGTGCGCAGGAAGACCTGTTCGTCGCGCACCGTCAGGTCCTGGCCTTCGACCAGCGGAAAACCCATCTCGCGGGAGAGGAAGGCGTGCTCGAAGTAAGTCTCGTTGTACGGTCCGGGCGTCAGCACCACGATCAGCGGCGCCTCGTCTTCTCCCGCCCCCTGGGGTGCCAGCGCGGCGAGGCTGTCGCGGAAGTCCTCGAAGAAGGGCGCCAGCGGCTGCGCGCCGGCCGCGCGATAAAGCTCCGGCAAGGCGCGCGCCACCACGCCGCGGTTCTCCAGCGCATAGCCGGCGCCCGATGGCGCCTGGGTGCGGTCGGCCACCACCCACCAGCGGCCGTCGGGCGAGCGCGCCAGATCCACCGCATACAGGTGCAGGAACAGGTCGCGCGGCTGCTTGGCGCCCACCAGCGGCCGCAGGAAGCCGCTGTGGCCGTAGATCAGCGCGGGCGGGATCAGCCCTTGCTGCAGCAGGCTCTGCTCGCCGTAGAGGTCGGCGAGGATCAGGTTGAACAACGTGGCGCGCTGGATGACCGCGGCCTCGATCTGCGCCCATTCCGCCGCCGGCAGGATGTAGGGCAGCAGGTCGAGCTCCCACGGCCGCTCGAAGCCGCGCGGGTCGGCATACACGTTGTAGGTGATGCCGTTCTCGTGCACCAGGCGGCGCAGCGCCGTCCGCCGCGCTTCGGTCTCGGCCGGCGGCATCGCCGCCAGCCGGTGGAAGAAATCGCGCCAGTGCGGCCGCAGCACCACCACGCTGCCGATGCGCTGGCACAGTTCGTCGTAGCGGTCCGGCCGCGCAGCGTAATGGGCGAGCAGTTCGGGCGGGCTCTGCGGCTGAAGCTGCATGGCGTCCTCAGGCCTGGCGGCGCAGGTCGAGTGTGAAAGGGAAGTCGGCGTTGCGCAGCGCCGACGCAGGCACGATGCGGCCAGGCGTGTGGCTGGTGGTGGTGAAACGCGCCAGGCGCCGGCCTTCGGCCTCGTAGGGATTGACCGGGTAGACCTCGTAGTTGCGCCCGCCCGGATGGGCGACGTGATACATGCAGCCGCCCATCGAACGCTGCATCCAGCCATCGACCAGGTCGAACGCCAGCGGCGCATGCACGCCGATGGTCGGATGCAGGCAGGACGGCGGCTGCCAGGCGCGGTAGCGCACGCCGGCGACGAACTCGCCGACGATGCCGGTGGGCTGCAGCGGTATCGCGCGGCCGTTGCAGGTGAGCACGTGGCGGTCGTCGTTGAGACCGCTGACCTTGACCTGCAGGCGCTCCACCGAGGAATCGACGTAGCGCACCGTACCGCCGGCCGAGCCTTCCTCGCCCATCACGTTCCAGGGTTCGAGCGCCATGCGCAATTCGACCTGCACGCCGCGCGCGGCGAACTCGCCGTATTTCGGGAAGCGGAACTCGAAATGCGGCGCGAACCAGCCGAACTCCATCGGGTAGCCAAACTCGCGCAACTCGTCGATGACGTCGCGGAAGTCCTCCGCCACCCAGTGCGGCAGCAGGAAGCGGTCGTGCAGCTCGGTGCCCCAGCGCCGCAGGCGGTCCGGCGCGTAGGGCTGCTGCCAGAAGCGGGCGATCAGCGCGCGCAGCAGCAGTTGCTGCGCCAGGCTCATGCGCGCATGCGGCGGCATCTCGAAGGCGCGCAGTTCCAGCAGGCCGAGGCGGCCGGAGGGGCCGTCCGGGCTGTAGAGCTTGTCGATGCAGAACTCGGCGCGGTGGGTGTTGCCGGTGGTATCGATCAGCAGGTTGCGCAGCAGGCGGTCGATCAGCCAGGGCGGCACCTGCACGCCGGGATCGGGGAACTGCTGGAAGGCGACTTCCAGCTCATGCACCGAGTCGTGGCGCGCCTCGTCGACGCGCGGCGCCTGCGAAGTGGGGCCGATGAACAGGCCGGAAAACAGGTAGGACAGGCTGGGGTGGTTGTGCCAGTAGCTGACCAGGCTGCGCAGCAGGTCGGGCCGGCGCAGGAAGGGCGAATCCCCCGGCGTGGCGCCGCCGAGCACGAAGTGGTTGCCGCCGCCGGTGCCGGTGTGGCGGCCGTCGAGCATGAACTTCTCGGTCGCCAGGCGCGACTGGTGGGCTTCCTCGTACAGCGTGGTGGTGCGCTCGACCAGTTCGTCCCAAGAGCCGGCCGGGTGGATGTTGACCTCGACCACGCCGGGGTCTGGGGTGATGCGGAAGTGCGACAGGCGCGGGTCGGACGGCGGCTCGTAGCCTTCGAGCACGACCGGCAAGGCGAATTCCTCGGCGGTGGCCTCGACCGCGGCGACGACTTCGAGATAATCCTCCAGCACCGTGGTGGGCGGCATGAAGATGTACAGCAGGCCGCCGCGCGGCTCGGCGCATATCGCGCTGCGGGTGATCCAGCCGGCGGACTCGAAGGGAGCGGGCCGGCGCGCCGGGTCGTAGCGCTCGTCGCGGCTGGCCAGCGTCGCGGTGTCGGCACCGGGCAGCGCCATCGACGCGCTCGCCGCCTCGCCGTCGACCTCATGCTGGCCGCCATGCTCGGCACGGCCGGGCGTCCAGGCACCGGAATGCGCCTCGAAGCCGAGGCCGCTGTCGGCACCGACCGCCACGCCCGCCGGACGCAGCTGATGGCGCAGTGCCGCGTGCGCCGGCAGCGCCGGGAAAGCCTGGTTGGGATCCGTCTGATGGACCCACGGATAGTCGCCCTCGCCGGCCCAGGGCTGGGAGTCCAGCGGCAGGCGGTAGCCGATCGGCGAATCGCCCGGGATCAGGTACAGGCGCTCGGCGCGCAGGAACCACGGCCCGCTCTGCCAGCACCGCGGGCCGGTGTGGCTGCGCACGATCGGCAGCACGTGGCCGATGACTTCCTTCAGGCCCTGGTCGAAGATCCTGGTCAGGCGGGCGCGCTCAAGCGGGTCGTCGACGCGCGAGTCGTGCGGATCGACGTTGGCCGGCAGCTTGCGCTCGCGCCACAGGTAGTACCAGGCGTCCTCGTAGGCCGGCATCATCCACTTGCCGGCGACGCCGAGGCGTTCGGCGACGCGGGCGAGAAAGTCGCGCGCGACCGCCTCGTCCGCCCGGGTGCCGGAGAGCTCGCGCGCGAACAGCTCCGGGTCGCGCCACAGCGGCTCGCCGTCCTTGCGCCAGTAGCAGTTCAGCGACCAGCGCGGCAGTTGCTCGCCCGGATACCATTTGCCCTGGCCGAAATGCAGCAGGCCCTGCGGCGCGTAGTGGTCCTTGAGGCGGAACATCAGGTTCTCGGCCAGCGTGCGCTTGCTGGGCCTGGAGACGTGGCTGGAATGAGGATCGCGCTCGAAGGGGTCGAGCGCATCGCCGTTCCAGGCCGCGCCGTCGCGGTCGTCGAGCGACACGAAGGTCGGCTCGCCACCCTGGGTCAGGCGCACGTCGTTGGCGTCCAGATCGCCATCGATGCGGTGGCCGAGCGTCTCGATCGCCGCCCACTGTTCCTCGGTGTAGGGCTTGGTGACGCGCGGCGCTTCCCACACCCGCTCGACCTTCATGTGGTGCTCGAACTCGCATTCGCACTCGTCGGTGAAGCCGGTGATCGGCGCCGCCGAGGACGGTTCGGGCGAGCAGGCGAGCGGAATGTGGCCTTCGCCGGCGAACAGGCCGGACGTCGGGTCCAGCCCGACCCAGCCGGCGCCGGGCAGGTAGACTTCGCACCAGGCGTGCAGGTCGGTGAAATCGACTTCGGTGCCGGACGGGCCGTCGAGCGATTTCACGTCGGGCGTGAGCTGGATCAGGTAGCCCGACACGAAGCGCGCTGCCAGCCCCAGATGGCGCAGCAACTGCACCAGCAGCCAGGCCGAGTCGCGGCAGGAGCCGCTCGCCAGCGTCAGGGTTTGTTGCGGCGTCTGCACGCCGGGCTCGAGCCGCACCAGATAGCGGATGTCCTGCTGCAGGCGCTGGTTGATCGCGACCAGGAAATCGACGCTGGGGAGTGGCTCCCGCGGAATCGACTCCAGATAGCCATGGAACTTCGGTCCCAGCACGTCGGCCGGTGCCTTGACCAGGTAGGGCTCGAGCTCGACGAGCTGCTCGTCCTCGTAGCTGAACGGAATCTTCTCGGCGTGGGGCTCGAGGAAGAAGTCGAAAGGGTTGATCACCGACATCTCGGCGACCAGATCGACCTCGACGCGGAACTCGGAGGTCTTTTCCGGGAAGACCAATCGCGCCAGGTAATTGGACTGCGGGTCCTGCTGCCAGTTGATGAAATGCTCCGCCGGCGCCACTTTCAGCGAGTAGGCGTGGATCGGCGTGCGGCAGTGGGGCGCCGGGCGCAGGCGAACGACCTGTGGCGACAGCGCCACCGGGCGGTCGTAGCGGTAATGGGTGATGTGGTTCAGCTTGACGTGGATGGACACGAGAGCCTCGCAGGACACGGTTGAGCGACAGCCTGCTTCACAGCAAGAACCATGCACATCCGCAAACCGTGGCCGCGCCCGCCCGATTCGCCGGCTGGCGGCGGCGGCCGCGCACCTGGAATGCACATCGCGCACCACGGCAGTGCATCGACCGCAGCCCTCGGGGAACTGGCAGAATCCCGGGGGTTCGGACATCGGGGCACCGCATGTGCAGGCTCCTCGTCCCTCTACGCCATGAACCGGAACACGTCCCCCGCCTCGCTGCCCCGCAACCTCGCCATCGCCTATGCGGCGCTGATGGCCTACGCCTGCCTGTATCCGCTGACGGGCTGGCGCGACAGCGGGCTGCCGCTGTTCGACTATCTGTGGGCGCCATGGCCGCGCTACTTCATCCTCGAAGACTTCCTGTTCAACATCCTCGGCTACCTGCCCTTCGGCTTCCTCGCCGCCGCCGCGCTGCCGGCGGGCAGATCGCCCTGGCGCGGCGTCGCACGGATCACCCTGCTGGCGGCGCTGCTGAGCCTGGGCCTGGAAACCCTGCAGAACCTGCTGCCCAGCCGCATCGCCAGCAACCTCGACGTCGGCGCCAACACCCTGGGCGGCCTGCTCGGCGCGATGCTGGGGATACGCTGGGGGCAGGACTGGTTCGGCCCCGGCGGCATCATCCATCGCTGGCGCACGGCCTGGATCATCGGCGGCCGCACCGGCGAAGCCGGCCTGGTCCTGCTCGGCCTGTGGCTGCTGAGCCAGCTCAGCGCCACCGACCTGCTGTTTTCCAGCGGCAATCTGCGCAGGCTGCTCGACATCACCGCGCCGCTGCCCTTCAGCCCCGAGCGCTTCATCGCCTTCGACACCGCGCTGACCGCAGCCTCGATCCTGGCCGTCGGCCTCTTCGCGCGCTGCATGATGCGCGCACGCAACCCGCTGCCCATCGTGCTGCTGCTGGCGCTGGGCATCGGTGCCAAGAGCCTGGCCACCGCCACCTTCTTCGAGCCCGGCGCACCGCTGGCCTGGCTGACGCCGGGCGCCGAGCGGGGACTGGCGATCGGCAGCGCGCTGCTGGCCGCCGCCTTGCTGCTGCCCCGCCTCGCCCAGCACGCACTGGCCGGCACCGCGCTGCTGGGCGCCACCGCCCTGGTCAACCTGATGCCCGACAACCCTTACCTGGCCCACAACCGGCAGCTCGCCCAGCTGAGCAACGTGCTGAACTTCCATGGCCTGACCGAATGGGTCGACAGCCTGTGGCCCTTCATGGCGCTGGCCTACCTGTCGGCGCTCGGCCTGTGGCGCGGCGAACATCTGACCGCAAAGGCAGGCGAACGGCGCCAGGGCCTATAATCGCCACTGCCTTTCCGCTTGGCCGGCCCGCTCCCGCGCCGGCCCGTCCCCGATCTGCGCCCCTTTGCGAAACCACCGGACACCATGAGCTATTTCAAGCACCACGTCTTCTTCTGCTGCAACCAGCGCGCCGGCGGCGAAACCTGTTGCAACGACCATCGCGCCAGCGAACTGCAGGCCTACGCCAAGGACCGCTGCACCTCGCTCGGCCTGCGCGGCAAGGGCAGCGTGCGGATCAACAAGGCCGGCTGCCTGGGCCGCTGCGACGACGGCCCGGTGCTGGTGGTCTACCCTGACAATGTCTGGTACACCTTCGTGGACGAGGAAGACATCGACGACATCATCGACAACCATCTGGTGCATGGCCGCATCGTCGAGCGCCTGCGCCTGCCGGAGGAAGCATGAGCCGCTCCCTGCCCACCGAGTCCGCGCTGCTGCGCGGCGCCGAAGGCCACATCGAAGTCCTGATCGACGCGCCGGAAACCGTGCGCGGCATCGCTCTGGTGTGCCACCCACACCCGCTGTTCGGCGGCGCCAACACCAACAAGGTGGCGCACACCCTGGCGCGCTGCTACCGCGACCTCGGCTTCGCCGCGATCCGGCCGAACTTCCGCGGCGTGGGCCAAAGCGAAGGCAAGCACGACGAAGGCATCGGCGAGACCGATGACATGCTGTCGGTGATCAGCTGGGCGCAGTCGCGCTGGGGCAGCCTGCCGCTGGCGCTGGGCGGCTTCTCCTTCGGCGGCTACGTGCAGGTGCGTGTCGCCAACCACCTCGCCGACGGCATCGCGCCGCCGCGGCAACTGATCCTGGTCGGCACCGCCGCCGGCGACACCACCGGCAGCGGCCGCCGCTACCAGACGCCGACGGTGCCGAAGAACATTCCGACGCTGCTGATCCACGGCGAGAACGACGAAACCGTGGCTCTGGCCAACGTACTCGAGTGGGCGCGGCCGCAGGAGCTGCCGGTGATCGTGGTGCCGGGCGCCGACCATTTCTTCCACGGCAAGCTGCACATCATCCGCGAGCTCATCGCCCGCAACGTAGCCCACGCCGACCACGGCTGAACGCACCCGCCGGCGGAATGCCCGGCCGGGCCACCGCCGCTCATCGCCTGGCGTCCGTGGACATCGCCGGCTTGCAGGCGAGTTCGACCTCGACGCACAGGCCACGCCCGCCGGGGCCGTCCTTCATGCTCACGCGGCCGCCGTGGGCATCGCAGATTTCGCGCACGATCGACAGCCCCAGGCCGCTGCCCTCGCTGTTGCCCTGGCCGAGGATGCGATAGAAGCGATGGAACACGTTCTCGCGCTCGGCCTCGGGAATGCCGGGCCCCTGGTCGCAGACGCTGATCATCGCCTGCCCGTCGAAGGCGGCCAGCGCCAGCGTGACCTGGCTCTCGGCCGGGCTGTAGCGGATCGCGTTGTCCAGCAGGTTGGCCACCATTTCGCGCAGCATCGGCCCGTTGCCCTCGATCGGAACGCTGCGGCCCAGCCCTTCGAAGGCGAGATCGATCCCCCTGGTCAGGGCCAGCGGCACCAGGTCCATCGCCACGTCCTTCACCAGCGCATCGAGATCGACGGTCGTGCGCTCGCCGATGAAACCGTCGTCGGACTCTGCGCGCGACATCGTCAGCATCTGGTTGACCAGCCGCCGGGCGCTGCGGATGCTCCTGTGCAGGCCGGCAAAGGTGTTCAGCATCTCTTCCGGGTCGGACAGCCGCAGGCCGTATTCGGTCTGGGTGCCGAGAACGGCGAGCGGGGTGCGGATCTGGTGCGCGGCATCGGCAAGGAAGCGGCGGCGGGCGACGAGCATGGCCGACAGCCGTTCCATGTGGTGGTTGATGGCGTCGATCAGCGGCGCGACTTCGCTCGGCACCTTGTCCGCCACCACCGGCATCAGATCCTCGGCATCGCGCCGGCGCATGGTATCGCGCAGTTCGAGCAGCGGACGGAAGGCCGAATCCAGCGCCAGCACCATGACGATACCGCCCACCAGGATCAGCGCGAGCTGGAAACGCATGCTGTCCAGGAACAGGTCGCGGGCGAGTGCATTGCGGGTGTCGGTGGTTTCCGCGAACAGGATCGTCACCCGGTCATCGACCGGCACCGCGGGGTCGTAGAGCCGCTTGCGCATCGCCGCCAGGCGCACCGCATAGCCGCGATAGGCGGCATCGGAAATACGGACTTCGCCGATGTCCGGCAACTCCTGCGGCGGCAGCAGGTCGCCGTAGCCGGTCAGCACCGTGCCGGCAGCGTCGATCACCGCGTGGTAGATGCGCTCCTGCGCGGCATCCTCGAACGCGGCATAGGGAATGTCGAGCTGTATTTCGCCGTCGAGCGAATGCACGCGCTCGGCCACGGCGCGGATCGAAGCAGTGAGTGCGCTGTCGTAAGCGCGGTTGACGCCTTCGAGCGCACTGCGGTAGGACAGCAGCGCATTGATGCCCAGCAGCACGGCCAGCGGCGGCAGCAGCCACAGCGCGATGCGCCGGCGCAGACTGCCACGGGCCGGATGCTCGGCGTGCGACCTCAATCCTTGCCCGCCTCGGTCAGCAGGTAGCCGAGTCCGCGCAAGGTGCTGATGGCGACGCCCGAGCCTTCGAGCTTCTTGCGCAGGCGGGAGATGTAGATCTCGATGGCCTCGACGCGGGCATCGGCATCGAAGTCGAACACCTTCTCGAACAGGGCCTCGCGCGCCACCGGGCGGCCGCTGCGCGACAGCAGGACCTCCAGTACCGCCAGTTCGCGCGGCGTCAGCGCCAGCGTCCTGCCGTCGACCCATGCCAGCCGGGCCGTGGTGTCGAACTTCAGCCGGCCGATGCGCACCATCGGCACGAGGTTGCCGCTGCGACGCAGCAGCGCCTTGATGCGGGCTTCCAGCTCGGCGAAATCGAAGGGCTTGGCCAGGTAGTCGTCGGCACCGAGGTTGAGGCCGCACACGCGGTCCTCGGTGGCGCCACGCGCCGTCAGCACCAGCACGGGGGTGGGTGGGCCCTGCTGGCGCTCGCGCAGGCGGCGCAGCACGTCCAGCCCATCCATGCCGGGCAGCGACAGATCGAGAATCACCAGATCATAGGACTGCGTGCGCAGCGCAAGGTCGGCGTGGTCGCCGCGTTCGAGCACGTCGACCACGTAGCCGGCCTGGCACAGGGTCCTGCGGACCCATTCGGCCAGTTCGGTATGGTCTTCGACGAGCAGCAGGCGCATGGGATTGAAAGTGAGCAGAAAGCCGGACGTGGGAATATTGACTCAAAACGGCAACAGGGCCAATCGACCCGGCGCACAAAAATGGACAAACCCCGGATACGCTGGACGCTTGCGATCCTGCTCGGCCTGGCGTGCGGCAGCACGCCTGCGCAGGAGCCGCTTTCGCGGGCTCAGCGCGAGGGCAAGGTCGTCATCTACGCCAATACCGACCAGAGCATCGTCCAGCCGCTGATCGACGATTTCGAGGCCAGCCATCCGGGCATCCGGGTCGAATACCACGACATGAACTCGACCGAGCTGTATCAGCGCATCGTCGCCGAGACGGCCGCCGGCACGCCGCATGCCGATGTCGCCTGGAGTTCGGCGATGGACCTGCAACTGAAGCTGGTCAACGACGGCTACGCCCAGCCCTACCGTTCGGCGCAGACCGCGGCGCTGCCGGCCTGGGCCTCGTGGAAGAGCGAGGCCTTCGGCACCACCTACGAACCGGCTGTCATCGTCTACGACCGGCGCGCGCTCTCTGCCGATGAAGCGCCCGACACCCACAGCGCCCTGATCCGGCTGCTCGACGACCAGCCCGAACGCTTCCGCCACCGCATCGCCAGCTACGACCCGGAACGCTCCGGCCTCGGGCTGCTGCTGCATACGCAGGACGCGCAGGCGAATCCGACCGCCTTCTGGAGGCTGGCGGAGCAGATGGGCGCGCTGGGCCTGGAGCGCCACGTGTCGACCGAGGACATGCTCGACCGCATTGCCGCCGGCAAGGTGAGGATCGCCTACAACGTGCTCGGTTCCTATGCCAGCAAGCGCGCCCAGCAGGATTCCGCGCTGGGCGTGATCTGGCCGCGCGACTACACGCTGGTGCTGTCGCGCGTCGCCTTCATCATGCGCGACGCGCGCAATCCGCCGGCGGCCCGCCTGTGGCTGGACCACACGCTGTCCGTGCACGGCCAGGCCTTGCTGGTGAAGAACCTCGGGCTGTTCTCGATCCGTACCGACAACGACGCCGACACCGCGACGGCAATGCTGCGGGCAAGGCTGAGCCATGCCTTCCGGCCGATCGCGATCGGCCCCGGCCTGCTCGCCTATCAGGATCAGGCCAAGCAGCGGGCCTTCCTGCGCCAGTGGGCCGAAGCGACGCGCTCCCCGCTCTGAACACGCCACGACCGATCGCCACAGGCACATCCCCCCTCTCCTTTCCATGCCCCTGCCACTCCACCCGCTCGCTTCGACCTTCTCCGGCTGGCGCCGCATCGTCCCCACCCTCGTCATCGCCACCCTTGCCGGCTGGCTCGCCCAGACCGCGACGCTGCCGCTGCCGTGGATGATCGGCCCGCTGTTCGCCATCGCCGGCTTGCGCATGGGCGACCTGCCGCTACGCCCGTTGCCGGGCGGGCGCCAGGCCGGACAATGGGCCATCGGCACCGCGCTCGGCCTCTATTTCAGCCCCGCGGTCCTCGCCGAACTCACCGAGCATGCGGTGCTGGTGACGACGGTGGCGTTCGCCGCGCTCGCAGTCGGGTTCGCCTGCGCGATGTTCACGCGGCGCTTTGCCGGCGTCGACACGCCGACCGCCTTCTTCGCCTCGCTGCCCGGCGGCGCCTCGGAAATGGCGACGCTGGCCGACCGCTTCGGCGGCGCAGTCGACCGCATCGCGGCCGCGCACGCGCTGCGCGTGATGATGGTGGTATCGGTGGTACCGATTGCGCTGAGCTTCTCCGGCGTCCACGGCACCGACCTGTATACCCCGCTGATACGCGAGGTGGACATGGCACGCCTGCCGCTGTTGGTCGCCGCCGGCCTGGCCGGGGTGGCGCTGTTCCGCGTGCTGCGCATCGCCAACGGCTGGGTGCTCGGCTCGCTGCTCGGTGTCGCGCTCGCCACCAGTTCCGGCATCGAGTTGTCGGCCCTGCCGGCCTGGATGGTCAATGGCGGCCAGTTGCTGATCGGCTGTTCCCTCGGCTGCCGCTTCTCGCGCGAGTTCTTCCGCGCCGCGCCGCGCTTCATGGCGGTGGCCGCGCTGTCGGCAGTGCTGTCGATCGTGCTCTGCCTTGCGCTCGCCGCGCTGTTCGCTGCGGCCACGGAAGTTCCGCTGGCGACGCTCGCGCTCGCCGCCGCGCCGGGCGGCGTGGCCGAGATGTGCATCACCGCCAAGGTGCTGCAGCTCGGCGTGCCGCTGATCACCGTCTGCCACGTGCTGCGCGTCGTCGTGCTGACGCTGGGGGCGCAATGGACCTTCGGCCTGTTCCGCCGCCTGATCGCGGCCTGAGCATCGCCCGGGCCGCCACGGCGCGGGCCTAGCCGCGTTCGCCCGGCGCCGGGCCGCCGGCCGCGGGTGAAATCAGGCGCGGCCGCCCGCCCTGGTCGAGGGCAACGAAAACGAAGCTCGCGTCGGTGACCTTGACCTGCTCCTCGCCGTCGCGCGAACGCCGCCAGGCTTCGACCTCGATCGTCATCGAGCTGCGGCCGACGCGCACGATCTCGGCGTGCAGGCTGACCTCGTCGCCGATGAATACCGGACGCAGGAAAGTGATGCGGTCCACCGACACGGTGGCACAGCGGCTGCGCGCGCGGCGCGCGGCGACGTTGCCGGCGGCAAGGTCCATCTGCGCCATCAGCCAGCCGCCGAAGATGTCGCCGGCGGGATTGGCGTCGGCGGGCATGGCGATGGTCCGGATCGCGGGCTCGCCGCGGGGCCTGGAAAGCTCGGGGTTGGGGGAAACGTCGTTCATGTCGGCAATGGAAGGTCAGGGCGTGTAGCGCTGCCTGGGCAGGAAGGGCAGGTCATGGTGAAACACATGGGCGTGAATGTCGACCGCCGCCATGCGGCACGCCATGAATCGCAGGGACGCGGGGACTGCGCCGGGTTTCGGCAACAGCACCGTTCTCCCTGCCGGCTTCATGGCGTGCCTCCCGGCGGCGGGGTCAACTGACGAAGCGGCACTTCGACGCGGGCGTGCGCGTATCCATGTTGCGCCCGCGGTTCAAGTGGTCGTCGATCTCGGCGGCGCAGCCGAGCATGCGCGCATACAGGAACAGGGTGAACGCAGCCGATTCGAGCGCGGCTTCGCCGACTTCGCCGGCGCGCCACGGTTGCCAGGTCAGGCGCAGCAGCAGCGCGGCGATCACCGCGTCGATATTGACGCAGTACACCGTGCGCGACACCCCGGCCTCGTGCAGTGCGTGCACCAGCGCATGATAGAAGTCGTGGAAGACGTTGGCCTCGCCGCGCGCGGCCATCAACTCGCGGATGAAGACTTCGCGCGGGTCGAGGTTGACCGGCCGGTCCTTGAACACCGGGTGATTGACGCCGGGGATCTTGCGCAGTTCGGCGCTGCCCGCAGCGCGGCGCTCGGCCTTGTAGTTCGCGTAGTCTTCGGCGCAGCGCCGCGCCAGCGCCGCGACGTCGATGCCCTGCGCCTCTGCCGGGTCGTCGAGGCCGGTGTCGCGGAACTGCTCGATCAGGAACTGCACGCCCTCGAAGCCATTGCCGCCATGGGCGTAGCCGGTGTGGCTCAGAAAACCAACGAGCGCCTTGTTGAGCTGCACGCGCTGCGGCATTTCCGGCCCGTCGGCCGACACCGCGCCCTTGGCGCCCTGGGCGGAGATCGTGCCGGGGCCGTTGGTGAGCATGATGCCGATCAGGGTCTGGAGGGCGAACAGGTCGGCCTCCGCCGGCGCGCGCCCGAGCAGCGCGCGGCAGGCGAGTTCGGTCAGCGAGGTTTCGCCGAGCAGTTCGGCTTCGCCGACGCCGCAGAAGCTGCCCGGCTCGTGCGCAGCCGCCGGCGCCGAGGCGCCGATCATGGTGCCGATCAGTTGCATCCACCACGGCAGGCACTCGACGGTCAGGCGCGACACGCGCTTGCGCATCAGCGGTCCCCAGCCGAGCGTCGTCGTGATCGCGGCGAGTACCGCATCGGCGCTGACCGGCCCGTCTAGCTCCCGCAGGAAGCGCACGAACACCGACCGCGCGCCGCGCGCGGCCAGCCCGGCGAGCATCGCCTCGGCGCGCGGGTCGGCGGACGGCGCACGCAACAGTGCGGTGAATTCGGCGTCATTGGCGAGCGCGCTGCAGTCGAAGCCGGCGTCGAGCGCGTCGCGCAGGCCCGCGGCGGCGAAGCGCTCGACGAAGGCGGCGGCGATGTTGCGGGCCGCTTCGGCGCGGCGCGGACCGGCGATCGTGAGCGCAGCGGCGAGCACCGCGTTGGGCGCGCTGCCAGCGGCACGCGCCGCCTCGGCAGCGGCGAGCACGGGATCGCCGTGCAAGTTCAGGCAAGCACCGACGGCAACGGCGACGAGCTTGCGGTCGTTGTCGCCGCCGGGCTCGTGCAGCAGCGCGAGGGCGACGTTCGCTTCCAGCGGCAGGCCTGCGGCATCGAGCACGCGCATGCCGTGCAGGCTGGCGACCTGGGTCGCCGGGTCGAGCTGCGAAGCAGCGGAAGTGTCCTTCATCGGCGCGCGCGGGAACACCGCGCCCACCTGCTTGGCGAGCGCGGCGATCTGGCTGCCGTAGGGCGCCATCGCCTCGACCACCGGCACGTCGAGCTGCGGCGGCAGGCTGAGGCCCATGTCGGAGCCAAACCAGGGCTTCAGCTCCATCGTGCCTTCCGGCTCGAAATCCGGCAGCGTGGCGTTGGCGCGCATCACCGCGGTGAGCGCGGCGGGGATGTGGGCGATGTTGGTGACCACCGCGCCCTTGGCCGAGAACACCGGCTGCTCGGGCGTGTAGATGCCGTCGACGCCGAACTTGTCCATGAACCAGCGCTCTTTCGCCGCGGCATCGTCCTCGCCGCCGGCCATCGCCCCGGCATGGCCGACGGCGCGCGTGAGCTTGCTCTTCCAGCGGCCGACGACGCAGGCCACCACCGGCTTCGTGAACATGGCATCGCGCTCGTAATAGCCGCCGGGTTCGCAATACAGCACGGCGGCCTTGCTGCGCGCATCGTTGGCGAGTGCGAAGGCGAACTCGGGCGCGGCATAGTGGATGTAGACATCCTTGCCGCTGGAGACCAGCGTCGTCGTGCCCCAGCCGGCCATGCGCAGGTACTGGGCAATGGTGGTGGTGAAGCCGCCCGAGTTCGACAGCACCGCGATCGAGCCGCGGCGCAGCGTGTCCGACGGATTGTCGCCGCCGAGCGCGCCGCCGATGCGCACCTGGTTCCAGGCGTCGGCCACGCCGAGGCAGTTGGCGCCGAAGATGTCGATGCCGTGCTGCTGGCCCATGGCGCGGATCTCGCGCGCATCGTGCACCGCGATCTTCTCGGTGATGATGAAGATCTTCTTCAGTTCGGGATTGACCCGGATCAGCTCGGCGACGCCGTCGCGCGCGGCCGCGGGCGGCAGATACACCACGCCGCAGTTGAAGCGATGGCCGTCGTCGAGGCCTTCGCGCACGCTGTTGTAGACCGGGATGTTGCCGATCGGCGTCTCCAGCACCTGGCCGCGCCGCCCGGGGGACGTGCCGAACACGACGTTGCCGCCCGACCACGCGTGGCCGACCGGCGTCACTTCGCTCGATTCGCCGCCGAGAATGTTGAGCACGCAGACGCGGTCGTGCTGCGTTGCGATCTGTGCCAGCGAGTTGACGCCGACGTAATACTTGAAATCACCTGCACCTTGCCGATACATGGCTGTCTCCTGTTTTCTTGTCCGTGCCGCGAATTGCCGCGCTCAGGCGGCCGTCGCCGCGGGGGCGATGCGCAGCCGCTGGGCGACGGCGTCGCGCCCGCCCGCCTTCATCCATTCGTTGGCCTCGCGCGCGTAGTCAACGACTTCGCTCATCGCCGAATCGAAGCCGAACAGCCGATAGGGCAGGCCGAGCGCTTCGCAGGTGTCGCGCAGCACGCCCAGGCCGCGCACGAGGTTGGGGCCGCCGCGCCCGGCAACGACGTAGAGCGGCGTCGGCCCGTGGCTGGCGAAGTGCTCGCGCAGCGCGTCGGACATCGCCCGGAAGGTCTCGAAGATGTCGGTGTTGTTGGATTTGCCGCCGATGATGAAGAGCACGTTGGACTGGCGCAGCCAGTGCTTGAAGCAGATCGAGGCCACCGTCTTCATCTTCTCGTAGGGCGGGTTGCCGCCGAAGTCCGAGGAGATGATGGCGTCGTCGCCGAGCATCTCGGTGACGAGCGAGTTGGCACCGCCGCCGAAGGTGGGCGCCAGGATGGTGCCGCCCTCGTTGATGACGTACACGTCGCTCTGGCCCTGGTGGGTGCGCAACTGGTTGATCTCCTGCTCGAAGTCCGAGTAGTCGGTGGCGAACAGATGGAGCGGCAGGTTCAGGCGGTGCCAGCGCGGGTCGTCGCGGTCGAAGCCGCATTTGAAGTCGCAGGCCACCGGCGTGAGCCGGCCGCGGCGGTCGGGGCGCATGCGGATCGGGTTGAGTTCGAGCGTCGTCATGCCGAAGTCGTGGAACAGTTCCCACAGGCGCGGCAGGTGCTGCACCAGCGGCGAGATGACCTGCTTGGGCGCACCGATGTCGGCGAGCGCGTTGGCGACGACGAAAGCCTTCAGGCCGGTGAGCGGATCGAAGGGGACGCGCGCGACCAGCGACTTGTCCAGTTCCTCGATGTCCATGCCGCCCATGTGGGTCAGCGTCATCGTCGGCGCGCGGAACTCGGTCGAATCGGTGATCGAGAAGTAGATCTCGTGCTCGGCCGGCACCGCGGCCTCGAAAGTGACGCCGTTGGACTTCGACACCTGGTTGCCGTGGCGATGCTCGACGAAATACAGGCGTTCCTTCTCGGCGAGCGCGGTCTTCAGATCCTTGGCACGGCCGATCAGGCCGGCCTTGCCCTTCTTGCCGACCCCGCCCTTGAACACGGGTTTCACGAACACTGCGCCGTGACGCTCGATGAGGTCGCGGATCTCTTCCTCGCTGGCATCGGAGCCCAGTATCTCCGGGGTGGGAAAGTCGGCGAAGCGCAGCAGGTGCGCGCCATACTTCATGCCGTTCACATTCATGGTGGCTGTCTCCTCTGTATGTGTTGTCTGCCAAAACTAGAACGAATGGCTTTCGGAACGCTTTCGCCTCGCCGAGCCCCTGCAATGGCGCGGCTGGATTGCCGCACCATGGCGGGGCTCGGGATCGGCGTGCTTGCCGCGGCTGCGGCGCTAGAAGCGGTGGCGCACGCCCGCCAGCAGCACGCGGTGCGAATCGCCCGCTTCCGGCCTGAGGTTGCCGATCGCGTAGCTGGCACCGCTTTCGTTGCTGAGGCGCGAGTAGCCGGCATACAGCGTCGTGCGCCTGGACAGGTCGTGCATGTAGTAGGCGGACCAGCCGTGCGCATCCTGCCCCACGGCGCCGTCCGATTCGTCGCGGTCGGCGTAGCTCAGCGCCACCGTGCCGCTGGCACCGGCCTTGATCTCGGCACCCACGTCGAAGGTGCGCGCCTTGCCCGAACCGACCGTGCCGCGCTCGCGATCCTGGGTCCAGGCAAAATAGGCCTTGACCGGCCCGAAGTCGTACGCCAGCCCGAAGCCGTTGGTTCGCACCTTGCCGCCGGTGGCGTCCTGCTGCACCGTCTGCGTGACCAGCGAGCCGGAGAACGGGCCGTTGGCGTAGAGCAGGGCGATGCCGTGGCCGTCGCCCTGCTTGCGCGCGCTGGAGTCCGAGCCTTCCTCCCTGCCGAACCAGTAGCCGGCATCGAGTTCGAAGCCGGCGAACTTGGGCGAGCGGTACTTGACCATGTTGTCGAAGCGCACTTCGTAGGCCGGTTTCACCGCACCTGCCTTGCGCGACAGCAGGCCGACGCTGCGGTCGGCGCTGCCGGTGGCATCGAAGGGATCGATCGCGACGAAGGCGGGCGAATACTGGCGGCCGAGCGTGAGCCGCCCCAGGCCGCCTTCGAGGCCGACGAAAGCCTGGCGGCCGAAATGCCGCCCTCCCTGCTCGCGCTCGCCGTTCGAGATGTCGAAGCCGCTTTCCAGCACGAACAGGGCCTTCATGCCGTTGCCCAGGTTCTCGGTGCCGCGAAAGCCGATGCGCGTGCCGTTGAGCTCGCCATGATCCACCCCCTTGTGGCGGAGATCGCCGGAGCGCTCATAGCCGAGGTTGACGTCGAGCAGGCCATAGATAGTGACGTTGGACTGGGCGGCACACGGGAAGGCGGCGGCCGAGGCGAGTGTGGCGAGTGTGGCCATCCGGATGAAGCGGTTCATGAATGTCTCCGTGATCTTGTCGAGTTGTTCGCGCCACGCGGGAATGGCACGCGGCGCATATTGCAATGCCATCCCTTTCAATCGGCTTTCGCTTGATCCCCGACAGCCCGAACAGCCACCGGCTCTGGGACAATCGCCTACTGCGACACGGAGCACCCCACCATGGCCGAAACCCCCGACACCCTCCTCGTCCTCACCAACCTGCCCGATGGCGACAGCGCCCGTGCGCTCGCCGCGGCGCTGGTCGAGCAGCGCCTGGCCGCCTGCGTGAATATCCTGGCGCCCTGCACCTCGGTGTATCGCTGGCAGAGCGAACTCGAGACGGCAGCCGAAGTGCCGCTGCTGATCAAGACCACGCGCACACGCTATGCCGCGCTGGAAGCGGCCATCCGCGCCCACCATCCCTACGAACTTCCCGAGATCGTGGCGGTCCCTGTGGTGCTGGGCCTGCCGGGCTACCTCGACTGGGTCGCAGCCGAAACCGTCCCCGGCACCTGAAATCCGTTCCGCCGCCACTCCGCCAGTTGCTTTCCCGGTCACCTTCCATCCGCCGCCCCAGAAGAACACGATGCACCGCCTGCTGACCCTGCTTTCGCTGCTTGCCGGCCTGTTGCTGTCCGGCCTGTTGTTGCCCAATCACGCCCAGGCCAACCCGATCGAACCCGAGAAGGCCTTCGCCCTGCGCGCCCAGGCGCTGGATGCACAGACGGTGGAAGTCGTGTTCCAGGTGGCGAAGGACTACTACCTGTACGGTGACAAGTTCCGTTTCGAGTCCGAGCCTGCCGGCGTCGAATTCGGTCCGCCGGTGAAGCCGACCGGCAAATGGCACAAGGACGATTTCTTCGGCAATGTCGAGACCCACCGCGGCGAGCTGCGCATCCTGCTGCCGGTGGCGGCGGTGCCCGAGGGCATGACGCGCTTCGAACTGGTCGCCACCAGCCAGGGCTGCTGGGACGGCGGCATCTGCTATCCGCCGACGACGCAGCTCGCGGCGATCGATCTCGATGCGCCACCGCAGAAGAGCGGCAGCGGCTTTCTCGGCAATGTGCTCAACGGCGGCTTCGGCAGCACCGCGGCATCGGCCGCCAGCGAACCGGCCACGGGTGCCGCCGTCTCCGGCGACGAAACCGGCGACATCGCCCGCCTGCTGTCGGGCGCCAGCGTGCCGCTGGTCCTGCTGAGCTTCTTCGGCTTCGGCCTGCTGCTGGCCTTCACGCCCTGCACCTTCCCGATGATTCCGATCCTGTCCGGCATCATCGTCGGCCAGGGCCACAAGGTTTCGCACGCGCGCGCCTTCGTGCTGTCGCTGGCCTACGTGCTGGGCATGGCGGTGACCTACGCGCTGGCGGGCGTCGCCGCCGGCCTGTCGGGCACGATGCTGACGGCGGCCTTGCAGAACGTCTGGGTGCTGTCGGCCTTCGCGCTGCTGTTCGTGCTGCTGTCGCTGTCGATGTTCGGCTTCTACGAACTGCAGTTGCCGACCGCCCTGCAGAGCCGGCTGGCCGACAGCGCGAGCCACAAGAAGGGTGGCAACCTCGGTGGCGTCACCATCATGGGCGCACTGTCGGCGCTGATCGTCGGCCCCTGCGTCGCCGCGCCGCTGGCCGGCGCCCTGCTCTACATCGCCCAGACCGGCGACGCGGCGCTGGGCGGCTGGGCGCTGTTCGTGATGGCGCTGGGCATGGGCGCGCCGCTGCTGCTGGTGGGCGTGGCCTCGCGCAGCCTGCTGCCCAAGGTCGGGCCGTGGATGGAAGGCGTCAAGAAGGCTTTCGGCGTGATGCTGCTGGCAGTGGCGCTGTGGATGCTGACGCCGGTGATCCCGCCGCTGGCGATGATGCTGGGCTGGGCGGCGCTGCTGCTGTTCTCGGCCATCTTCCTGCACGCGATCGACCCGCTGCCGCACAACGCCAGGGGCTGGCAGCGCTTCTGGAAAGGCGTCGGCGTGCTGCTGCTGCTGTCCGGCGCGGCGATGCTGATCGGCGCGCTGGCCGGCTCGCGCGACCCGCTGCAGCCGCTGGCGGTGCTGCGCGCCGCAACGGCGGCGCCAGTCACCCTGCCGCCTTTCGAGAAGGTGGATTCCATCGCCGAACTCGACGCCCGCCTGGCCGCCGCCGACCGCCCGGTGATGCTCGATTTCTATGCCGACTGGTGCGTGTCGTGCAAGGAGATGGAACGCTTCACCTTCACCGACGCCGCCGTCGCCGAGCGCATGGGCCGGATGCTGCTGCTGAAGGCCGACGTCACCGCCAACAGCGACGAGCACAAGGCGCTGCTGAAGCGCTTCGGCCTGTTCGGCCCGCCGGGCATCATCTTCTTCGACGCCGGGGGCCAGGAGCGCAAGGGCCTGCGCGTGGTCGGCTTCATGAAGGCGACCCCCTTCGCGACCGTGCTGGATCGGGCGCTGTAGCGGCAGGGGCGGGGTTTTTACCCTACAATCCCGCCTTTCCCCTTTCGCGTCAGACCTTTCATGTTCTCCGGCATCGTCGCGGCCATCGGCCGCATCGAACACATCGAGCCGCTCGCGGACGGTATCCGCCTCACCGTCGATACCGACGGCCTGGACCTGTCCGACGTCATCGTCGGCGACAGCATCGCGCACAGCGGCGTGTGCCTGACCGTGATCGAAATGGACGGCCCCAGGCTGAAGTACGACGTTTCGCGCGAGACGCTGAACTGCACCGTCGGCCTGGATGCGGTCGGCAACGAGGTGAACCTGGAAAAGGCGCTGCGCCTGGCGGACCGCCTCGGCGGCCACCTGGTCACCGGGCATGTGGACGGCGTCGGCGAGGTGCTGAAGTTCGAGCCGCTGGGCGAGAGCCACGAACTGGTGATCCGCGCACCCGCGGCGATCGCCGGCTACATTGCCAAGAAGGGCTCGATCACCGTCAACGGCGTCAGCCTGACGGTGAACCACGTCGAAGGGCGCGACTTCTCGATCAACCTGATCCCGCACACGGTGGCGATGACCAACCTGAAGCATCTGGCCGCGGGCAGCCGGGTCAACCTGGAAATCGACCTGATCGCACGCTACGTCGAGCGCATGCTCGCCTGGCGCGGCGAAGACGCCGCCCAGGGCTGAGCAACAACGAACACATGCGCCGCGCCAGACGCCGGCAAGGCAAAAACAAAGGAAACAGCATGAGCGCACTTGCGCCGATTACCGAGATCATCGCCGACATCAAGGCCGGCCGGATGGTCATCCTGGTCGACGAGGAAGATCGCGAAAACGAGGGCGACGTCGTCCTCGCCGCGGAGTTCGTCACCCCCGAAGCGATCAATTTCATGGTCACGCACTGCCGCGGCCTGGTGTGCCTGACGCTGACCGACGAACGCTGCCGCCAGCTCGGCCTGGAGCAGATGGTGCGCGACAACCGCACGCCGCACGGCACCGCCTTCACCGCCTCGATCGAAGCCGCCACCGGCGTCACCACCGGCATTTCGGCCCACGACCGCGCGCGCACCGTGCAGGTCGCGGTCGCCCGCCACGCCAGGCCCGAAGACATCGTGATGCCGGGCCACATCTTCCCGCTCACCGCGCAGAAGGGCGGCGTGCTGATCCGCGCCGGCCACACCGAGGCCGGCTGCGACCTCGCCCAGCTCGCCGGACTGGAGCCTGCCGCGGTGATCTGCGAGATCCTGAAGGACGACGGCACCATGGCCCGCCTGCCCGATCTCGTCGAGTTCGGCAAGACGCACGGCCTGAAGATCGGCGCCATCCGCGACCTGATCGAATACCGCGCCGCCACCGAACACCTGATCGAAAAAGTCTGCGAGAAGGAAGTCGATACCGCCCACGGCCGCTTCACGCTGTCCGCCTTCGAGGACAAGACCTCGGGCGACGTCCATTTCGCCCTGTCGCGCGGCGACATCGCACCGGAACGCGAAACCCTGGTGCGGGTGCACGAACCGATCTCGGTGGTGGACTTCATCGACTCCGGCAGCAGGCACCACAGCTTTCCGGTCAATGAGTCGCTCGCCGCGCTGGCGGCGGCCGATGCCGGCGTGATCGTGCTGCTCTACCGGCCGATGTCGGGCCGCGAACTGCTCGCCAGCCTGAACGGCGCGGAAGACCGCCCGGCGAAATGGGATGCCCGCCTGTTCGGCGTCGGCGCCCAGATTCTGCGCGCGCTGAACGTCGGCAAGATGCGGCTGCTCGCCAGCCCGCGCAAGATCCCGAGCATGGCCGGCTTCGGGCTGGAAATCACCGGCTTCGTTGGCAAGAACTGACCGCCCCCCCAAGAGACTTCCGCATGCAACGCAACCAATCCGAAAACGCCCGCCAGGGCGCCCGCTACGACGGCATCGACGAAATCGACCCCGACCTCGACGGCGCCGGCGTGCGCGTCGGCATCGCCATGGCACGCTTCAACCTCGACATCTGCGAAGGCCTGCTGTCGGCCTGCACCGACGAACTGCTCCGGCTCGGCGTCGCGCGCAGCGACATTCGCATCGTCACCGTGCCCGGCGCGCTGGAAATCCCGCTGGTACTGCAGACGATGGCGAAGAGCGGCAAGTACGACGCACTGGTGGCGCTCGGCGCGGTGATCCGCGGCGAGACCTACCACTTCGAGCTGGTCTCCAACGAAATGGGCGCCGGCATCACCCGCGTCGGCCTCGACACCGGCCTGCCGATCGCCAACGGCGTGCTGACGACCGAGGACGACGACCAGGCCATCGCCCGCATGAGCGAGAAAGGCGCCGATTGCGCCCGCACCGCGGTGGAAATGGTCAAGCTGCTGAAGGTGGTGGGATGAGCGGCATCGACGACGCCAAGCCGGCCGCCGACGGCGCGGCCGCACCCAATCCGACGAGCAAGATGGCACGCCGCCGCGCGCGTGAGCTGGCCTTGCAGGGCGTCTATCAATGGCTGCTGTCGGGCAACACCGCAGCGACCGTGCAGCGCCACCTCGAAGCCGAAAGCGAAAACCTCGACAAGACCGACCGCGAGCTCTTCGTCAGCCTGCTGCGCGGCGCGATCGACAGCGCCGATGAATTGCGCGCCTGCTTCGAGCCGCTGCTGTCGCGCCCGGTGGCCGAGCTGTCGCCGATCGAGCACGCCATCCTGCTGCTCGGCACCCACGAGCTGCGCCACAACATCGAAACGCCCTATCGCGTGGTGATCAACGAAGCGATCGAACTGGCCAAGGGCTACGGCGGCACCGACGGCCACAAGTTCGTCAACGGCGTGCTGGACAAGACCGCCGCCCGGCTGCGCCCCGAGGAAGTCGAAGCCGCCCGCGCAAACCGCGGCTGAAACCGCCCGCGCGGGCGCTGCTTGCGCCGCTGCTTTCAGTCCCGCCGGGCGCGCACGATCGCGCGCTCGGCGGACTTGAGTTCCAGGCTGCCATCGGCGGCGATGCCGAAGCCATCCACGATGGCAAGCGCCGCATGGAAGCGCTGCTCCTCGTCCATCAGCGCCGGCGCGCAGGCCATTTTCGTCCCGGCCAGTTGCGACAGCTTCAGGCCTTCGCCCGACAGCGCGTAGCTGCCGCTATAGCGGTTGCAGGCAGCGATGCCGAAAACGCGGCCGTCGCCGCCGAACGCCAGCGTCACCCGCTGCGGATCGGCGACCCTGCGGCCATCGATCTCCACCACCTGCCAGGGCTCGCCCTGCAGCAGTTGCGCCGGATCGCCGCCGCATCCTTTCAAAGTCTGTCCCTGCCAGCCGACTTCGACCTCCGCCGGATGCGGCATGCCGCTCATGCTGTCCACGCACGGGCGATCGACCACGGTGGCCGACAGTTCGCCATCGAGCGTGTCGGCGCGGTAATGGCGCACCCCGCCCGCCTCCTCGACCAGCGGCCCCGGCGCGACCACGCGCGTCTCGCCCCAGTCGGTCAGCAGGATCAGGGCCCTGGTCGTCACGTCCAGGCGCCAGGAGGGTTCGTTGCCGACGGCGCGGAACAGGCGATCCTCGACGATCAGCCGGCACTCGGGCTGGCTCACGCCGGCCAGCTCCAGCATCGCGGCATCGCCCTTGCTCCAGAACACCGTGCGCTCGTCGTCCACCGCCACCAGCTTCACCCCCGACGCGGCGATTTCCTGGCGCAAGGCCCAGCTCCGGCCACCAGCGTTCAGGCTGGCGCCGTCGCCCAGGCGGCGCAATGTCACGACCGTGTCGCCGCAGCGCCAGCTCTCTTCCTGCGAAGTCGCCGCCGCCATGCGCTGGACCGCAGGCGCCGGCTCCGCCGGCCCGGCGGTTGCGGCCTTGCCGCCGAACAGACCGCAGGCGCTCACGGACAGCGAGGACAGCACGCAGACAGACACGTTTCGGACCAGACTCATCGGACATTCCTCATTCGGGTGAAAGCCGCCTTGCGGCGGCGGCAGGCGCCATTCTGATACAGGGCAGCCGGTACGCCGCCAGGCGGCCGGACACCTTACAACTGATTACCTTGCCGACTGCGCCGGGCACGGGATTTCTTCTACCGTCCGCCTGTCAATACTGCGCACACTCCAGCCTGGACGAAGGACGCCGACGATGAAAGCCCCATGGTCCCCGACGCTGGCCGCCATGCTGATGCTGTTGCTGGCCGGCTGTACCGTCGCCCCCCACGAGCGCAGCTACGGCTACAGCGGCTACAGCTACGGCTACGGCGGTTACGGCAGCCCTTACTACGGTCGCGGGCCCATCATCGTCATGCCCGCGCCGCGGATCGAGCACCGGGGCCCGCCGCCCGGCCCGGGCCATGTCTGGATCGGCGGCTACTGGAACCGCATCGGTGCCCGCCACGACTGGGTGCCCGGCTACTGGGCGCCGCCTGCCCGGCATCCACGGCCGCCGACGCATCCCCAATGGCAGCCCGGCCGGGACCGCATCGAGCACCATCGCGGTGACCGCGGCCGCGAGCCGCCGCGCCTGCGCCCGCCCCCCAAGCCGAGCATCGACCACGGTGCCCGCCCGGATCGTCCCCGCGCACCCG
Source organism: Thauera butanivorans NBRC 103042 (assembly GCF_001591165.1). Lineage (GTDB taxonomy): Bacteria > Pseudomonadota > Gammaproteobacteria > Burkholderiales > Rhodocyclaceae > Thauera > Thauera butanivorans. Next base: position 65,134 of record NZ_BCUG01000014.1, read on the forward strand.
GTTTCGGCGAGAACCGCCGGCCATCCTTCGAAGCGCGCAAAGGCGAGCGCGGCACACGGGCACAGCCGGATTTCCGCCGCGGCAAGGACGTTCGTGACAGCCGCGGCAGGCCCGGCGACAGGCAGCGGCCTTCGCTCCACATCGACCGCCGCTGAGCCCGTGGGCGACATCCCTGCTTCAGCCGGTTGATCCCCCGCCGCATCACGGCGAAAATCACGCCTTCGGCGCCCGCGGGTGCCGAATCGCGGCGTGCAAGGCTTCTGTGCGCCCTCGATCACTCTTTCGGGCAAGACCATGAAGAAATTCTCCTCGCTGCTGATGCTCTCCCTCACTGCCGGTGCCCTGCTGGGCGGCTGTGGCAACAACGACGCCACCCCGGCCGCGCAATCCGGCGCGGCAGCCGCCGTACCGGCGAAGATCGTCGTCGGCCTCGACGACAACTTCCCGCCGATGGGCTTCCGCAACGAGAAGAACGAACTGGTCGGCTTCGACATCGATCTGGCGCGCGAGGCCGCCAAGCGCCTCGGCGTGGAAGTCGAGTTCAAGCCGATCGACTGGAGCGCCAAGGAGGCCGAGCTGAACGGCAAGCGCGTCGATGCGCTGTGGAACGGCCTGACGATCACCGAAGAGCGCCGCCAGAACATCGGCTTCACCACGCCCTACATGGAAAACCACCAGATCATCGTGGTGCCGGCCAACTCGCCGATCAAGGCCAAGGCCGAACTGGCCGGCAAGGTCATCGGCATCCAGGACGGCAGCAGCGCCATCGACGCCGTGCAGAAAGACCCGATCTCCGGCTCGTTCAAGGAACTGAAGCGCTTCGGCGACAACGTCACCGCGCTGATGGACCTGGCCACCGGCCGCCTCGACGCGGTGGTGCTGGACGAAGTCGTCGGCCGCTACTACACCGCCAAGAAGCCGGACGACTACGTGGTGCTGGACGAGCACTTCGGCACCGAGGAATTCGGCGTCGGCACGCGCAAGGACGATACCGAACTGCTGGCCCGGCTGCAGAAGGCCATGGACGAGATGAAGGCCGACGGCAGCGCCGCCCGCATCTCGAACGAATGGTTCGGCAAGGACATCATCAAGTAAGTCCCGGCCGCCCCGTCCCTTTCCTTCTTCGGTTCCGCCGGGCTGGCGACACGGCCCGGCGGACGGGCAGGCCGCATGGACTACATCCTCAGCATCATCGGACCGCTTGCCGAAGGCTCGCTGGTCACCCTCAAGCTGTTCTTCATCACGCTGGCGCTGGCGGTGCCGCTCGGGCTGGCGCTGGCGCTGGTCCGCATCTCTCGCTTCACCGTCGCCAGCCAGGCGGTCAATGGCTACATCTGGCTGATGCGCGGCACGCCGCTGATGCTGCAACTGCTGTTCATCTACTTCGCACTGCCCTTCGTGCCGGTGGTCGGCATCCGCCTGCCCGACTTCCCGGCGGCGATCGTGGCCTTCGCGCTCAACTACGCAGCCTACTTCGCCGAAATCTTCCGCGCCGGCATCCAGTCCATCGACCGCGGCCAGTACGAAGGCGCCAAGGTGCTCGGCTTCTCCTACGGCCAGACCATGCGCCGCATCGTGCTGCCGCAGGTGGTCAAGCGCATCCTGCCGCCGATGAGCAACGAGACCATCACGCTGGTCAAGGACACCTCGCTGATCTACGTGCTCGCCCTCAACGACCTGCTGCGCGCCGCGCGCGGCATCGTGCAGCGCGACTTCACGATCACCCCCTTCGTGGTCGCCGCCGCCTTCTACCTGCTCATGACTCTGGTGCTGACCTGGTTCTTCCAGCGCCTGGAGAAACGCCATGCCGTCTATGACTGAGGCTGCATCCATCGCCAGTTCGGCAGCAACGAGCCCGATGATTCTCGCCGACGACATCCACAAGCGCTTCGGCAGCCACGAAGTGCTCAAGGGCGTGTCGCTGACGCTGGCCAAGGGCGAAGTGATCGCGGTGATCGGCCCGTCCGGCTCGGGCAAGAGCACCTTCCTGCGCTGCCTGAACCATCTCGAGACCATCGACGCCGGCCGCATCGACATCGAAGGCGACACCCTGGCCGCCAACGATGCGCAAGGCCGCGCCCGCTACGTCGCCGACGCCGAGGTGCGCCGCATCTGCGCGCGCATGGGCATGGTGTTCCAGCACTTCAACCTGTTCCCCCACCTGACCGTGCTGCAGAACGTGGTCGAAGCGCCGATCACCGTCAAGGGCATCAAGCGCGAGGCGATCCTGCCCAAGGCCGAGGAACTGCTGAGGAAAGTCGGCCTGCTCGACAAGCGCGACGCCTACCCCTCGCGCCTGTCCGGCGGCCAGAAGCAGCGCGTCGCCATCGCCCGCGCACTGGCGATGGAGCCCGACATCATGCTGTTCGACGAGCCGACCTCGGCACTCGACCCCGAACTGACCGGCGAAGTGCTGCGCACCATGCGCCAGCTCGCCGACGAGCACATGACCATGCTGGTGGTGACGCACGAAATGGGCTTCGCCCGCGAAGTCGCCAGCCGTGTGGCCTTCATGGACGGCGGCAAGCTGATCGAATCGCAGCCATCGGCAGCGTTCTTCGCCAATCCGCAGCATCCGCGCACACGGGCGTTTCTGGAGAGCATGCTGTGAGGGGCCGCAGCCGCCAATGAGCGGCAGCGCAGTCCGGGCATGCCGGGCAAAAGCCGCAGCAAGGGGTGTGATAGCATGAATTGTGCACCGCAACAATCACGATACCCCTCATCGACTCTAGCCCGGGAGAATGCCCATGTTCGGAAAACTTCTGCGCGCCGGACGCGACGATCCGGCGCCTCCCCTGAGCCTCGCCCTCCAGGGCGGCGGTGCGCACGGCGCCTATACCTGGGGCGTGCTCGACCGCTTGCTGGAAGACGGCTGGCGGCTGGACGGCGTCAGCGGCACCAGTGCCGGTGCGATGAATGCGGTGGCGCTGGCGCAGGGCTGGACCACGGGCGGCGCCGAAGGCGCGCGCGCCGCGCTGGACGCCTTCTGGACGGCGGTGGGCGACAGCACGCCCTTCCATCTCGACCTGATGCACAGCCTGAACCCCGCGCAGGACGGCGGGCTGCCGGCGCCGATGAACATGATGCTGGGACTGGCGCGGCTGTTCTCGCCCTACCAGCTCAACCCTTTCGAGCTCAATCCGCTGCGCGACGTGGTGCGCGCCCAGTTCGACTTCGAGCGCCTGCGGCGAAGCTGCCCACTCAAGCTCTTCATCGCCGCCACTCAGGTGCGCACCGGCAAGGTCCGCCTGTTCCGCACCCGCGAGTTGAGCGAGGATGCGCTGCTGGCTTCGGCCTGCCTGCCCACGCTGCACCACGCCGTCGAGATCGATGGCGAGCACTACTGGGACGGCGGCTTCACCGCCAACCCGGCAATCTACCCATTGATGTACGAGTGCACGACGCCGGACGTCCTGCTCGTGCTGCTGAATCCGCTGCTGCGCAACGACGCGCCGCGCAGCGCCGCGGACATCGCCGCGCGCAGCCTGGAGCTGGGTTTTTCCACCACCTTCCTGCGCGAGATGCGGATGATCGCGCACGCCCGCAGCTATGCCGGCGAAGCGAGCCGCTGGCTGCCGCGCGGACGGCTGGAACGCAAGCTGATGCGCCTGCGCTTCCATCTCATCGACGCCAGGGAACTGGGCGCCATCGGTAGCGACAGCAAGCTCAACGCCTCTACCCGCTTCCTGCTACACCTGCGCGAGCTCGGCCGCGCGCGGACCGGTGAGTGGCTGCGCCGCCACCGGCGAGACATCGGCCAGCGCGAGTCGGTGAACCTGGAGGCGCTGTTCGCCTGAAGCGCCGCGCCAGCTCGGGTCACCGGCGCTTCGAGTCACCCCAGGCGTAAACTTCAGCCACGCGAGCCACGGTCGAAACGGCCGCCGTGGCCGCGCTCGCTGCGCGAGGCCTGGCCTTCACCACGGCCATAACCGCCCGCACTGCGGCGGCTGTCGCCACCCGGACGGCCATAGCCGCCGCCATTGCCGAAACGACGGCCGCCATTGCCCCCCGGACGCGGGCTGGACGGCCGGCGCGGCGCCGGCTCCATGCCGGGGATGGTATGCACTTCCAAACGGCCGCCGGTAAAGCGCTCGATGGCACGGATCAGGCCGGTTTCGCGCGGCCCCGACAGCGTGATCGCGACGCCGTCGCGGCCGGCACGGCCGGTACGGCCGATGCGGTGGACGTAGTCCTCCGCCTGGCGCGGCGGGTCGAAGTTGATGACGTGGCTGATGCCGGCGACGTCGATGCCGCGCGCGGCGACGTCGGTCGCCACCAGCACGCCGATGCGGCCCTGGCGCAGGCGGTCGAGCGTGCGGTTGCGCTGGGTCTGGTGCATGTCGCCGTGCAGCGCGGCCGCGGCAATGCCTTTCTCCTGCAGCGACAGCGACAGTTCGTCGGCGCTTTTCTTGGTGGCGGTGAACACCACCGCCTGCTGCAGGCTGTCGTCGCCGAGCAGGGCTTCGAGCAGGCGGTTCTTGTGGCCGATGTCGTCGGCGAACATCAGGCGCTGCTCGATCTGGCCGCGGTCTTCCTTGGCGACTTCGATCTCGATGCGCTGCGGCTCGCGCGTCATGCGCGCGGCCATGCTGCCCACCACGCCGTCGAGCGTGGCCGAGAACAGCAGGGTCTGGCGTTTGGCCGGGGTGGCGGCGACGATGGCGTCGATGTCTTCGGCGAAGCCCATGTCGAGCATGCGGTCGGCTTCGTCGAGGATCAGCACTTCGACGTCGGAGAGCTTGAGCTTGCGGCGGTTCAGGTGGTCGAGCAGGCGCCCCGGCGTGGCGACGACGACGTCGCACTGGCGCTGCAGTTGCTTGACCTGCGCGAACATCGGCGCGCCGCCGACGAGGCAGGCGGTCCTGAGCCAGCGCAGCGCCTTGCCGTAGGTCTGCACCGCCTTCTCGACCTGCAGCGCGAGTTCGCGGGTCGGCGTCAGCACCAGTACGCGCGGGCCGCAGCCCTGCGCCGGCCGGCGGTCGACGATGCGGTGCAGCGCCGGCAGCGTGAAGGCGGCGGTCTTGCCGCTGCCGGTGTGGCTGGAAACCAGCAGGTCGCGGCCGGCGATGGCGGCGGGAATGGCCTGCATCTGCACCGGGGTCGGCGTCGTGTAGCCGGTCTGTTCGACAGCCTGGAGAAGTTCTGCGGCGAGGCCGAGGTCGTGGAAAGTCATGTTCTTGTCCTGTGTCTGGCGTGCCGGCCTCGATCTGGCGAAGGCCGCACGGATTCGAGCTTCCCTGCAGGGCAGCTCATGGCATCGCGCCGCACCGTGCCAGCCTGGCTGGAACGGGAGCGGAGTCGCAAGGGCAACGAACGCGCGATGGGCGTGGCTGGTCCTGACGGCCGGAGGCCGCAAGGACCGCGCATCGGCACCAACCGGTTGTCACGATGCCAGACGATCGGAAGAACGAATGGGAATTCGGCGGGAGGTCGGGGGCGATGGGGCTGTGGTTACAGTCCCTCGGGCCAGGTCGGCGGGCACCCTCGTCCGCGCCGAAAAACTCCATGGCCCTGCTGCTGCATTGCACAACGCGGCGGAGTATAGCGCTTTTCTTCGCCGCTGTCGCCCGGAAACGGCGAAAGTGCTTGACCATGGGTCGAGCGCGAGACAAGAAAAACGGGCCTGGCGCCCAGCGCTCAGACCCGTTCTGGCGGAGGTCTCCCCCCGCGGGCACAACTTTGCTTACTTGCGCTTACTTGTTGACCGCGGCCTTCAGCGTGGCGCCGGCAGTGAACTTGGGCACGCTGGATGCGGCGATTTCGATCGTCGCACCGGTCTGCGGGTTGCGGCCGGTACGGGCAGCGCGTTCGGAAACCTCGAACGAGCCAAAGCCGGTGAACGCGACTTTTTCACCCTTGCCGAGCTGCTCGGCGATGATGTCGAGCACGGCGGACAACGCACGATCGGCTTGCGCGCGAGAGACATCCAGACGGTCGGCCAGCGCTTCGACGAATTCACCTTTGTTCATGCTTTTCCTCGATTGGTGTGTGTGGAATTTGGGAAGTCCTGTCTACGCGGCGGATTCTAGCACCGTCGCGGCTTGTGGAGCATTTCCCGGCAAACATGCGTGACATCTTCCATGCACGCGGCACGCGCGGCGACACCCGCACGACTCGGACCGGGACTTCCGCGCTATCCTTGTGCCTCGAAGGAATACGCGCCCCGAGGGCCTCATGTCGCAGCACACGCCAGCCGACGGCGACCCGTTCATCCGCATCACCGCTCACCGCCGCGGCGGGTGCATCGTGTCGACCACGATCACCATGCCGGAACAGGTGCCGCCGGGCGCGCTGGCCATCGGGCTTGCTCCCGAAGCCGCCGCCGAAGCCCTCGGCCGGCATTTCTGCCACAGCAACCGGGCCCATGTCCACGCCGTCACCGCCGCCTCTGCCGCCGCGCTCGGCCTGCCTCCCGCGGACTCCGGCAGCCTGCTCGCGGGCGAACGCGAGCTTGCCGCCGAAGCGGCCGACGCTCATCTCCGGAGGCTGCTGATCGACTGGCCGCTGTGCCTGGGCATGGACGCCCGCCCCAGCCGCCATGCCGAATTTCACCGCCGGTTGTCTGCCGGGACCGATGCCGCCGCCTGCTTCGAGCTCGGCGGCGACATCCTCGACCTGGTCTCACGCGAGATGCTGGCCGGCTTCTTCAACAACATCCGCCTGCCGCACAGCATGGCCGAATTCGCCGAACGAGCCAACCGGGGCGGGATTCTGGGCACAGCGCTGCACGAGATGATCAATCTCGGCCCATCCCAGCCCAGCCAAGGGCGGACTGTGCCCATTCTGGGCAAACTGAGTGCCGCGGCCTGGGTTTCCGCCATGGGAGATTGGCCGGCCGCCGAGTTCGTCACCCATCCGACTTTCGCCGGCGAGCCCGCCGAAACCGGCCCCTTGGCACGCCATGCCGTATCGCCCCTGGTCCGGCTGCTGCTCGAACGTGGCCACCGCGTATCGGCGCGGCTGTTCGCCAAGGCGATCGACCTGGCCGATTGCGCCAGCCGGCTGCGCCATCCCTTCACCGACGACGTGCCACCGATGCTCGACGCCGTACAGGCATCACCCGGCATCGGTCTGGCGCGCGTCAGTACGGCGCGCGGCGTGCTGCTGTGCTGGGTGCGCATCGAAGCAGGCCTGGTCGCCGACTGCGCGATCGTCCCGGCCGAGGCCTGGAACTTCCACCCACAAGGGCCGTTTTGCCACGAAGCCTGCAGCGAGACGGCGGAAACACCCCAGGCAGCATTCCACCGCCTGTCACTGCTGGCACTGGCGCTCGATCCCGCTCGGCCCTGCAGCATCGACGTGGCCGACGAAGCACCCAAAAAACGTGGCCGCAGCGCAAACCCCCGCCGCGCCCCAGGACCGCTCAGGGCGCCAGGCGCCGGTAGCTGCCGCCGAAATACACCAGCGGCGCACGCTCGTCGCGATCGAAGCCGATCACCTCGCTGATGAAGACGACGTGGTCGCCCCCCGCATGGCGCACGGTGTTGCGGCAGATGAAGCGGGCGCAGCAGCCCTTGAGCAGCGGCACGCCGCCCGGCCCCTCGTCGATCTCCAGCCCGGCGAACTTTTCACCCATGCGGCCGGCAAAGCGCTGCGACAACTCGGCCTGGCCTTCGGCCAGCACGTTGATGGCGTAGTATTCGCACCCTTCGAACAGCTCGCGGCTGGGCAGGCTGTTCGCCAGGCTCCAGACGATCAGGGGCGGCTCGAGCGAAACCGAATTGAAGGAATTCACCGTGAGGCCGATCGGCTCGCCCGCCGATGTACGGGTGGTCACCACCGTGATCCCGGTGGCGAACATGCCGAGGGCGTTGCGGAAGCGGCGGGAGAAGTCCTCGCCGGAATCCGGCTGCGGGGCGATCTGCTGGGTCATGGACGAAACGTCGCGGTGCGATCCGCGCCTGTTGGAATGCTGGCGAAGCCGCGGATTATGGCCGCATGCGATCGGCGCGTCGAGGGCAGATGCCATGACGCATGACAAGAAACACAGGAAAAACCGTGACATGAACGATTTTGCCGAGCGCCTGATCAGTTGGCAGCGCAAGCACGGCCGGCACGACCTGCCCTGGCAGGGCGGGCATGATCCCTACCGGATCTGGTTGTCCGAAATCATGCTGCAGCAGACCCAGGTCGATACCGTGATTCCCTATTACACGCGCTTCCTGGCGCGCTTTCCCGACGTCGCCAGCCTGGCGGCGGCACCGGTGGAAGAAGTCATGGCGCTGTGGAGCGGGCTGGGCTACTACGCCCGCGCGCGCAACCTGCACCGTGCCGCACAGGCCATCGTGGCCGGGCACGGCGGCGAGTTTCCACGCAGCGCGGCGGAAATCGCCGGACTGCCGGGCATCGGCCGCTCGACCGCAGCGGCGATCGCCGCCTTCGCCTATGGCGAGCGCGCGGCGATCCTCGACGGCAACGTCAAGCGCGTGCTGTGCCGCATCTTCGGCGTCGAAGGCTTTCCGGGCGACAAGGCGGTGGAGAACCGGTTGTGGGCGCTGGCCGAATCGCTGTTGCCGGCGCGCGAGGTCGGCCGCTACATCCAGGCCCAGATGGATCTGGGCGCCACGCTCTGCACCCGCGGCAAGCCGGCTTGCGAGCGCTGCCCGTTCGCCGGCGACTGCATCGCGCGGCGCGGCAACCGGGTCGGCGAACTGCCGACGCCGCGGCCGAAGAAAACCGTGCCGCGACGCAGCGCCCGCTACGCGGTGGTCCTGCACCGGGAGGCGGTCATGCTGGAGCGCCGCCCGCCGGCGGGCATCTGGGGCGGGCTGTTGAGCCTGCCGGAGATTCCCGCCGAGGTTCCTGCGGAACTTGCCGGTACCAGCGCATGGGCACGCTCGCATTTCGGCTTCGACGCCGTCGAGGCCCGGGCGCTCGGCGCCCTGACCCACACTTTCACCCATTTCGTGCTGGAGATGCAGCCGGTGCTGCTGCGGCTCCGTACCGACACGCGACCCCGTGCCCGGGACGGCGACGCGCTGGCCTGGGTGCCACTGTCGGCGCTGGACGAGGCCGCCTTGCCGGCACCGGTGCGCAGGATTCTCGACGCGCTGGCGGCGCCCGACCTATTCACGGGCTGAGCGCCCCGTCGCCGGCCCGCAGGCTGGCCCGGCGACGGTCGTGCTCAGGCCATTCCCGGCAGCAGGCCGCGCTCCTTCAGGAAGCGCTGCACGATCTCCAGCCGGCTGATCGCATCGTCCAGTTCGAGCAGGCGCTGCCTGGCCAGCAGCGGGATCGGCAGCAGTTCGGCATAGCGTGCGCCGACCCAGGCTGCATCGTCGAAGCGGTGCGGCGGCGGCAGGCGCTCGCCGAGCTCGGCGACGATGCTCTGCAGCAGCGGCAGCAGCTCCTGCTGGGCGGCAGGCACGGCTTGCGGCGGCGGCTCGGGCAGCCAGCCCACTTCGGCAACGAGCAGGCCATCGCGCTCGACTTCATGATCGAGCACGCGGAAACGCCGCCCGCCGCGCACCAGCAGCGCGAGCAGGCCGGCCTGCTCCATGTCCCAGCGCTCGATGTGCGCTTCGGTGCCGACCGGATATGGCACCGCGGCTTCGCCGACTTCTTCGCCGGCGGCGATCAGGCAGACGCCGAAAGCCGTGCCTTCGCGCATGCAGCGCGTCACCATGTCCATGTAGCGCGGCTCGAACACCCGCAGCGGCAGCATCCCTTCGGGAAACAGCACGGTCTTGAGCGGAAACAGCGGCAGCCGCTGGGTTTCGGCCTGGATGCTCATCCGCAGGCCTCGCCCGCGCGTGCCGCCGCCTCGCCCCAGCGCGCCATCAAGCGGTGCTCCACGCCCAGCTGGTCCAGGATGCGCGCGACGACGAAGTCCACCAGATCCTGCACGCTTTGCGGATGGTGGTAGAAGCCGGGATTCGGCGGCAGGATGCACACGCCCAGCCGCGCGAGCTTGAGCATGTTCTCGAGATGGATCGCCGAATACGGCGTTTCGCGCGGCACCAGCACCAGCTTGCGCGCTTCCTTGATGACGACGTCGGCAGCGCGCTCGATCAGGTTCTGGCTCAGGCCGCCGGCGATCGCCGCCAGCGTCGCCATCGTGCAGGGGCAGACCACCATCGCGTCCGGCGGATTGGAGCCGGAGGCCGGCGGCGCGAACCATTCCTCGCGGCCGAACACGCGCAACTGGCCGGGCGCGGCGCCGAAGCGGGCAGCCAGCTCGGCCTCGACCTCGGCCGGCCGCGCCGGCAGGTTCCAGTCCATTTCCTGGCGGGCGACGATCTGCGCCACCTGCGAATACAGCAGCCAGACCCGCTGGCCCGCCCGCAGCAGGCATTCGACCAGGCGCAGGCCGTAAGGCAGGCCGGACGCGCCGGTGAAGGCGACGGTGATGGTGCGGGGACTGGTGGCAGGGGAAGCAGAGGGGGCCATCGGCGCTCCTGGGTGAATGCGGGCTGCTGCCGGCTCGACCGGGCCAGGCGCCTGACCCGGTCGGGCCCGACCGGGCCGGACGCGAATCAGCGCAGGTAGTCCGTGATCAGCTCCCAGCGCCCGTTGCGGATCTGCGCCAGACGGCCATGGCGGTTGCCGAGATGATCGTCGGCGCTGAAGCGGTAGGCCGGACTGCCGAAATCGTCGCCGGCGAATTCGATGCGTTCGAGGGTGCGCGCGAACGCCGCGGGCGTCAAGTCGCGCCCGGTGGCCTCGGCGGTGCGCACGAACATGTCGGCCAGCGTGTAGCCCATCACGCTCCAGACGTTGGGCGCGACGCCGAAGCGGGCGCGGTAGCGTTCGATCCAGCCGGCGAGCCGGGGATTGGCGCCTTCGGCATAGGGGTGCGGCAGCACGCTGACGCCGTACAGGCCTTCGACCGTGTCGCCGCCCAGTTCGTGGGTCTGGGCCGAATAGCCCGAGGCCGTCACCAGCATGTCGACCTGCCAGCCGATGCGGCGCGCCTCGGCCATCGCCGCGACCGTCTCGCGCACCACCGTCGCCAGCACGACCAGGTCGCAGTCGGCCGCGCGCAGGCGCGCGATCTGGCTCGACAGGTCGGTGGCGCCGCGCTTGTAGCCGGTGCGCTCGACCAGCGGCCGCCCGAGCTTGCCCAGCCCGGCCTCGACGCCGCGCATCACTTCCTGGCCGTAGTCGTCGTCCTGGTACAGCAGGCAGCTGCGGCGGTAGTCGCCGCGCTCGACCATGTGCCGCGTCGCCGCTTCCATGTAGTCCTGGTAGGGAGCGAAATTCTGGAACTTGAGCGGGTGCAGCGGCTCGTAGGTGGCCTTGTGCGGCGAGAACGGGAACAGGTGCAGGCGGCCGGCGTCGAGCACCACCGGCATCGTCGCCATCACCACCGGCGTGCCCATGGTGGCGATGAAGGCGAAAGCCTTGTCGCGCTGCACCAGCTTGCGCGCCGCCAGCACGCCGCGCTTGGGATCGTAGCCGGCATCCTCCACCACCAGCCGCAGCATGCGGCCATGCACGCCGCCGGCGGCATTGGCCTCGTCGAAGCGCATCAGCATGCCATCGCGCACCGGCGTGCCGAGCATCGCGATCGGCCCCGACAGGTCGGAAACATGGCCGACGACGATCTCGCGCGCGCTGACGCCGGCCACGTCGGCGGCATGGGCGGATGCGCCCGCCAGCACGGCGGACAGGGCAAGGGCGAGACGGCGGAGAGCTTTCATCACGGCATGTTTCCTGAGTGGCGCGGCACAGGCGGAGCCTGCCCCGAGGCGCGGATTCTCCGACGATCCATTTCCCCGGACAAGAGGCACGGCTTCAGCGCCCGCTGCCGTCTGCCAGCCCCTGCGGCCGCAGCAGCACCACGCCGACCACCACGGCGCCGAACAGCATCAGCTCCAGCCCGGCGGAGCGCGCCCAATCGCCAGGCAGGGCATCGCGCAGCACCGCGATCAACTGCGGCATCGCCACCACCACCAGCGCGCCCCATGCCGCCCCCGCCAGGCGGCGGGTGCCGCCGATGAACGCCAGCATCAGCAGCTCGAAGGAAAACACCAGGCCGAACTGCTCGGGGCTGATGAAGCCGATCCAGTGCGCATACAGGCCGCCCGCCAGCCCCGACAGCGCACCGCCGACGGCGAAGGCCCGCAGCTTGGCCGCAGCCGGGGCGATGCCGCAGGCGGCAGCGGCGGCTTCGTCCTCGCGCACCGCGCGCCAGGCGCGGCCGAGGCGCGAGGCCAGCAGGCGCGCGCACACGGCCAGCACCGCCAGCAGCACGGCAAGACTGATCGCGGCCTGCGCCGCCGGCGTGCCGGCGGTCCAGCCGGCAAGGCCGAAAGCCGGCACGACCAGGCCGGCTGCGCCATGCGTCAGCGACTCCCAACGCACCAGCAGCTCCTCGACGATCAATGCGAAAGCCAGCGTGCTCATGCCGAAGTACAGGCCGCCGAGCCGCCCGGCCGGCAGGCTCGCCAGCGCGCCGCCCAGCGCGCCGGCCGCGGCGGCAATCGGCAAGGCCGGCAGCGGCGCCACGCCCGCCTGCACCAGCAGCGCCTGGGCGTAGGCGCCGAGCGCGACGAAGGCGCCCTGGCCGAGCACGATCTGCCCCGCCTGGCCGACGATGATGACGACGCCGAGGCCGGCGATCGCGTAGGTCACCACCAGCGTCGCCTGGCCGAAAGCGAAATCGGCGCCCAGCGAGGCCACCGCAAGCGCCAGCAGCAGCGTCCAGGCCAGCAAGGGGCGCAGGACTGCCGCCCGCCTCATCGCCCGTCTCCGCCGCCACGCCCGCCGGCGAGGCCGGTCGGGAACAGCAGCAGTGCCGCCATCAGCAGCACGTAGGGCACGACGTCCTTGGCGCCTTCGGGCAGCGCCAGGCCCGCCAGCGCCTCGGCCACGCCGAGGAACACGCCGCCGGCCAGCGCGCCCGGCAGGCTGGTGAGGCCGCCCAGCACGGCGGCAGGGAATGCCTTCAGCGCGATGAAGCCCATGTTCAGATGCACGAAGGTGATCGGCGCCAGCAGCAGCCCGGCCACTGCCGCCAGACCGGCGCCCAGCGCCCAGGCCAGCGTGTGCATGCGCGCCACCGGCACGCCCATCAGCGCTGCGCTGCGCGCATCCTCGGCGCAGGCGCGCAGCGCGATCCCGGCACGGGTGTGGCGGAAGAAGGCGGCGAGCAGCAGCGCCAGCACCATGGTGGCACCGATCACCCAGAGATGGCTGGCAGCCAGCACCAGCGGGCCGAGTTCGAGCGTGTCGGCGGCGAACGGCAGGCGGTACATGTCCTGCGCGGCCGCCGGCACCGAGGCCACGCCGCCGCGCATCATCATGCCGAGGCCGAAGGTCAGCAGCACCGCGACGAGGTGCGGCTGACCGATGGTCCGGCGCAGCACGGCACGTTCCAGCCCGGCACCGAGCAAGGCAAGCGCAAGCACCGCCGCGAGCGCCGACAGCATCAATGGCCAGCCGGCCGCCAAGTGCAGCGCCAGTCCGGCGAAGCCGCCCAGCATCAGCAGGTCGCCCTGCATGAAGCTGACCGTCTGCGTCGCCTTGAAGATCAGCACGAAGGACAGCGCCACCAGGCCATATACACAGCCGATGGCGATTCCGCTGGACAGGACCTGTAGAAACGCGAGCATGGGGGCAGAGCATAGCCGATCCGCCTGGTACGCCGGCACCGGCAGGCAGACGCCTTGCCGCGGGGCACACGATGCCGATGGAAACTGCGTCTGCCGCGGAGGCGAAATTCAGGCAGGCGCCAGCGCGGCACTCGGCGGCAAGGCGCAGGCGGCGCGATATTCGGCGGCGAGCCGTGCCACCAGTTCGGCCACCGCGGGCACGTCGTCGATGGTGGCGACGCCATGGCCCGCGCTCCAGACGTCGCGCCAGGCCTTGGCCTCTTCGGACAGGTCGTGCAGCTTGCCCTTGCCGAAGCCTGCGGCCAGTTCCTCGCGGCGGTAGCCGGCGCGCTCCAGGCTGGGCCACATGAAGTTGGCGTTGGCACCGGAAATGGCGTCGGTGTAGACGATGTCGGCCGGCGTGGATTCGACCACCATCTGCTTGTATTCCGGCTGCGCCATGGATTCGCGCGTGGCGATGAAGCGCGTGCCCATGTAGGCCAGGTCGGCACCCAGCACCTCGACCGCACGGATCGCCGCGCCGTCCGAGATCGACCCGGCGGCCACCAGCAGGCCGTCCCAGAATTCGCGGATCTCGCGCACCAGGCTGATCGTGCTCTGGACGCCGGCATGGCCGCCGGCGCCGCCCGCCACCGCGATGATGCCGTCCACACCGGCCGCGATCGCCTTGCGCGCATGATAGGCATGCACCACGTCCGACAGCACCAGGCCGCCGTAGCCGTGCACCACGTCGGCCACTTCGGCGGGATTGCCCAGGCTGGTGATGACGATCGGCACGCGATGGCGCACCAGGGTGGCGAGATCTTCCTTCAAGCGCGCGTTCGACGCATGCAGGATCAGATTGACGCCGTGCGGCGCGCAGGGCGCGGCGGGATTGGCGGCGCGGAAGGCGGCCAGTTCGGTATCGATGCGGGTGAGCCATTCGTCGAGCTGCGCCGCGGGGCGTGCGTTCAGCGCCGGGAAGGTGCCGGCGACGCCGGCCTTGCAGGTCTCGATGACCAGTTCGGGGCCGGACACCAGGAACATCGGCGCGGCGATCACCGGCACGCTGAAACGGCCGTGAAGGCTGGCGGGAAGGCTCATCTGCAGTTCTCCTGTGCGTGTTCTCGCAAGCCGTGCGAGGATGGAAGAACCGACTGTAGCATCGCGGGAGCCGAATTCAAACGATCGTTTGAAATTCGCCCGATGCGCCTGCGGCGAGCCTTCATGCCGTGGCAGACGCGCCACTGCTCCGCGCTGCGGCCGATGCTATGCTCTCGCCGCATGCAAGGCATCGAATCCATCCTCTACGGCATCGGCATCGCCGGCGTCGCCGCCCAGGCGGCTGCCGGCGTGCTCGACGCCGGGCGCAAGCCTTTCGACATGTTCGGCATCGTCGTCGTGGCACTGGCGGCCTCGCTCGGCGGCGGCTCGCTGCGCGACGTACTGCTGGACCGCACGGTGTTCTGGATCGCCGACCAGAGCTACCTGATCGCGGCGATGATCGCCGGACTGGCGACTTTCCTGCTGGTGCGCCGCGTGCGGCTGCCGGCGCGGCTGTTCCTGCTGCCCGATGCGATCGGACTGGCGCTATTCACCGTGTCCGGCACCCAGGCCGCGCTGGCGATGGGCGCGCCATGGCTGGTGGCGAGCCTGATGGGCGTGATCACCGGGGTGTTCGGCGGCATCGTGCGCGACGTGCTGTGCAACGAAGTGCCGCTGGTGTTCAACGGCGAGCTGTACGCGACCGCTTCGTGGCTGGGCGCGCTGTTGCTGCTGGGCTTGATGGCCCATGGCCTCAGCCCCGGCTGGGCTGCACTGGCGGGCGGCATGACCACGCTGCTGCTGCGGCTGTGTGCGATACGCTTCCGCTGGCGCCTGCCGGTGTTCCGCGCGCGGGTTTGACGCGGGGCACCGAAGCGCCCCGCCAGGCCCCGTTCTTCACTCGCCCTCGGCCGGCGGTGCTGCGGGCGCTTCCCCGGCAGGCGCCGCCGCGCTTTCCTCCGCCACCGGCGCCTCGGCTTCGGGCTGGGTGAAGAAGCTGTCGTACACGCCCTGGCGCCACAGCACCAGCGCCGTGATCACCACGGCGAGCAGGAACAGCCAAGTGCCCCACGGCGTTTCCTTTTCCGCGTAGGGGTCGGCCATCGTGCGGGAAGCGCCGGCCGGCAGCTTCGCCACACCGGTCAGGGCGCCGCCGAACGGGATGTTGATGCGCGCGCGGGTGTTGACCGCCCAGCCGTTGGCGTCGAGCAGCGGGCCGAGGTTGCGCTGGCGCAGCTTGAGCCAGGCCAGCAGCATCGACGGCCCGGAAATCAGCAGCACGATGCCGACGACGACGAGCGGCATCTGCCAGGCCGGCAGCGACAGGAAACCGGTGACCACCGCCGCCAGCGCGGTGCCCAGCGCGCCCAGCGCGAGGCCGATGGCGGCGAAGATGCCGGCGAACTTGGCGATGTCGAAGGCCGGCGCGGCAGCGGGCGCCGGCGCCTCGGCCTTCGCGCCGGCATCGGCGACGCGCGCGGCGGCCTTGTCCTCGACCGCCTTGTCGCGCGATGCGGCGAATTTCTGGATCTGGTCGCCGATCATGCGGGCGATGCGCTTGTAGGGCGACCAGAAGGCCTGGCGCACGCTGATCGGCGCCTCGACCACCTGCACCACGCTGGCATGCCAGTCGCGTCCCAGGCGGTCGTAGAACACGCCATTGCGGCCGGGCACCATCATTTCGTCGGCATCGCCGCCGGTCATCGCCGCGACGATGTTCATCGGCGCCTCGCCCTGGCGCACGCATTCGCAATAGACGAGGTAGGTGCCCGAAAGGGGGGCGAGTGCGGCGTGGCGCGCCATGTCCGGCACGCGCAGGCAAAGCTCGCAACTGCGCTGGTCCAGATACAGCGTACCGGCCTGGAAGATGGCCTTGTCGCCAGCGCCGTAGAAATCGCTGAGGGTGACGAAGTTGCGCAGCAGGGTGACGAAGTCGCGCTTGTAGCGCACCAGGCGTTCGAGCGCATCGACCTGGGCGGCGGCGGTTTCGGCTGCCAGGTCGCGCTCGATCAGCGCCGCCAGCTCGGCTTGCGCCGTGCCGGCGAGCAGCTCGCGCAGTTGCCCGGCGTCCAGCGCCGCGACCGGTGTCGCCGGCCGGGCGGCGAGCCAGGCACGGTAGGCATCGAAGCGGGCGGCGATGTCCTGCCATTCGGCATGTGACAGTTCGCTGCGCTCGCCCAGGATAGGTTTCACGACCGTATCGCGCAGCGCCACGATGCGCGCCTGCCAGGCGGGGTTGAGCCCGTCTGCCAGCGGCAGCGCGCGGTCGGCACGGACCTGGGCCAGCGGCAGCGCGGCCACGCCTTCGGCGTCGGTGGCCAGCGCCTGCGGGCTCAGTTCGGCATAGGCCTCGTCGGCGGGGTTCAGCGCATCGGCGGCACGGCCGTCGAAAGCGGCGAGGCGGCAACGGGTGAAGAAATCCTCGATCTTTGCGCGCACCGCATCGAACACCGCGGCGGCATCGGCCGTTCCCTCGCCCAGCGGCAGCACGGTATCCGGGCTGGCTGCGGCCTGGTCGTGCCAGGCGACGGCGTCCTGCACCGCAGCAAAGAAGGCCGACACCTTGTCCAGATCGACGCCGGGCTGGCCGCTGCGGTCCTCGGCGGCACCGAAATGCTCGATGATCAGGCCGATCAGGGCGGCCTGGGCTGCGTTCGCGGCGAATTCGGCGGGCACGATGCCGTCGCCGTTGGCGTGCCCGGGCGCAAAGAGGCGCGAGGGTTCGGCGAAATCGGCCACCTCGATCGAATCGGCCTCCGGCTTGCCCATGTAGGCGAGCACTTTCCGGGCAGTCGCCAGCAGCCTGGCGCCCTCGGAGTGTTCGCCGGCGATCGCTTCCAGCAGCAGGCCGTCGCCGGCATGGAACAGCACCTCCGGTGTCTTGAGCACGGCGCAGAGCCAGTCCGCCGCAGCGATCACCTCCGGCGCGCGGATGCTGCCGTCGCCGTCGCTGTCGAGCAGTTGCAGCGTACGTGTGTCGAATTCCAGGCCGGACGTCGGGCAGGCAAGAACCGACCACAGCTTCTGATCGAGTTCGCCGAGGTGGCGCAGGTCATCCACGTTCTCGATCAGGACTTGGTCGAATCCGCCCGAGCGGAAGAAACGCCACTGGTGACTCTTGTTGTTTTCCTGCTTGCTCATCTGATACCTCTGCCGTGGTTATCTGCTCTCTGCCTGGAGCGCCGGATCGCGGAATACTGCGCTGGATCGGCAGGGCGGACAAGCGTCCGGTTACCCGAAGCGGCCGGCCGCCCCTTGCCGGCCGCACATCAGCCGTAGGCGCCGACGAAGGGATTGCTCTCGCGCTCCTCGCCGAAAGTCGAGGTGGGGCCGTGGCCCGGGATGAAGGTGATGTCGTCGCCCAGCGGGAACAGCTTGTCGCGGATCGAGCGGATCAGGGTCTGGTGGTCGCCGCGCGGGAAATCGGTGCGGCCGATGGAGCCGGCGAACAGCACGTCGCCGACGACGGCCAGGCGCGCGCCCGGGTGTACGAACACGACGTGGCCGGGCGTATGGCCGGGCGTGTGGATGACGTCGAAGCGCTCGTCGCCGACGCTGACGGTGTCGCCGTCGTGCAGCCAGCGGTCGGGCTCGAAAGTCTCGACGTCCGGAAAGCCGAACATCCTGCTCTGCTGCGCCATGCCTTCGATCCAGAAGCGATCTTCCTCCTGCGGGCCCTCGATCGGCACCCCGAGTTCGCGCGCCAGCTTCGCCGCGCCGCCGGCATGGTCGATGTGGCCATGGGTGATCAGGATCTTGTCGACCGTCACGCCAAGTTCCTGCACCGCGGCGAGGATGCGCTCGATGTCGCCGCCGGGGTCCACGACGGCCGCCTTCTTCGTGCGCTCGCACCACAGGATGCTGCAATTCTGCTGGAAGGGGGTGACCGGGACGATGCTGGCCTGAACCATGGATGACACTCCTGAAAGCCTGAAATCGGCGGCAGTTTAACCGATCGGCCCGAACGGGCCGGTGAACGGAAAAACCCGCTGGCCGGCACCGGGCACGGCGAGCGGGTTTGCTGGCGTATGGGGCGCGGCAGGCCCCGTGCGGCTCAGGCGATCAGATCACGCCCTGGGCCTGCATCGCCTCGGCCACCTTGACGAAGCCAGCGACATTGGCGCCGTCGGCATAGCTGACGCTGCCGTCCTCGCGCTTGCCGTACTTGAGGCAGGCGGCGTGGATGCCGAGCATGATCTCCTTCAGGCGGGCGTCGACTTCCTCGCGGGTCCACGAGATGCGCATCGCGTTCTGGCTCATTTCCAGGCCGGACGTCGCCACGCCGCCGGCGTTCGACGCCTTGCCCGGCGCGTACAGCACGCCGTTGCTCTCGAAGATCTTCACGGCTTCGGCGGTGCTCGGCATGTTGGCGCCTTCGGCGACCGCGACCACGCCGTTCCTGACCAGCGTGGCAGCGTCGTTGGCATCGAGCTCGTTCTGGGTGGCGCAGGGCAGCGCAACCTCGACCGGCACGTGCCACGGGCGCACCTTGGGTTCGAAGCGGGCGCCGACCCGCCCGGCATAGTCGGACACGCGGCCGTAGAGGTGATTCTTGACTTCCATCAGCACCGCGAGCTTCTCGGCAGTGAAGCCTTCCTCGTCGATCACGGTGCCGCTCGAATCCGAGCAGGTGATCGGCTTGGCGCCGAGTTCGAGCAGCTTCTCGATCGCGTACTGGGCGACGTTGCCCGAACCGGACACCGCCACGCGCATGCCCTTGATGTCGCGGCCGGCGTGTTCGAGCATCGCGTTGGCGAAATAGACGGTGCCGTAGCCGGTCGATTCGGGACGGATCAGCGAGCCGCCGAAGGTCAGGCCCTTGCCGGTGAACACGCAGGCGGCGTTGTTCGACAGCTTCTTCATCATGCCGGCCATGAAGCCGACTTCGCGGCCGCCGACGCCGATGTCGCCGGCCGGCACGTCGGTGTCGGGCCCGACGTGGCGATACAGCTCGCTCATGAATGCCTGGCAGAAACGCATGACCTCGCCCGGGCTACGGCCCTTCGGATCGAAGTCGGAGCCGCCCTTGCCACCGCCCATCGGCAGCGTGGTCAGCGCATTCTTGAAGGTCTGCTCGAAAGCGAGGAACTTCAGGATCGACAGGTTCACCGAGGGATGGAAGCGCAGGCCGCCCTTGTAGGGGCCGATCGCCGAGCTGTGCTGGATGCGGTAGCCACGATTGACCTGGACGTCGCCCTTGTCATCCACCCAGGACACACGGAACATGATGACGCGCTCGGGTTCGATCAGACGGTCGAGGAGAGAATGCTCGGCATAGCGTTTGTTGGCGGAAATGAAGGGCCAGAGGCTCTCCATGACTTCACTGACCGCCTGCAGATATTCAGGTTGGCCGGGGTTACGCTGCTCAACGTATGCCAGGAACTCCTCGAGAGACTGATATTTCATGATGACGCTTCGCCTGTTAGTGGATGGACACGCGCACGCGACTGCCTCGGTTTTACCCGAGGCAGTCGCGTGGATTCCCCAATATTGTGCATCAAGATTCGCCAAAATGGTGCATTTTTTACGCAAAAGCGAGAAAATCAGGCGAGAAACGCCGCAATCGCACAGCATCGGTGCGTGCGCACCAGATCAGGGCAGGCAAATCCTTGCACGGTGATGGGCATCCGCGGTTCGGGCTGGTCCCGCAGCAGAAAGCAGAAAGCCGGGCAAGCGCCCGGCCTTCTTGCAGCAAATTTCGACTTTGCCGCTTACTGCACGCGCGCCTCGACCCGGCGCGCTTCGGCAGCATCGCTGCCCCCCAAGGTCACCGCCGGACGGCGCATCAGCACGCGGGCTTCGGGGACGCCTGCCGCGACCAGCGCATCACGTACCGACAGCGCACGCTGCCTGGCCACTTCGGCATTGACCGCCGCACCGCCGGTCTCATCATGGTAGCCCGACAGCAGCACGTTCGCTTCAGGTGCGGCTTCCAGCGCGGCAAGCACGGTGGCGATCTGCTCGGGTGCGGTCGCCGGCAGCGCGATCTGGCCCAGATCGAAATAGATCTTCACCAGCGGCTCGCCGACTTCGGCCACGTCGACGAAGCCCCCCTCGGCCACCGCAAGCGGCGCAGCCGCCTGCACCGACCGCTGCTGGTACACACCGAGGCCGATGACGAAGGCGATGACCAGCGCGATGATGCCGAACACCACGCCCATGACGACGCCCAGGTCGCTGTCTTCCTGATCGAACATGTGCTGCACTCTCCTGGCAAGAAAATGAAAAGACGGAATCAACCGCGCGATTCTACCTGAACGCCATCGCACTCTCCGCAACGGACTGCATCGACGCTCGGGACGGACCGCGTGTGCGCGTCGGGCGGTTTCGGCATGGACCGGCGGCAAAGGAATCGTCTATGCTGAACGCCTCGCGTCACAGCCAACCAGGAGGAAGTCACATGGGATTGTTCGATTTCATCAAGGAAGCCGGCGAAAAGCTCTTCGGCAGCGGTGAGGCCAAGGCAGCCGAAGCAGCGCCGGATGCGGCTGCCGCCAATGCCAAGGCCGCATCCGCGATCCACAACTACATCAGCTCCCTGCAGCTGGCGCCGACCGATCTGGCGATCGAGTTCGACGGCGCGGCTTCGGTCGTCACCGTGTCGGGTACCGCGCCCGATCAGGCGACGCGCGAGAAGATTCTGCTCGCCGCGGGCAACGTCGCCGGCGTGTCCAAGGTCGAAGACCGCATGAGCGTCGCCCGCAGCGAGCCGGAAGCGCAGTTCCACACCGTGGTGCGCGGCGACACGCTGTCGGCGATCGCCAAGAAGTTCTACGGCAACGCCAACAAGTATCCGGTGATCTTCGAGGCCAACAAGCCGATGCTGTCGCACCCGGACAAGATCTATCCGGGCCAGGTGCTGCGCATTCCGCCGCAGGCCTGACATGGCGGCGGCCGCCCGAGGCCGCACGCAAACGCACGGCCCGGACGGCAACGCCCGGGCCGTCTCCCGTTCACATCCCGCCTCCGGAACCGCTCCGCTCATGGCCCGCATCCGCATCGAACTGCCCGACGCCTTTCCTTTCCGCACCCGGATCCCGCTGCTGATCACCCACATCAACCATGGCCGGCATCTCGACAATGCCCAGTTGCTCGGCCTGGTGTCCGAAGCCAGGGTCCGCTTCCTGAAGTCGATGGGCTATACCGAGCTGGACGTCGAAGGGCTGGGCATCATCGTCGCCGACGTCGCCGCACGCTACCGCTCGGAAGCCTTCCACGGCGAAACCATGGTGATCGAGATGGCCGCGCACGACTTCCACGATTTCGGCTGCGACCTCGCATGGCGCATGACGGACGAGGACAGCGGGCGCGAGATCGCACATGGCAAGACCGGCATCGTCTTCTTCGACTACGGCAAGCGCAGCAAGGCCCCCGTACCGGACGGCTTCCGCCGCCGCTTTCCGGCGTGAAGCACGCCGCGGCATCGTCCCACGCGGCCGCGCCCCGTCCATGGCGACACGTTCCGTGACCGCCATCCGTCCGCACTTGCCCCGCCAGGCCGCCGTCATCGGCGGCGGGCCGGCCGGGCTGATGGCAGCGGAAGCGCTTGCGGCCGCCGGCATGGCGGTCACGGTCTTCGACACGATGCCCTCGGTCGGCCGCAAGTTCCTGCTCGCCGGGCGAGGCGGTCTCAATCTGACCCACGGCGAGGCGCTCGACAGCTTCCTGTCGCGTTATGGCGCCAGGCACGGCGTGCTCGAACCGATGATCCGCGCCTTCGGGCCGCAGGCCTTGCGCGATTGGGCGCACGGCCTGGGCGTGGAGACCTTCGTCGGCAGTTCGGGCCGCGTGTTTCCGCAGGAAATGAAAGCCGCGCCGCTGCTGCGCGCCTGGCTGGCACGGCTGCGCAGCGCCGGCGTGCGCTTCGAAGTCCGGCACCGCTGGCTGGGCTGGGCCGACGAGCCCGCCGGCACTCGCCAGTTGCTGCGCTTTTCCACCCCGGACGGCGAGCGACGTGTCGAAGCCGACGCCGTGCTGCTCGCGCTGGGCGGCGGCAGTTGGGCTAAGTTCGGCTCGGACGGGGCCTGGGTCCCCTGCCTGCGCGCACTCGGCGTCGAAGTCGCGGAGCTGCAGCCGGCGAACTGCGGCTTCGACGTCGCGGCCGGCTGGAGCACGCATTTCCTCACCCGTTTCAAGGGCCAGCCGCTCAAGAACGTGGTCGGCCGCCTTGCCGCAACCGACGGCCAGTGCCATGAACGCGCCGGTGAGTGCCTGGTCTCGGCGACCGGCATCGAAGGCGGGCTGATCTACGCACTGTCCACTGCCTTGCGCGACACGATCTCGGCACGAGGTCAGGCCACGCTGGAACTCGATCTGGCCCCCGGCCGCAGCCAGCAGCGCCTGGCCGCCGAGCTCGCCCGCCCCCGCGGCAGCCGCTCGATGGCCAGCCACCTGCAGGGCCAGGCCGGCATCAAGGGCATCAAGGCCGCGCTGTTGCGCGAATGCCTGCCGCAGGACGCATTCGACAGCCCTGCCCGGCTCGCGGCCGGCATCAAGTCGCTGCCCTTGACGCTGACCGCAGCGCGGCCGCTCGACGAGGCCATCAGCAGCGCCGGCGGCGTCCGCTTCGAGGCAGTGGACGACAGGCTGATGCTGCGCGCGCGGCCGGGCGTGTTCGTCGCCGGCGAGATGCTGGACTGGGAAGCGCCCACCGGCGGCTACCTGCTGACCGCCTGCTCCGCCACCGGCCTGGCAGCCGCACGAGGGCTGGCCGACTGGATCGTGCAGACGCCGGCCGATACCGCCTGACGTCATTTGCCTGGCGCCATTTGCCCGAGGTCTTTCACCGGCCACGGCACGGCCGGCGCCGGCGCTGCCGGGCATTAGGGCTTACAATCCCGCCCTCACCGAACCTTCATAAAATTCAAATACATGCTTCACACTCCCCGCCGCCCGGAACTGCTCGCCCCTGCCGGCACGCTCGACATGATGCGCACCGCCTTTGCCTATGGCGCCGACGCCGTCTATGCCGGCCAGCCGCGCTATTCGCTGCGCGTGCGCAACAACAGCTTCGGCCAGCTCGACGCCCTGGCCGCAGGCATGGCCGAGGCACGCGCGGCAGGCAAGCTGTTCTACCTCGTCGCCAACATCTACCCGCACAACGCCAAGATCCGCAGCTTCGAGGAAGACATGGCGCCGGTGATGGAACTGAAGCCCGACGCGCTGATCATGGCCGATCCCGGGCTGATGATGATGGTGCGCGAACGCTGGCCCGAGACGGACATCCACCTGTCGGTGCAGGCCAACACCACCAACCACGCCTCGGTACGCTTCTGGCAGTCGATCGGCATCAAGCGCATCATCCTGTCGCGCGAGCTGTCGCTCGACGAAGTCGCCGAGATCCGCGACGCCTGTCCGGACATGGAGCTGGAAGTCTTCGTCCATGGCGCGCTGTGCATCGCCTATTCGGGCCGCTGCCTGCTGTCGGGCTACTTCAACCACCGCGACCCCAACCAGGGCAGCTGCACCAACTCCTGCCGCTGGGACTACAAGCTGCACGCCGCCGACGAGAACGCCGCCGGCGACGTGCAGGCCTGCGGCGACACGCCGATCGGCAACCCGAAGGACTCGGGCGCCGTCGGCACCGCCACCCGCAGCCGGCTCGACACCGCGCAAGGCCTGGCACTCGGCGGCGGGCCGCGCCACATCGGCGGCAGCAAGGTCTGGCTGCTGGAGGAAGGCACCCGCCCCGGCGAGTTGATGCCGATCGAGGAGGACGAGCACGGCACCTACATCCTGAACTCCAGGGACCTGCGCGCGATCGAGCACGTGCAGCGGCTGGTGGAGATCGGCGTCGATTCGCTGAAGATCGAAGGCCGCACCAAGAGCCCCTACTACGTCGCCCGCGCCAGCCAGGGCTATCGCCGCGCGATCGACGATGCGGTCGCCGGCCGCCCCTTCGACCTCCGCCTGCTCGGCGAACTCGAGGGCCTCGCCAGCCGGGGCTACACCGACGGCTTCTACCAGCGCCACCATACGCCCGAGCATCAGAACTACCTGCGCGGCCACTCCGAATCCGGCCGCAGCCTGCTGGTCGCTGAAATGGTCGGCTACGATGCGGCGCGCGGCCTGGCCGAAGTCGAAGTCAAGAACGGCTTCGGTGTAGGCGACCGGCTGGAGTTCGTGCAGCCGGGCGGCAACCATGAGTTGAAGCTCGATCGCATCCTGACGGCCGATGGCAGCACCGTGGAACGCATCCCCGGCAGCGGCCGGCGCGTGTGGCTGCCGCTGCCCGCCGGCGCCGATCCGGCCCGGCCCTGTTTCATCGCGCGTTTTCTCTGATCCGGCACTGCCGGCCCCATCGCTTGATCCTCACCCATTCCCGTCGCTCCAGCCCCCACTGCCATGATCCTGAACATCGACCTCGTTTCCGACTTCGTCTGCCCCTGGTGCTTTCTCGGCAAGGTACGGCTCGACCGCGCAATCGAAGAAGTGAAAGCCAGCCGGCCCGACCTCGACATCCGCATCAACTGGCTGCCCTTCTTCCTGAATCCCGACACGCCGGAAGCCGGCGAGCCTTATCGCGAATTCCTCGAAGCGAAGTTCGGCGGCCCGCTCAAGGCCGACGCCGTGCTCGCCAAGGTGAGTGAGGCGGCCGCCGAGGATGGCCTGACTTACGCCTTCGAACACATCCGTACCCGTCCCGACACGCTGCAAGCGCACCGCCTGATGTACCGTTCCCAAGCCGTCGGCCAGACGCCAGCGCGCATCCAGGCGCTGGCCGGCGCGCTGTTCGCCGCCCATTTCCAGGAAGGCCGCGACATCGGCGACAAGGACACGCTGGCCGACATCGCCGCCGCCAACGGCGAGCGGCGTGATACGGTGCGCGAATGGCTCGACGGCCGCGAGGACATCGACAAGGTCAGGCGCATGGCCGAAGGCGTGCGCAGGCAGGGCGTCGAGGGCGTGCCCTTCTTCATCTTCAACCGCAAGCTGGCAGCGTCGGGGGCGCAATCGGCGGCGGTGCTGGGCGCGGCGATCCTGCAGTCGCTGGAAGCCGGCAGGCCGTCCTAAGCCATCCGGCGCGGAACGCCCGCTGGCACACGGCGTCTGACGCAGCAGGAACACGTCCATAGCCTTGCGCCGCATGAGCACACTTCTGCTTTCTCCTGCCGACCTCGACGAACTGGCCCGCGCCCGCGTGCTGCTCGACCAGCCCAGCCTCGCCGCCCGATTGAGCAACCTGGTCGGCAGTCCGCTGGAAAAGGGCATTGCGCGCCTGCCGGCAAGCTGGCGCGGCCGCGTCGGCGCGCTTGCGCACGATGCCTTGCTGAAAGCGCTGGAAACCGCCGCCAGGACGCTGAAACCCGAAGCGCGCGATGCCTCGCCCCGGCTGCACAAGCTGCTCGGCTCGATCAGCGGCGGGGCGGGCGGAGCTTTCGGCTTGGCGGGGCTGGCGGTGGAGATTCCGGTGTCGACGGTGCTGATCATGCGCGCCATCCTCGACATCGCCCGTGCCGAAGGCGAGGACATCGGCAGCGCCCAGGCACGGCTGGCGGCACTGGAAGTCTTTGCCTTGGGCGGCACCAGCCGCAGCGACGATGCGACGGAATCCGGCTACTACGCCGTGCGCGCGGCGCTGGCAACCACGGTGGGCGAAGCGGCGCGTCATCTGGCGGAAAAAGGCCTGACCAGCGAGGGCGCACCGGCACTGGTACGGCTGATCACGATGGTCGCCGCGCGCTACAAGGTACAGCTGACACAGAAAGCCGCCGGCATGCTGGTGCCCGGCATCGGCGCGGCGGCCGGCGCCGGCATCAACCTGATGTTCATGAACCACTTCCAGGACGTCAGCCGCGGTCATTTCACCGTGCGCCGGCTGGAACGGGCCTACGGCGCAGAAGCCGTGCGTGCGGCCTGGCAGGCGCTCGACCCTGGCACGGCCTGAGCAGAAGCCTTACCGTACATCGCCACGAAGGTTTGCCACGGCAAGGGCTTGCTGAAATGGAAGCCCTGGGCCAGATCGCAGCCATGCCGCTGCAGCACGTCGAGATGGGCGCGGGTTTCGACGCCCTCGGCCACCACCCGCAAGCCCAGGCTGTGGCCGAGAGAAATGATCGCCGACGCCAGCGCAGCGTCGCGCATATTGCGGTCGATGCCGCGAACGAAAAGGCGGTCGATCTTCAGTTCGTCGATCGGGAAATCCTTCAGGTAGGCCAGCGACGAATAGCCGGTGCCAAAATCATCCAGAGCCAGACTGACCCCGAGTTCGCGCAGCTTCTGCATCCGCAGCACCGACGCTTCGGTGTCGTCCATCAGCATGCTTTCGGTCAGTTCGAGCGTCAGCAGCGAGGGCTCCATTTCCGTCTCGTGCAGTACGCGCCCGACCATCTCGACGAAGCCTTCCTGGCGGAACTGTCGTGCCGAGATATTCACCATCATGCGCAACGGCGCCCGCTCGTCCTCACGCCACCTGCCGTGGCAGAGACAGGCGTGGCGCAGCACCCATTCGCCGATCGGCACGATCAGGCCCGTTTCCTCGGCCAGGGAGATGAAATCCGCCGGCGACACCAGGCCCAGTTCGGGGTGCTGCCAGCGCAGCAAGGCCTCGACCGCAACCGGTTCGCCAGTATCCGCCCGCACCAGCGGCTGAAAGTGCAGCAGCAGCTGGTCGCGCTGCAACGCGCCGTGCAGTGCCGTCTCGAGCGCCAGATGTTCCAGGCTGCGGGCGTTCATCGCCGGCTGGTAGAGCTGGAAACTGTTGCGCCCCTCTTCCTTTGCCCGGTACATGGCGATGTCGGCATTCTTGATCAGCGTCGCCGAATCGGCTGAATCGTCCGGATAGATGCTGATGCCGATGCTGGTCGTCACCACCAGCTCGCGGCCATCGATGGCAATCGGCCTGCGCAAGGCCGCAACGATGCGGCGCGCCGTCGCCGCGGCGGCATCGGGCTGGGCGAGATTGCCGAGGACGACGATGAATTCGTCCCCGCCCATGCGCGCGACCGTGTCGTCATCCCTGAGACAGAGACGGATGCGACTGGCAACTTCCACCAATACGCGATCACCGATTTCATGCCCCAGGCTGTCGTTGATGCGCTTGAAACGATCGAGGTCGACGAACATCACTGCGAGCCGGCTGCACATCCGCGCCGCATGCGACAGTTCGACCTGCAGACGGTCTTCAAGCAAGCGCCGGTTCGGCAAGCCGGTCAATGGATCGTAGTAGGCAAGGTCGCGGATGCGGGCCTCGGTTTCCTTCAGCAGGCTGATGTCGGTGAACACGGCCGCATAGTGGGTCACCTGCCCCTTTTCGTCCTTGATCGCCGTGATGTGGAGCAGCTCCGGGTAGATCTCGCCCGATTTGCGCCTGTTCCAGATTTCTCCCTGCCACTTGCCTTCTGTCTGCAGGCATACCCACATGCGGGCATAGAAAGCCGGGCTCTGCCTGCCGGAAGACAATAGCGTGGGGCAGCGGCCGATGACTTCTTCGGCAGCATAGCCGGTGAGTCGGCTGAATGCGGGGTTGACCGAGATGATCAGGCCCTGGGCATCGGTGACCATGATGCCTTCGAGCGAGCTTTCGATGACCTGTTCTGCCAGATACAGGTTGCGCCGGGAATGGCTCAGGGCGCGGTCCGATTCATGCAATGCCTGATGCAGTTCGTCGACATAGGCAAGTTCCATGCTGCCCAGGATGTCGCGGAAGCTGATCACATCGGCCAGTGAGCCATCGCTGTGCAGCACGCCGATGTGGCGGATGCAGCGCTCGGTCATCATTGCCCGGGCGCGGTACAGGCTGTAGTGCTCATCGACCGTCAGCAGCGGACGGCTTGCCAGTTCGCCGATCGCAAGACCCAGCTCCTTCCTTGCCACCAGCCGCATGACATCACGTTCGGTCACGATCCCGTAGCGCCCTTGCCCTTTGGCAGCGAGGCCGGCACCAAAATCCACCACCACCGCATCGAGTGCAGCTTCGTGCATCAGGCGGGTGGCCTCGGTCATGGAGGTGTCCGCAGGCAGCACTCGCAGGCCGCCTTTGATCAGCGAGTCGACCTTGCGCAGCTTGAGATAGTGCTCGACCCCCTGGTTGAGCACTACATCGGACAAGGACACGATGCCGCAGCGCCGCCCGCTTTCTTCATCCACCACCAGATAGTGGCGCATCTGCTCTTCGCGGAAGCGCTGGGTCAGTTCGTGCAGGCTCATGGCCGCCGGTACGGTACGTACCGGGGCACTCATGACGTCGGAAATCGGCCGCAAGAAGGCCGCCGGATCGGTAAAGTTGATCGCCAGAGCGTCCCGCTCTGTCCAGATACCGAGGATTTGCCCTTCTTCCACGACGACAATCGAACTGACGCGGCGTTCACTCATCAGGCGTGCCGCTTCGCACAGCGGCAAGGCAGGGGCACATTCGAGCAGATCGCCATGTGCGATCGCGCCTGCCGTCAAAGCATCGGCAGGGAGCAAGCGAAGCTTTCTTTCGAGCATGTCGCCAAAAGAATAATCAGGAAAGGTCATCGGTAGTTCGTGGGATCGGGAGAAGGGGTGTTCGAATCGGTTTGCGTACAGTGCCGATTCTCATGCCGGCATCCGCGCCTGGCTCCAGGCTTTCAGGATAAACGCTCTCTGTACGAGCCGGTGTTTCCCGGCCTCCCACAACATGGACATCTTTTTCCGCTCCCCCATATCGCCTCCAGTATCATCGGGCCTTACGGTCTGGTCGGCAAACATCGCACGACCGCTCATCGGATACTCAAGCGGGGCATTTTCCATGCAAACGACCACTCTGATCATCAGCGGCATGCAGGACGAGCAATGCCTGCGCCTGGTCACCAACGCCATCCAGGATCTTCCAGGCATCGGTTATCTGGAAATCCTGTTCGAAACCGGCGAAGCAACGATCGAACATGGCGATTTCGTTTCGTCGGCAGACATCTACCAAGCAATCGAGGACGCAGGTTTCGGGGTCCGCTGAGCCGCCCGGCGACACCCGTGCAGAAGATGCTGATCCATGTGCGTGGCCCCGTTTGATCGCGGGTCCACGCAAC
>NZ_BCUG01000015.1 GCF_001591165.1 Thauera butanivorans NBRC 103042
ATCGATCAAAAACGTCGATCGCGTCCGCTCATTCGAACTCGACGATGACTTCGTCCACCGACAGGCTGGCGCCCGGTCGGGCGACGATCTTCTTCACCTTGCCGTCCTGCTCGGCCTTGAGGACGTTCTCCATCTTCATCGCCTCGATCACGGCCAGCTTCTCGCCCGCCTTCACTTCCTGGCCTTCGGCGACCGAGACTTCGCGCAGCAGGCCGGGCATGGGCGACAGCAGGAACTTCGACAGGTCGGGCGGCAGCTTTTCCGGCATCAGCGAAAGCAGGTGGGCGGCGCGCACCGTCATCACCATCGGCTCGACCTGCAGGCCGAAGTGCGAGATGCGGTAGCGCAGGCCGCGGCGCTCGATCTGCAGGCCGATCGGCTCGCCGTTCACGGTGCCGGCGAACAGCAGGCTGCCGAAGGTCCAGTCCGACACGATGTCGTAGGTCTTGCCTTCGTGGGTGATGGCGAAGCCGCCTTCGATCGGCTGCGAGCTGACCGGGTACTGCCTGCCGCCCATCACCACCACCCAGTTGCTGGCGACCTTGCGGCCGTGGCCGGCGAGCTGGCCTTCGATCTGCACCGCGCGCTCGATGTAGCGCAGGCGGGCGAAGGTGGCGACCGCCGCGAGCAGCACCGGATCGTCGTGCGGCACCATCGAGGCATCGAAGCCCTGCGGGTATTCCTCGGCGATGAAGCCGGTGTTGAAGTTGCCCGAGCAGAAGCGCGGGTGCTGCAGCAGCGCGGCCTGGAAGGGGATGTTGGAGCTGATGCCGCGGATCACGAAGCCGTTGAGGGCGTCGCGCATGCGCTCGATCGCCTGCTGGCGGTCCTTGCCGTGCACGATGAGCTTGGCGATCATCGAGTCGTAGTACATCGAGATCTCGCCGCCTTCATACACGCCGGTGTCGACGCGCACCTGGCCGGGCACCTCCTGCGGCGCCTGGAACCTCACCAGGCGACCGGTGGACGGCAGGAAGCCGCGGAACGGGTCTTCGGCGTTGATGCGGCATTCCATCGACCAGCCGTCGATCTTCACGTCGGCCTGGGTGAGCGGCAGCTTCTCGCCGTAGGCCACGCGAATCATCTGCTCGACGAGGTCCAGCCCGGTGATCAGCTCGGTGACCGGGTGCTCGACCTGCAGCCGGGTGTTCATCTCCAGGAAGTAGAACTCCTTGGTCGCACCGCTCACGACGAACTCGACCGTACCGGCCGACTCGTAGTTCACCGCACGCGCCAGCGCCACCGCCTGCTCGCCCATCGCACGGCGCATCTCGGCGTCGACGAAGGGGCTCGGCGCCTCCTCGATGACCTTCTGGTGACGGCGCTGGATCGAGCAATCGCGCTCGTTCAGATAGACGTAGTTGCCGTGCGCATCGCCCAGCACCTGGATCTCGATGTGGCGCGGTTCGAGCACGTACTTCTCGATGAAGACGCGGTCGTCGCCGAAGGCGTTGCGTGCTTCGTTGACGCAGGAGGCGAAGCCTTCATGCGCTTCCTTGTCGTTGAAGGCCACGCGCAGGCCCTTGCCGCCACCGCCGGCGGAGGCCTTGATCATCACCGGATAGCCGATCTTCTTCGCGATCTCGACGGCCTCGTCGGGGCCCGCGATCGCATCGTTGTAGCCTGGAATGGTGTTCACGCCCGCTTCGATCGCCAGCTTCTTGGACTCGATCTTGTCGCCCATCTTGGCGACCGAGTAATGCTTCGGGCCGATGAACTTGATGCCCTCCTCTTCCAGGCGGCGCGAGAATTCGGCGTTCTCCGACAGGAAGCCGTAGCCGGGGTGCACCGCTTCGGCACCGGTCTGCTTGCACGCGGCGATGATCTTGTCCATCACCAGGTAGGATTCCTTGGACGGTGCCGGGCCGATGCACACGGCCTCGTCCGCCAGTTCGACGAACAGCGCGTCCTTGTCCGCTTCCGAATGCACGGCGACGGTGGCGATGCCCATCTTGCGGGCGGTCTTGATGACGCGGCAGGCGATTTCACCGCGGTTGGCGATCAGTATCTTCTTGAACATTGATGTTTTCCTCGTGCGCGGATCAGAGCGGGATGTTGCCGTGCTTGCGCCACGGGTTTTCCAGTTCCTTGTCCTTGAGCATCGCCAGCGAGCGGCACACGCGCTTGCGCGTCTCGTGCGGCATGATGACGTCGTCGATGAAGCCGCGCGCGCCGGCCACGAAGGGGTTGGCGAAGCGGGTCTTGTACTCGGCCTCGCGCTCGGCGATCTTGGCCGGGTCGTTCTTTTCCTCGCGGAAGATGATCTCCACCGCGCCCTTGGGCCCCATCACCGCGATCTCGGCCGAGGGCCAGGCGAAGTTCACGTCGCCGCGCAGGTGCTTGGAGCTCATCACGTCGTAGGCGCCGCCGTAGGCCTTGCGGGTGATGATGGTGACCTTGGGCACCGTGCATTCGGCGTAGGCATACAGCAGCTTGGCGCCGTGCTTGATGATGCCGCCGTATTCCTGCGCGGTGCCGGGCATGAAGCCGGGCACGTCGACCAGCGTCACCACCGGAATGTTGAAGGCGTCGCAGAAGCGCACGAAGCGCGCGGCCTTGATCGAGCTCTTGATGTCCAGGCAGCCGGCCAGCACCAGCGGCTGGTTGGCGACGATGCCCACCGGCGAGCCTTCCATGCGGGCGAAGCCGATGATGATGTTCTTGGCGTAGTCGGGCTGCAGCTCGAAGAAGTCGCCGTCGTCGACCATCTTGACGATCAGTTCCTTCATGTCGTACGGCTGGTTGGGGTTGGCCGGCACCAGCGTGTCGAGCGAATGGTCCAGGCGGTCGGCCGGGTCGATGGCGGGCACCGCGGGCGGCTTCTCGCGATTGCTGGCGGGGATGAAGCCGACCAGGCGGCGGGTCATCATCAGCGCTTCGACGTCGTTCTCGAAGGCGAGGTCGGCCACGCCCGACTTGGTGGTGTGGGTCACGGCACCGCCCAGTTCCTCGGCGGTCACTTCCTCGTGCGTCACCGTCTTCACCACTTCGGGGCCGGTCACGAACATGTAACTCGAATCCTTCACCATGAAGATGAAGTCGGTCATCGACGGGCTGTACACCGCGCCGCCGGCGCACGGCCCCATGATCAGCGAGATCTGCGGCACGACGCCGGACGCGAGCACGTTGCGCTGGAACACGTCGGCATAGCCGCCGAGCGAATCGACGCCTTCCTGGATGCGCGCGCCGCCCGAGTCGTTGAGGCCGATCACCGGCGCGCCGACCTTCATCGCGTGGTCCATGACCTTGCAGATCTTCTCGGCGTGGGTTTCGGACAGCGAGCCGCCGAACACGGTGAAGTCCTGCGAGAACACGAACACCAGGCGGCCGTTGACCGTGCCGTAGCCGGTCACGACACCATCGCCCGGCGTGTGGTCTGCGCTCATGCCGAAATCGTTGCAGCGGTGCTCCTTGAACATGTCCCATTCTTCGAAACTGTCGTCGTCGAGCAGCAGCTGGATACGTTCGCGGGCGGTCAGCTTGCCCTTGGCGTGCTGGGCGTCGATGCGCTTCTGGCCGCCACCGAGGCGGGCCTTCTCGCGCTTCTCCTCCAACTGGCGAATGATGTCTTGCATTGATGATCTCCTGTCAGATCGTATGGATCGGGTACCCACGGCCCCCGTTTGCTTCGATTCAAAGATGGCCGAGCAGGCGCTGCGCGGCGATCGAGGGCGTGGTGCCGCCCTCCTGCACCGCGCGCGCAAGTTCGGGCAACTCCTGCTTCACCAGCGGGTGGTTGCGGAAGCGGCTGCGCAAGCCTGCGTCGATCAGTTCCCACATCCACGCCATGGCCTGCTGCTGGCGCTTGGCGGCGAACTCGCCCGAGGCCGTCAGCGCCTTGCGGTAATCCGTCACCGCGGTCCAGAAATCGGCAATGCCCTGCTTGTGCAGCGCCGACAGCGTCAGCACCGGCACCGCCCAGTTGGAACTGG
This sequence comes from Thauera butanivorans NBRC 103042, assembly GCF_001591165.1. Taxonomy (GTDB): domain Bacteria; phylum Pseudomonadota; class Gammaproteobacteria; order Burkholderiales; family Rhodocyclaceae; genus Thauera; species Thauera butanivorans. The sequence goes on from NZ_BCUG01000015.1 coordinate 3,933, forward strand.
CCGGGCGCAGCATGTGCAGCGCGGTCTTGATCTGCGAGCGGGCGCGCATCGCCGCGGCAGGGTCGATGTCGGCCTTGTTGATGACGATCAGGTCGGCGATCTCCATGATCCCCTTCTTGATCGCCTGCAGGTCGTCGCCGGCATTGGGCAGCTGCAGCAGGCAGAAGATGTCGGTCATGCCGGCCACCGCGGTTTCGCTCTGGCCGACACCGACGGTCTCGACGATGATCACGTCGAAGCCGGCCGCCTCGCACACCAGCATCGATTCACGCGTCTTCTCGGCCACGCCGCCCAGGCTGCAGGCCGACGGGCTGGGGCGGATGAAGGCGGCGGGGTTCTGGCTGAGCAGTTCCATCCGCGTCTTGTCGCCGAGGATCGAGCCGCCGGTGACCGAGGACGAAGGGTCCACCGCCAGCACGGCGACGCGCAGCCCCTGTTCGATCAGATACAGCCCCAGCGCTTCGATGAAGGTCGACTTGCCCACTCCCGGCACGCCGGAGATGCCGACCCGCATCGCCCTGCCGGTATGCGGCAGCAGGGCTTCGAGCACGCGCTGGGCGCGCAGCTTGTGGTCTTCGCGCTGCGATTCGATCAGCGTGATGGTCTTGGCCAGCGGACGCAGCTGGCCCGCGGTCACGCCATCGACGAGGCTGCGATCGGCGGCATCGAGACCGGTGTTCGCGGCATTCGTCGGGGGTGGCAATTCAGGCATGTTCATCGGCATCGGGACTGCGGGTGCATCGGTCGGCGCGTGCCGCGTGCGGCGGTTGAACCGCACGCGGCCATCGGCATGCGCCGGCTCAGGCGCTCTTGCGGGCGGCGCGGATCTGCTTCAGCACCTCGCGGGCGGCGGTCGGAATCGGCGTGCCCGGGCCGAAGATGCCCTTGGCGCCAGCAGCATACAGCGCATCGTAGTCCTGCGCCGGAATCACGCCGCCGACGAAGGTGATGATGTCCTCGGCGCCCAGCTTCTTCAGTTCGTTGACGATCTGCGGCACCAGGGTCTTGTGGCCGGCGGCCAGGCTGGAGCAACCCACCGCATGCACGTCGTTCTCTACCGCGTGGCGGGCCGCTTCTTCCGGAGTCTGGAAGAGCGGGCCGATGTCGATGTCGAAGCCGAGGTCGGCGAAGGCCGAGGCCACCACCTTGGCGCCGCGGTCGTGGCCGTCCTGGCCGAGCTTGGCGATCATCACGCGCGGACGGCGGCCCTCTTCGGCGATGAAGGCGTCGATGTCGGCCTTCAGCGCCTTCCAGTCTTCCTGTTCTTCCACGACGGCTCCATAGACACCGGACACGGCCTGGGGGTTGGCGCGGAAACGGCCGAAGACCTTTTCCAGCGCATCCGAGACTTCGCCCACCGAGGCGCGCAGGCGGATCGCCTTCACCGTCAGGTCGAGCAGGTTGCCCTCGCCGCCCTCGGCGCACCGGGTCAGCGCATCCAGCGCGGCCTGCACCGCGGCGGCGTCGCGCGTCACGCGCATCCTGTTGAGGCGGGCGATCTGCGCTTCGCGCACCGCATGGTTGTCGATGTCGAGGATCTCGATCGGGTCTTCCTTGGCCAGCTTGTACTTGTTGACGCCGACGATGACATCCTTGCCCGAATCGATGCGCGCCTGCTTGTCGGCGGCGCACTCCTCGACCTTCATCTTGGCCCAGCCGGACTCGACGGCCTTGGTCATGCCGCCCATGGCCTCGATTTCCTCGATCAGCGCCCAGGCCTTGTCGGCCATGTCCTGGGTGAGCTTTTCCATCATGTAGGAGCCGGCCCAGGGATCGACGACGTTACAGATGTGGGTTTCTTCCTGGATGATGATCTGGGTGTTGCGCGCGATGCGGGCCGAGAACTCGGTCGGCAGCGCGATCGCTTCGTCGAGCGCGTTGGTGTGCAGCGACTGGGTGCCGCCGAACACCGCGGCCATCGCCTCGATGGTGGTGCGCACCACGTTGTTGTACGGGTCCTGCTCGGTGAGCGACCAGCCGGAAGTCTGCGAGTGGGTGCGCAGCATCATCGACTTGGCGCTCTTCGGCTCGAACTGCTTCATGATCCGCCACCACAGCAGGCGCGCGGCGCGCATCTTGGCGATCTCGAGGTAGAAGTTCATGCCCACCGCCCAGAAGAAGGACAAGCGGCCGGCGAAGGTGTCGACGTCCATGCCCGACTTGATGCCGGTGCGCACGTATTCCAGGCCGTCGGCCAGCGTGAAGGCCAGCTCGATGGCCTGGTTCGCGCCCGCTTCCTGGATGTGGTAGCCCGAGATCGAGATGCTGTTGAACTTGGGCATGTTGGCCGACGTGTACTTGAAGATGTCGGCGATGATCCGCATCGACGGCTCGGGCGGATAGATGTAGGTGTTGCGGACCATGAACTCCTTGAGGATGTCGTTCTGGATGGTCCCCGACAGCTTCTCCTGCGGCACGCCCTGCTCTTCGGCTGCGACGATGTAGCCGGCCAGGATCGGCAGCACCGCGCCGTTCATCGTCATCGATACCGAGATCTTGTCGAGTGGAATGCCGTCGAACAGGATCTTCATGTCCTCGACCGAATCGATCGCCACGCCGGCCTTGCCGACGTCGCCGGTCACGCGCGGATGGTCGGAGTCGTAGCCGCGATGGGTGGCGAGGTCGAAAGCCACCGACACGCCCTGGCCGCCGGCGGCGAGCGCCTTGCGGTAGAAGGCGTTGGACGCCTCGGCGGTGGAAAAGCCGGCGTACTGGCGGATCGTCCACGGCTTGACCGCGTACATGGTCGGCTGCGGGCCGCGCAGGAAAGGTTCGAAGCCGGGCAGCGTGTCGGCGTGCGGCAGGTTCTCGGTGTCGGCCTTCGTATACAGCGGCTTGACCGTCAGGCCTTCGGGCGTGATCCAGTTGAGCTTTTCGATGTCGCCGCCGGGGGCATGCTTGGCGGCGGCCTTTTTCCAGGCCTCCGGATCGGGCTGGGGGTAGATAGGCTCATTGGCGTTCGACATGGAAACCTCTTGGACTCAGGCGCCGCAATTGCGGCAGTTCAATATCAGGGTGGCGGCGCAGCCCGGTCGGCGCTTGCGGCGACGGAGCCGCTCGCGGCGCGATGCCACGAGCGGCCGTCGACGCCCCGTCGCACTGCACGGCCCCTCTCCTGTCGCCAGCTCATGGTCCGGCGCCTCCCATGCCGTGCAGCGTGAGGGAGTGACTGGTTGCAAACCTTGAATAATACTTTATCCATAATTATGAACGCAAACACGATGCAACAGGGCGATAATGGCCATCTCCAAAACCGGCCAAGACACGGTAAAAACACACTCCGTCCACATTCCACCCATGAAAGCATCCCGTATCGCTCCACTCGCCCTCTACCAGGAAGTCGCCGAACGCCTGCGCGAACGGATCTTCTCGCATGAACTCCCTCCCGGCACCTGGGTGGATGAACAGGCGCTGGCCGAGCATTACGGCATCTCGCGCACGCCGTTGCGCGAGGCGCTGAAAGTGCTCGCGTCCGAGGGGCTGGTGACCCTCAAGCCGCGCCGCGGCTGCTACGTGACCGAGATCTCCGAACGCGACCTGGACGAAGTGTTCTCCGTCATGGCCCTGCTCGAAGGGGAATGCGCGCGCACGGTCGTAGCCCGCGCGAGCGACAAGCAGCTGGAAGAGCTCGAGACGATACATGCGGAACTCGAGCGCGCCGCCGCAGCCCAGGACATCGAAGGCTTCTTCGAAGCCAACCAGTGCTTTCACCGCGCCATCCAGGAGTTCGCCGACAATCACTGGCTGCTGCACGTGATCGAGGACCTGCGCAAGGTCATCAAGCTCTCGCGCCATCACTCGCTGTTTTCGGAAGGGCGGCTCGAGCAATCGCTGGCCGAGCACCGCGCCATCCTCGGTGCACTGATGGCCCGCGACGCCGACGCGGCCGAGTCCCTGATGCGCGCCCACATCCGCAACGGCCGCGAGGCCGTGGCACGCATCGCGGCCGCGAGGACGAAGCAGCCCGAGCGCATCGCAACGCTGGGCGGTTAGGCGGGGCACCGCCAGCCCTCATCATTGGCATGGCCGAAATACCGCCTTCAACCGGATTGCATCAGGCGGCAAGACAGCGTCACCCGTGACGGGCGCATCCGGCATGGTCGGAAATCGATGTCGGCTTTCTTTACACCGAGAGCATCCGAATCTCATGCCAAAAAATAAATCATTTATTTCCAATGCTTTGGAAAGCATGGCACGGTACATGCTTGAATGAGCTGGCATTTCCATCAACGCTCCTGAGCCACTTGAACAGGTACCAAAAAGTCATGAAAAAAACCGCTTTTGCCATCGCTCTCGCCACCCTGGCTGCCGGCGCCAACGCTGCCGTGATCTCGTACGACGTTCCGCTGTCGCTGCAGACCACTGAAATCAATCAGAATCTCGGCCTTAGCCAGTTCGACTCCAGCCTTGGCACACTCAACTCGGTTTCGATTGAACTGTTCGGCCAAGCCATTTCGTCGGCTTCGATTCTCAACAGCGCAGCCCAGGCCCAGAACTTCGGCTTCACCAGCACACTGTTCCTGACTTTCTCGGGCAGCTCCATCGGCGACATCATTTCGCTCGAGTTGTTCAACACCGGCACCATCCCGGGCTCGAACGCGCTCGGCCAGATCAGCATCGCTGCCGGTCAAACCTACGACTTGGGTACAACCGATGTCAGCGACTCGGTCATCCTGAACGTTGACGCCGCAAACTTTGCTGCATTCATTGGCAGCGGCGCCCTTGATCTGCGGTGCGAAAGCCTGGTGAGCAACACCCAAGTCGGCGGCGGCGGCAACATTACCGTGACGCAAGAAACCGTTGCCGGTTGCGGCGCCAAGGTGACCTACACTTACGACGATACCCCGCCGACCAATAACGTTCCGGAACCCGGTTCGCTGGCTCTGCTGGGCCTCGGTCTGATCGGCCTCGGCGCCCTGCGTCGCAAGAAGGCCTGACAAGCCGGCCGCGACAGCGCAGCAAAAGCCGCCCTCTCGGGGCGGTTTTTTCGTCTACGGCTCACGCCGGCATCATTCGACCGGCCCCGCCTCCCGCGTCACCAGCACCTGGTCGATGCGGTAGTTATCGATATCGACGACTTCGAATTTGTAGCCCGCATAGAGTACCGAATCGGTCCGGCGCGGTACCTTGCGCAGGCGGTACATCAGGAAGCCGGCCACCGTCTCGTAGTTCTCGAAACCCTCGAAGACCTCGATATCGAGCGCCTGCATGACGTCCTCGATCGGCGTGACGCCGTCGATCAGCCAGGAGTGATCGTCGCGGCGCACGATCAGCTCTTCCTGGAAGGGGCTGACCAGATCGCCCATCACGGTGTTCATGACGTCCTGCAGCGACAGCAGGCCGACCACCAGCGCATATTCGTTGATGACCAGGGCGAAATCCTCCTTGGCGTCGCGGAAGCGCTCCAGGGCCTCGAACAGGCTCAGGGTGTCCGGCAGCATCAGGATCTTGCGCACGATCGGCTGGGTGCGCAGCGACAGATCCTGGCCCTGGACGATGCGCGGCAGGATGTCCTTGGAGTCGACGTAGCCGATCACGCTGTCGATGCCGGCCTCGCACACCGGGAACTTGCCGTGCGGGTGCTCGGCGATCTTGCGCCGGATACTCTCCTCCGATTCGGACAGGGTCAGGAAGACGATGCTCTCGCGCGCAGTCATGGCCGAGGGCACGATGCGCGAATCGAGCTCGAACACGTTGCTGATCAGGTGCTGCTCCTGGCGCAGCAGCGCGCCGGTCTGCGCACCGGCGTCGGCCATCGCGACGATGTCGTCGGCAGTGATGTCCTCGGCGCGCGCACCCGGCACCTTCAGCCAGCGGAACAAGATGTCCGCCAGGCCGTTGAACACCCACACCAGCGGCGCGAACAGCCACACGCACAGCAGCATCGGCCGCACCACGATCATGGCGATGCGCTCGGGCCTGACCATCGCCAGCCGCTTGGGCATCAGGTCGGCGAACAGCACGAACAGGGAAGTCACGAACACGAAGGACACGGCGAAGCTCAGCGTCCCCAGCATCGGGCCGTCGTACAGCGGCCGCAGCAGCGCCTCCACATGCGGCGACAGCGCCTGTTCGCCGACGATGCCGCCGAGAATGCTGACCGCGTTGAGCCCGATCTGCACCACGGTGAAGAAATTGCCCGGACTGTCCTGCAGCGCAAGCACCTGCCGGGCCTTGGCGTCGCCCCCTTCGGCCAGGAGGCGCAGCTTGACCTTGCGCGAGGCCGCCAGCGATATCTCGGACATGGACAGGAAGGCACTGACTGCGATGAGCAGCAGGATGAGCAGCAACTGATCGAGCAGCACGATGGCTCCTTCGGGATGGGGTCCCGCCGGAAGGCAAAACCAGGATGGATCGCCCGGGAGTTTATCACTCCGCCATCCTGCCCCTGCCGGAAGCCCGGCCGCACGGCGCCATGATGGCAAAAACCCGCCGCACATCGCTGTGCGGCGGGTTTTCCGATCGGCGGCGCGGAGCGGCGAAGCGCCCGCGCCGAATGCTGCATCAGTGCGCCGAAGCCGTGGCCGCGCCGACGCCCGTCTGGGCGCGCACATACTGGTCTTCGAAAGCTTCGATCTCGGCCCTGGCCTCCGTGCTGCCGTCCATCTTCGACACCAGGATGGCAGCGAGGAAGGCAAGCGGCATCGAGAACAGCGCCGGCTGGGTGTAGGGGAAGATCGGCGAGGCGAAGCCCAGCACGTCGACCCACACCGACTTCGACAGCACGACGAAGGTCACCGCGCTGAACAGGCCCAGATAGCCGCCGGCCAGCGCACCCTTGGTCGTCAGCCCCTTCCAGTACATCGACAGGATCAGCACCGGGAAGTTGGCCGACGCGGCGACGCCGAAGGCCAGCGCGACCATGAAGGCGATGTTCATCTTCTCGAAGGCCATGCCCAGCAGCACCGCGACGATGCCCAGGCCGATGGTGGCGAACTTGGAGACCTTGATCTCGGTCGCTTCGTTGGCCTTGCCCTTCATGATGACGCGAGCGTAGATGTCGTGCGAGATCGCCGACGCCCCGGCCAGCGCCAGGCCGGCCACCACCGCCAGGATGGTGGCGAAGGCCACGGCCGACAGGAAGCCCAGCAGCAGGTTGCCGCCGACGGCCTGCGCCAGGTGCATGGCGATCATGTTGCCGCCGCCGATGACCTTGCCGCCGATCTCGCCGCCTTCGAAGAACTGCGGATTCTGGCCGACGATGATGATCGCGCACACGCCCATGATGGCGATGACGTTGAAGAAGTAGGCGACGATGCCCGATGCGTACAGCACCGACTTGCGCGCCTCCTTGGCGTCGGTCACGGTGAAGAAGCGCATCAGGATGTGCGGCAGGCCGGCGGTACCGAACATCAGGCCCAGGCCGAGCGAGATCGAGGTGACCGGATCGGCCAGCAGGCTGCCGGGGTTGAGCAGCTTCTGGCCCAGCTTATGCACTTCCATCGCGCGGGTGGTCAGTTCGTCGAACGAGAAGCCGAACTGGCTGAAGGCCAGCACACCCACTGCAGTACCGCCGATCAGCAGCATGCAGGCCTTGATGATCTGCACCCAGGTCGTCGCCACCATGCCGCCGAAGGTGACGTACACCATCATCAGGATACCGACCACGAACAGCGCGATGTTGTAGTCCAGGCCGAACAGCAGCTTGATGAGCTGGCCGGCACCGACCATCTGCGCCACCAGGTAGAAGCACACCACGGTCAGCGAGCTGATCGCCGCCATCGTCCGCACCTTGCCCTGGTTGAGGCGGTAGGCGGTGATGTCGGCGAAGGTGAACTTGCCCAGGTTGCGCAGGCGCTCGGCCATCAGGAACAGGATGATGGGCCAGCCGACGAAGAAGGCCAGCATGTAGATGTAGGCGTCGACGCCCTGCATGTACATCATCGCCGTCAGGCCGAGCAGCGTGGCGGCGGACATGTAGTCGCCGGCGATCGCGAGGCCGTTCTGGAAGCCGGTGATGCCGCCGCCCGCGGTATAGAAGTCGGACGCCGACTTGGTGCGGCTGGCCGCCCAGTAGGTGATGCCGAGCGTCAGCAGCACGAACACGAAGAACATCACGATGGCGTGCAGGTTCAGCGGCTGCTTCTCCACTTCGCCGATGGCCGGCTTGGCCAGCGCGAGCGCCGGCACGGACAGCGCGAGCAGGGCCGCGCCGATACGGGATACGAATCGCTTGTTCATCATTTTTCCGCCTTCCATGCAGCCTGGACGATTTCCTTGTTGATGTCGTCGAATTCGCCGTTGGCGCGACGGACATAAACCAGGGTCAGGGCCCAGAAAACGATGAACTGCACCAGACCGGCGACGATGCCGAAAGTCCAGTTGCTGCCTTCGAACAGACGCTTGCCGATCAGCTCGGGCGCGAACGCCACCAGCAGGATGAAACCGTAAAACACCACCAGAACGATGGCCGCAAGAACCGCCGCGAAGCGGGTCCGCTTGGTCACCAGTTCCGTAAACCGCGGATTGCGCCGGATGTGCGCATAGACTGAGCTAGACACTTTCTCCCTCCTCAAGGAAAAGCAACGTTGTGAAACGCCGCCTCCTCCACCCCTCCTTTCAGCGAGCGGCCGTCTGACGCGGCGTCCCGATCCGGCGGATGATATATCATTCATAAGATTCCATACACGTCCGTATGGAAATTTTTTATTTGTTTGCACGCACATACCATGGACTCGAACATCTCGCTCGACTGCGCGGACGGCATCGCCACCATCGCGCTGAACAACCCGGCCAAGCTCAACGCGGTGAATGCGGCGATGTGGCGCGGCCTGTCCGCGGCCATGCAACGTGTGGCGAACGACCCGTCGATACGCTGCGTCATCCTGCGCGGTGTCGGCGACGAGGCTTTCGCCGCCGGCGGCGACATCGAGGAATTCCTGACCGTGCGCGCCACGGTGGACGACGCCCTGCACTATCACGAGGAACTGGTCGCCGGCGCGCTGGAGGCCGTCCGCAATTGCGCGGTGCCGACGGTGGCTGCGATCCGCGGCGCCTGCATCGGCGGAGGGCTGGAGATCGCCGGCTGCTGCGACATCCGCATCGCCGGCGAGTCGTCGCGCTTCGGCGCGCCGATCAACAGGCTGGGATTCTCGATGTATCCGGGCGAGATGGCCGGCCTGCTGGCGCTGGTCGGCCCGGCGGTGGTGCTGGAGATCCTGCTCGAGGGCCGCATCCTGGACGCGCGCGAGGCGCTGCAGAAAGGCCTGCTGTCACGCGTCGTCGATGACGGGAAGGTGTTCGGCGAAGCGGCAGCCTGCGCCGCGCGCATCCGCGCCGGCGCCCCGCTGGTCGCGCGCTGGCACAAGCAGTGGGTGAAACGGCTGATGGGCGGCACGCCGCTGTCCGAGGCGGAGAAACGCCAGGCGTTCGACTTCCTGGCGACGGACGATTACCGCGAAGGGCTGGACGCCTTCCTGAACAAGAGAACGCCCCGGTTCACGGGGCGTTGAATCCGGCTGCGAGACCAGGGGAAACGGCAGGCCTTCAACGCTCGCCGGCTTCCCTCAGCGCTGCCTGGAACAAGGCTTCCTTGTCGATCTCGAGCGGCAGCGGCGCATCCGGCGGGCAGATCGAAGCCGGGTCGATCGTCTCGTCCTCGGCGCCCAGTTCGGCCGGTGTCGGCATGTCGTCGCGCGCGATGTCGAGCGTGCTCATCAGGCTGCCCATGCCGTTGAGCGTGCGCGCCTGGGCCACGGACAGGTCGTAGCGGGCATTCACGTAGGCCCGCCGGGCCTGGAAGTATTCGTTCTCGCTGTCGAGCAGGTCGAGCAGCGTGCGCTGGCCGATGTCGAACTGGGCCCGATAGGCTTCACGCGCCTTCTCGATCGACAGCTGATGCTGGTCCAGATACGTCAATTGCTCCTGCAGGCGCTGGCTGTCGTTGTAGGCGATGGACAGCGTCTGGCGCAGATCGCGGCAGGCCTTTTCGCGCAGATCCTTGCTGATGTTCAGCTCTTCGGCCGCCTGGCGGATTCGTGCCTGATCGGCGCCGCCCCGGTACAGGTTGTAGGTGAACACGAGTTCCACCACGCCTTCGCGGGTGTTGCCCGACACGCCGTCGAGATTCCGGTCCAGCGCCTGGTGGGCCCGCAGGTCCAGACGCGGATGGTTGGCGGCGCGGCGCGCATCGACCATCGCCTGGCCGGCACGCACGTTCTCCACCGCGGCGTAGAGCGCCGGGTTGATGGTGAACGCGGTACGCAGCGCCTCATGCACCGAAGCCGGCAGCTTGTCGCGCCCGAGCACCTCGGGCAGCGCGGCCAGGGTCTCGTCGGGCACCGCGCCGACGATGCGCAGGTAGCGGGTGCCGACATCGTGCAGGTTGGACACTTCGGTCAACAGGTTCGACTCGGCCAGCGCCAGGCGCCCGCTTGCCTGCTCCAGGTCGACCCGCCGCCCCACGCCCGCATTGGCGCGTTCGGCAATCTGCTCGTGCACCCGCTTGTGCTCGACATAGTTCTGCTTGGCCAGCGCCACCAGTTCGCGGTAACGGAGCACGTCGGCATAGGCGCGCACGGATTCCAGTGCGGCGCTTTCGGACGCATCGACCAGTTCGTGGTAGCGCACCAGCCGGGCGTGGCCGAAGTGCCTGACCTGATTGCGGGTGAAGAAGCCGTCATAGACCATCTGCCTGAGCGACAGCACCGCACCGCGACGGCTGTAGGTTTCGGCATCCTCGCCCGGCCGCTTCAGCCTTTCGCGCCCGATGCCGGCGGCCAGATCGACTTCCGGCAGATAAGCGCCACGGACGGCGTCCTGCTCGGCCTCCGAGGCCTTGAAGGCGTTCCAGCGCGCCTGCACTTCGGGGTTCGACACCACCGCCTGGCGCGCCGCATCGCGCAACTGCTCCGGCACCTGAGCCACGGACAACGAAGGCAGCGCCGCCAGCACCGCGGCAGAAATCAACGTATATAGTCTTTGCATTCTTTTTGTTTCCCCATGTACTCGTCCGGCGCACATCGCGCATACGCCACGCGCATGAACCCGCAGCAAGCATCGGCAACGATGGTAATGGCCCGATCCCGAAGCATCTGCCAATTAATTAACGTCGCCGGTCAACTAAGGGCATCGCCACGGCTCCGCTGCCGCGGCGATCCACCATAATCGCCCCCCACAGTCCTCCTCCCCCGTCCATGCCCGCCACAGCCACCGCCCGCCGCCGCTCAGGACTCGCTCCGCCAGCGTTCGCGGCGTGGCTGTGCATGCTGTGCTTCAGCGCCCTTGTCGGCGCAGTCCCCGCCTTTCCGGGCTTCGACCGCATGCAGCAGATCGCGGCGCAGCGCTACGGCCAGTCGGCGGTGAAAGCTGTCCTCGCCTGGCGGCAACTGCTCGACGATCTGCAGCAGGAAGGGCATTCCGTCGAAGACAAGCTCAGCCGGGTGAATGCCTTCTTCAATGCGCGCCTCCGCTTCGACGACGACATCGCGGTATGGCGCGTGGCCGACTACTGGGCGACACCGCTCGAAGCGCTGGCCCGCGCCGCCGGCGACTGCGAGGACTTCGCCATCGCCAAGTACATGACGCTGCGCCTGCTCGGCATCGACGACAGCCGCCTCCGCCTGATCTACGTGCGCGCCCGCATCGGCGGACCGGACAGCCAGGTATCGCAGGCCCACATGGTTCTGGGCTACTACCCCGAACCAAGCGCGGAACCGCTGATCCTCGACAACCTGATCCGCGACATCCGGCCGGCCGCACGGCGCCCCGATCTCTTCCCGGTATTCAGCTTCAATGCCGATGGCCTGTGGGTCGCCGGCGCCCTGCAGCCGTCGGCCGCCCCTGGCGCCCGGCTGTCGCGCTGGCGCGACGTGCTCGACCGCGCCCGCGCCGAAGGCCTCGTCCTTCCCGGCAAACAGCCATGAACGCCCTTTCTTCCGGAGCCACCGCACCATGTCCCTGATCAAGCAACTCTGGCTCGCGATCGCCCTGGTCACCGCGCTATCGCTCGGTGGCAGTTTCATCGTCAGCACCTTGTCGGCCCGCCACTACCTGCAACAGGAACTGGCGCTCAAGAACATGGACAACGCCACCTCGCTGGCCCTGTCCCTGTCGCAGATGCCCAAGGATGGCGTCACCGTCGAACTGCAGATCGCCGCCCAGTTCGACACCGGGCACTATCGCCTGATCCGTCTGACGGGCCCGGGCGGCGACGTGCTCGTCGAACGCGAATACGGCGGCGAGGCGGCAAAAGCGCCACACTGGTTCATGGCGCTGGTACCGATCGAAACCCGTGCCGGCATCGCCCAGGTACAGGACGGCTGGCACCAGTTCGGTACGCTTCAGGTCGAGACGCACGACCGCTACGCCTACGATTCGCTGTGGACGTCCACCCAGCAGTTGCTGTGGTGGTTCCTGGGCAGCGGACTGCTGGCCGGACTGATCGGCACCTTCGCGCTGAAACGGCTCACCCGTCCGCTCGAAAGCATGGTCGAGCAGGCGGAAGCCATCGGCAACCGCCGCTTCATCACCATTCCCGAGCCGCGCACGCTGGAGTTCCGCAGCGTCGTGCGCGCCCTGAACGCCTTGTCCGAACGCATCCGCACGATGCTGACCCAGGAATCGCAAAGACTGGAGCAGTTGCGCCGCCAGACCCAGCACGACGAGCTGACCGGCCTGTTCAACCGCTCGCAGTTCCTGAATCAGCTCGATGCCGCCCTGTCGCGCCACGACGCCGATGCCAGCGGCTTCATCTACGCGCTGCGGATCACCAGCCTGGCCGAACTGAACCGGCACGCCGGGCGCGCCAGGGTGGACGAAACGCTCGTTCGGCTCGCTGCCGCGCTGCGCGCCTTCCCTCTCCCCGCCGCCCGGCTCGACCATGGCCGCCTGAACGCATCCGAGTTCGCACTCCTGGCCCAGGGCGAAGGCGAAGACAGCCTCGGCATGCTCGACACACTGACCGCGCAATTGCATGCGCTCGTGCGCGAACAATTGCCGGAAGCGGAGCTCTTCGCCGCGAGCGCCCACTACACCGCTGGCGAAGCGCGCGGCCCCTTGCTGGCATCTCTCGATGGCGCCCTCGCCAGGGCTGAACAGAGCGGCGCCCGCCACACCGTGATCGCCGACGCACGGCCGCCGCTATACACCAGCGCCGATGCCTGGCGGACGGCCATCGTGAAAGCGCTGGAGCACGGCGGCCTGGCCCTGCATCGCTTTCCGGTGCTCGACATGGCGGGGCAGGTGATCCATTACGAATCTCCGGTCCGGCTCTGCCTGGCAGGCGACTGGCTCAATGCCGGACAATTTCTGCCCTGGGCCGCCCGCTGCGGCCAGGCCGAGCGGATCGATGCGCAGGTGCTCGCCACGGCCTGCGAAACACTCGCCAGGGATCCTGCCTGCCCGGGGCTGTCAATCAATCTGTCCACCGAGGCGCTCGGCCACACCAGCATGCGCGAGAGCTTCATCGCCACGCTGCAGGCCCATCGCCAGATCGCGCGCCGGCTGTGGGTGGACGTGCAGGAAAGCTCCGCGCTGCGCCACCCGACCGAGTTCCGCATGCTCTGCACCGCATTGAGCGCGCTCGGCTGCAAAGTCGGGCTGAAGCATGCCGGACAGGATTTTGCCCACATCCCCGGGCTGCACGAACTGGGGCTCGATTACATCAAGATCAGCGCAGCCTTCATCCGCGACATCGACCACACACCGGGCAATCAGACCCTGGTACACAGCTTATGCACGCTCGCCCACTCCATCGGGCTGACGGTGATTGCCGAAGGCGTCGGCAATCCCGGCGAAGCCTCGACCCTGGCCGGGCTCGGACTGGACGGCATGACCGGACCCGGCCTGCCGGCCGCGCCCGATCGAACCATGCCCGGCTCGCGGTGACGGCAGCGCCTTTCTTTGCGTGATCGAGGAACACGGTCACGCTTCACGACGGCAGCTGCATGCCAGAATTCCGGGTGTGGCCGGCACTTCCCGGCGACACCCGGCCGATGCCACCGACATCGCATCGAGCCGTACCCGGACGTGCCTGATTCACCATTTCTTTCTGAAAGGTTGCCTGACTCGTGGCTGAAGGATCTGTAGCGGACTTCCCACTCGAGATGACGCCGCCGGAACCCATCGAAGCGGCTGCAAATACGCCATCCGGCACCGCCGACGACCTGCTCGACTGCCTGCTGCTGGTGGCACGCGCCCACGGCCGCACGACGACGCGCGACGCAATCCTCGCCGGCCTCCCCGTCGGCGCCGAAGGCCTGAAGCCCTCGCAGTTCGAGCGTGCAGCCAAGCGGGCCGGCTTCACCAGCCGCATCGTGTGCAAGCCGCTCGCGGGGCTCAACGACGCACTGCTGCCGACCATCCTGCTGCTGCACGGCAACACCGCCTGCGTGCTGACGGGCTGGAGCGAGGATCGCAGCCATGCCCGCGTGATCTTTCCCGAACTCGGCGAAGCGGTGGTCGACCTCCCCTTGCCGGAATTGCAGGCGCGCTGGAGCGGCCGCGCGATCCACATGCGGCCGAAAGCGCATTTCGATGCGCGAACCCCGGCCGTGCGCACCCACCGCGGCGAACACTGGTTCTGGGGTGCGATCATCGAGAACCGCTCGCTGTACCGGGACGTGCTGCTGGCCGCCTTCATGATCAACGTCTTCGCACTCGGCGTGCCGCTGTTCACCATGAACGTGTACGACCGCGTGGTACCCAACAACGCGGTCGAAACCCTGTGGGTGCTTGCCGCGGGCGTCATCGTCGTACTGGTCGGCGACCTCGTGCTGCGCACGCTGCGCGGCTATTTCGTCGACCTGGCCGGCAACCGTGCCGACCTGAGGATCTCGGCGCTGATCATGGAGCGCGTGCTCGGCATGCGCATGGAAGCGCGCCCCGCCTCGGCCGGCTCCTTCGCCGCCAACCTGCGCGCATTCGAATCGGTGCGCGACTTCATCGGCTCGGCAACGGTGGTGGCCTTCATCGACGTGCCCTTCGCCGTGGTCTTCCTGGCGGTGATCGGCTGGATCGCGTGGCCGATGCTGCTGCCCTTCGCCGCCGGCGTCGCCATCGTGCTGCTCTACGCCCTGAGCGTGCAGCGCCGCATGCACGAGCTGTCCGAGCTGACCTACCGCGCCGGCGCCCAGCGCAACGCCACGCTCATCGAAGGCCTGGTCGGACTCGAAACCGTCAAGTCGCTCGGCGCCGAGGCGCCGCTGCAACTCAAGTGGGAAAAGAGCGCCGCGCTTCTCGCCCGGGTTGCGGCGCAGCTGCGGCTGCTGTCGGCCACCGTCAGCAACGGCACCTCGACCGTGCAGCAACTGGTCAGCGTGTCGATGATCGTGCTCGGCGTGTATCTGATCGGCCGCGGCGAGCTGTCGATGGGCGGCCTGATCGCCTGCTATCTGCTGTCATCCCGTGCGATGGCACCGATCGGCCAGGTCGCCGGCCTGCTGGTCCAGTACCACAATGCCTCCACCGCGCTCGAATCGCTCGACCAGATGATGAAGCGTGAAGTCGAACGCCCCGAAGGCAGCAGCTTCATCAGCCGCGGCAGCTTCCGCGGCGAAATCGAATTCCGCGACGTCAGCTTCACCTACCCCGGCCAGGAAACCGAGTCCTTGCGCACGGTGTCGCTGCGCATCCGCCCGGGCGAACGGGTCGGCATCCTCGGCCGCATCGGCTCGGGCAAGACGACGCTGGAAAAGCTGATCCTCGGCCTGTACCGGCCCAGCGCCGGCGCAGTGCTGATCGACGGCATCGACCAGCGCCAGCTCGACCCCGCCGAGCTCCGCCGCCACATCGGCTACGTGCAGCAGGACAGCACGCTGTTCTACGGCACCCTGCGCGAGAACATCACCATCGCCGCGCCGCAGGCCGACGATGCGGCAGTCATCCGCGCCGCCGAGACGGCCGGCATCCTCGATTTCGTCAATTCGCATCCGCGCGGCTTCGACATGCTGATCGGCGAGCGCGGCGAATCCCTCTCCGGCGGCCAGCGCCAGGGCGTCGCCATCGCCCGCGCAGTCATCAACGACCCGCCCATGCTGCTGCTCGACGAACCGACCGCGTCGATGGACCACTCGAGCGAGGAAACGATCAAGCGCCGCCTGGCCGAATTCGCCCGCGACAAGACGCTGCTGATCGTCACGCACCGCACTTCGCTGCTCGATCTGGTCGACCGCATCATCGTCCTCGACGGCGGCCGCATCGTCGCCGACGGACCCAAGGCGCAGGTGGTCGAAGCCTTGCGCCAGGGCCGTATCGGAAGGGGTGCGTGATGGGCGCCATCGAAGAACGCGCCTTCAAGAACATCGGCGAGCTCTCCGGCCGCCCTGCGAATGCCGGCAGCCGGATGTTCGGCGGAATGCTGTCGCGGCTGAGCTCGATCGAGCGCGACGACAGCCTCGACTGGTCGAGCGATGCCGACTGGGCCCGCCTGCAGCAGGAACCGCTGCGCGCCCGCGCCCTGCTGCGCATCGCCGCGGTGGCGGTGGTGCTGTTGCTGGTCTGGGCAGCCTTCGCCAAGGTGGATGAAGTCACCCGTGGCGAGGCCAGGGTGATTCCGTCGCGCCAACTGCAGATCGTGCAATCGGTCGACGGCGGCGTGGTCGACAGCATCGAAGTGCGCGAAGGCCAGGTCGTCGAAGCCGGCGAACTGCTGCTGAAGGTCGACCCCACCCGCTTCATGTCCTCGCTGCTCGAAAACCGTGCCGAATACCTGTCGCTCGAAGCCAAGCGCGCGCGGCTCGAGGCGCTGACCCAGGGCACGCCGTTCTCCCCGCCGGCGGAAGTCGAGCAGGAAGCGGCAGACATCGTCGCCCACGAACGCCGGCTCTACGAGTCGTCGCAGGCCGAGATGGAGGCACAGCTTTCGATCGCCCGCGACCAGCGGCGCCAGCGCGAACAGGAACTGAACGAAGTCCGGGCGCGCCATTCGCAAGCCGGCAGCGCCCTCGGCCTCGCCCAGCAGGAACTGAAGGTGACCAAGCCGCTGGCCTCGTCGGGCGCGGTTTCCGAAGTCGAACTGCTGCGCCTGGAACGCGACGTCGCCCGCCTGCGCGGCGAGCGCGACCAGGCCGCGGCACAGATATCGCGGGTGCAGTCGGCAATCACGGAATCGACGCGCAAGATCCAGGAGATCGAGCTGAACGTCCGCAACCAGTTGCGCGGCGAGCTCTCCGAGACCATGTCGCGGCTGAGCAGCCTGTCGCAAGGCAGCCGTATGCTGGCCGACCGCGTCAAGCATGCCGACATCCGCTCGCCGGTGCGCGGCACCGTGCAGCGCCTGCGGGTGAACACCGTCGGCGGCGTGGTCCAGCCGGGCAAGGAAGTGGTGGAGATCGTGCCGCTCGACGATGCGCTGATCCTCGAAGCCAGGATCAAGCCGAGCGACATCGCCTTCCTTCGCCCCGGCCAGCAGGCGCTGGTCAAGTTCTCCGCCTACGACTTCGCCATCTACGGCGGACTCCAGGCCGAGGTCGAGCATATTTCGGCGGACACCGTGGTCGATGAAAAAGGCAACGCCGCCTATGTCGTCCGCGTGCGGACCCACGAATCGACGCTGGGCGAGGGCCTTCCCATCATCCCGGGCATGATGGCCGACGTGGATATCCTCACCGGCAAGAAAACCATCCTTTCCTATCTGCTCAAGCCCGTGCTGCGGGCAAAAGCCAATGCGCTGACAGAACGATGAACCGAGACATTTTCATCAGCGGCCATTCGATCGCGGCCGCCCGCTGGCAACAAGCCATTCCGCACGCGCTGCTCGCCGAATCCGGCCGCGGCTTCGGCATCGGCCCGAACGACCTGGTCTGGCTGAGCGCCGAACTGCCCGACTGGCGCAGCCGGATCGCCGATCTGGTCAAGCAGAACGGCTGCAGCGTCGTCGTGCTCTCGCTGCAGCCCGACCAGCGCGAGGCAATCGCCGCGCTCGAACTGGGCGCCCGCGGCTATGCGCATGCGCTCGCTGCGCCATCCCTGCTGCGCGAAGTCGCGACGGTGGTGCGGCACGGCGGCTTGTGGGTGGGCGAGGAACTGATCGGCCGGCTGCTGGGCGCACTGCAGTCCCATCTGCCTGCCGCGAAGGACGACGCGCTCGCCGCGCTGTCGCAGCGCGAACGCGAAGTGGCACAGGCGGTGGCTTCCGGCATGAGCAACAAGGAGGTGGCGCGCATGCTCGGCATCACCGAGCGCACGGTCAAAGCCCATCTGGGCGCCATCTTCGAGAAGCTGGGCGTGCGCGACCGGCTGCAGCTGGCACTACGCGTCGGCGCCGCCGGGATGCCTGCCGGCGGCTCACCGGCAAAGGCTGCCGAAGAGATTTCCGCGCCCCTGTCCTTTGGTCCAATGGTCCCGGCCGGCGGCGCGACATAGGATCGGGTCACGTTGAAATCCTGTCCGGACGCACTGGCGTCCGGTCGACTCCCAATCCCAGAAGAGGCGTGCAATGGCTACCAGCCTTCCTCCCGTCGCAACCGTCGTCACGATCCACGGCGCTGCATTTGCGCGCGACGCCGACGGCAACACCCGCTCACTCAAGGCCGGCGATGCGCTGCGCGAAGGCGAAACCCTCGTCACCTCCGCCGGCGGCCGCGTCGAACTGGCCATGGCCGACGGCAGCCAACTGGCAATCCCCGAAAACCAGACCATCGCCATCGGCGCCGAGATGGACGAGAGCACCCGCCCGGCAGCGGCCGACGCCCAGCTTGCCAGCGCAGACATCGAAAACGTGATCCAGGCGCTGGAACGGGGCGGCGATCTCGGTGACGCACTCGAAGACCCTGCAGCCGGCCTGGCCGGCGGCGGCGGCGGCGAAGGCAACAACTTTGTTCGCCTGCTCCGCATCGCCGAAGGCGTGACCCCGCTCGAGTTCGAGTTCGGCATCCTGCCGCCGGACGAACCGCCGATCTTCTTCGGCGGCCCGCTCGACGACGAAGCGGAAACCACCTACACCCCCAGCATCGTGGTGCCGCCGTCACCGTCCGAGAACGTCCCCGAGACGGTCACCGTCACGCTCACCGACACCATCACGGTGACCGAAACCGTGACCGGGACGGCCACCGGCACCGTCAGCGGCATCATCACCGATACGATCACCGGCATCGTCACCCAGACGGTGCCTTCCACCGTGACCGAAACCGTCACACTCACCGACACGAACACCGCAACCGCAACGGCAGCCGGTACGGCAACCGTCACCCAGACCGCCGCTGGCCCCACCGCCACGGCTACTGCCACGGAAACGGGCACCGCAACCGCGACCGAAACCAGCACTGCAACCATCACCCAGACCAGCAACGGCCCCACGATCACCGAAACCGTCACGGCCACGGAAACCAACACCGCAACCGTGACCGAAACGGGTACGACAACCTTCACCCAGACCAATATCGGCCTCACCGTCACCGAAACCGTCACTGCAACGGAAACCAACACCTCGACGGTAACCGACACCGTCACCTTCACCGAAACCGCTGCCGGCCCCGAATCCACCGGCACCGTCACGATCACGGAGACCGCCACCGACACCGTGACCGAAACCGGTACGACGACCCACACCCAGACCAGCAACGGCCCGGCAATCACCGAAACCGTCACGGCCACGGAAACCGTCACCAGCACGGAGACCGAAACCGATACTGCGACCTACACCCAGACCAACACCGGCTCCAGCATCACCGAAACCGCCACCGTCACGGAAAGTAGCACCAGCACCGTGACCGCCACCGATACTGCGACCTATACCCTGACCAGCGCTGGCCCTACGGCCACCGAAACCGTGACCAGTGAAACCTATTCCACGGCGACGGAATCGCTGGCCACCCAGACTCATGGGATCGGCAAGGACGGGAAGATCGATACCGGCGATCTCGAGATCGAATATTCACCGGTAAGCGGCGGCACCATCACCGTCGACGATGGCGGCCTGCTGGGCATCTCCGAAGGCGCTGGAGACGAGCGCATCAGCGATGGCGATAAGGTCAATGCAATCATCAAGAACAAAGATGGAACGCTGGCCCAAGTCTATTCGCTAAAGCTGACAATCTATGTAGAGAGCGACGACGCTGAATTCTACGTAATAGTCAATGGCGTCTCTACCTATCATAAGTTTGATGACGGCCCGGGCCTGAAAGAAATCACCATCGAGTCCAGCACACCCTTCAGTGAGTACTCTATCGAGCATTATCTGGGCAGGTTCGCCATCGGCGGCCTCCAGGCAGGCGGCGAGCGGGAAATTACGGAAACCGAAACTGTGACCGTGACCGACACCGTCACGCAGACACTGACTGAAACTGTCACCGTAACAGAAACCAGCACCCCGACGCTGACCGAAACCAGCACGCAGACGGTCACCAACACCGTCACGCCTACGGTCACCGACACCATCACCGTCACCGAAACCACCACCGTCACCGTCACCGACACCAATACCATCACGGTGACCGACACCGATACGAACTCCGACACCGTCACCGTGACCCAGACTGTCAACGGCCCCAAGGAGACTGAAACCGTCACCTCGACAGTCACCGACACCCATACCGTCACTGCAACCCACACGCCGACGGTCACCGAAACCTACACGCCGACGGTCACCGAAACCCACTCCATTACCGAAACCCATACGCCAACGGTTACCGACACCGTGACGGTGACCAACACCATCACACCGACGATCACCGAAACGCTCACCGTCACCGAAACCAGTACGCCAACGATCACCGAAACCAGCACGCAGACGATCACCGAAACCGTGACGCCGACGGTCACCGAAACGCTCACCGTCACCGAAACCCATACGCCGACGATCACCGAAACCGACACGGTCACCGTCACCCTGACGGACAACGGCCCCACCGTGACCGAAACCGTCACCATCAGCACCACTGAAACCGACACGGTCACCGTCACCGAAAGCAGCACCGAAACCTTCACGCAGACCGCCAACGGCCCCGTCAGCACCGAGACTGTGACCGAGTTCACCGAAACCATCACGGTCAGCCAATGGACAGAGACGGTGACCTTCCCAACCGTTACGGACACGATCACCGACACCGCGACCGTGACCGACACGGCAACCGACACGGTGCAGAGCCAGACTGTCACTGCCCAGGCGCTGTCTGCAAACGACGTACTGCTTCAGGACGACAGCCTGGCCGGCGGTAGCGGGGCATCCAGCAGCGGTGGCGATACGGGGGCCAATGCCTTTGCGGCCTTCCAGCCGGATCCGGCAAGCCAGTTGCTGCAGAACACACCAACCGTCGAATAAGGCGCGAACGTACAAGAATGGCGACGGAATCAGGCCCGTCGCCGCATGCTTTTCTGAATAGGCGGAATATCGATGAGGATACTGTTCATCCACGAAGGCCTGGGCCAGTTCCAGACCTTGCACGAATACCTGAACAGCGAAGGACTGGCACACTCCTGGTTCCTGTGCAGCGCCGGTGTCCATAACGCCAACAAGGATCGAATCCCCAACCTGGTTCCTTTCGCCGTAGCCAGCGAAAACCCCAACGGCTATTTCTACACCAAGAATCTCGAAGCCCGGATTCAGCGTTCATTCCTCATCAAGCAAGCAATCGGCGAACTGCTCGAGCGAACCGGCATCGACCTCATCGTCGCCCACGGCTCGGGCGGCTTTCCCTTGCAGCTATTCGACGAATTCGACGTCCCCATCATCAGCTACATCGAATTCCCGTCCTTTGGCCATCATGGCCACGACCCGAAATACCCGCAGCCGGACTACGCTACCTACCGCGACAAGGTGTTCGAAATGACGAGCTATCACCAGGCGCTCAAAAGCGATCTGGTGATTGTACCCAGCGTCTATGCCAGAGAGATGTTCCCGGCCTGCCTGCATGACCGTATCGTGCCGCAAATGGAAGGTTTCGACATCAAGCGCAAGCCCTCGACCTTCGCCAAGGAAGAAGGCGTGTTCCACATTGGCTTCTCCGCCCGCGACCTGTCCTCAGCCAAAGGCTTCGAGCAGTTCATCCTGATCGCCAAGGAAGTCCTCAAGCAGCGCCCGCAAGTGCGCTTCGTTTTCTGCGGCTCGCCGAAGGTGTTGTACAGCTACGAGGAAGTTTTCCTGCAGCACAACTTCCCCGCCGAATCGCGGCCCGAATCCTTCATGCAATACGTATTGCAGCGCGAAGGCATCACGCTGGGCGAAGGATCGAATTTCCAACACGTCAGTTTCGCCGGCTACGACGACTTCGCGAGCTATGTCGAAGCAATGGACATGTTCCTTTACCCGCTGCAATTCGGCTCGGCCAACTGGGGACTGTTCGAACTGCTGTTTCGCGGCAAGACGATCATCGCCAGCGACCACTGCTTCGTGCCCGAGGTCATCCGCCACGGCCATAACGGCCTGCTGTGCAAATACGACGACATCGCAAGCTGGGTACGCTATGCCGCCGAGATCATCGATGCACCGCAGGACTTCATCCATCTGGGCGAAAACGCGCTGGCCGATGCCCATCAGCGCTTCCACATCAGCAAGGTCGCTCCACGCTACCTGTCGATCTTCGACACCGTGATCCAGCGCCGCAAGCTCGGCGTCTTCTGAACAAGTACAACCACGGAGGCCACGACATGCCATTCGTCGAGCGGGATTCCAGCGGAAAAATCATTGCAGCCCGGCTGACCCCGTCGGAAAGCGCCTCAGAGTGGATCGACGCCGACGCGGCCGAACTCACCGCCCTGACCGACACCCCCATCCTGGAGGACCCACGCGCCGCTCTCGAGTATACGGATCAAGGTCTCATCCGCGTACTTGAAGACCTCATCGACACCCTGCTCGCCAAGGATGTGATCCGCTTCACCGACCTTCCCCTCCCAGCCCAGAACCGCCTCCTGCAAAGACGCTCGTTGCGCAATTCGCTCAACAGCAATGCGAATCTGCTCGATGACGATGGCGGATTGCTTTAGGGCAGGCCTGAACAAGCCGGCCTTTGTTCGTCACGCCCACGAAGACGGGAGCCCAGCGCCTTCGACTTCAAGGTCTTGATTCCCTGGGTGCCCGCCTTCGCGGCATGACTGGCTTGCTCGGTGCAACCCCAGCGGGAGAGCCATAGCCCAAAACAAAGCCAGACGGGAAGTCCAACCGTCTGGCTTTGTTTTGGGGCGGCGCCATTGAGACGCCACCCGATACCTGGGATGCGGTCAGATCTCCTTGCGACAGCCCCTCCAGGCCAAGCCGGCGATTCCCAGGCCAAGCAACGCCAGCGAAGCCGGCTCCGGCACCTGCGAGCCGCCGCCAGGAATGCCAGCGAAGGCCAGGCCGGAGTCATAACCCTTGTCGAACCTGTTCGATACACCGAACTCGAGGATGTAATCACCAGCATCGATGATGTCGAAGCTCGCCTTGAGCCAGCCAGTAGAGCCGCATCCACCACCACTGCGATAGCATTTCTCGGAATACTTATCCAAAGCCGACCAGTTTGGAGCGCCACCGGTGATCGAGGCGTTCGGCAGATTGATCTGCGCAGCCCCCTGGGTGCCGAAAATGTCCGTGCCGTCGTCCGTCGTATGGACGGTAAACAGCAAGAAGGATTGGCTCAGGTCGGCAGACCACAGGCGCACCCAGCCATAATCGGCATAACGCCCGCCATCGGAGGAGATGTAGTTGAAATCGAAGGACAGGCTCTGGCCCGCAGTGGCTGAAAAAGCGGCAGTCCGCACATAAGAGCCGTTGGTGCCGCCAAGGCCGTCCAGATAGACGCCACCGGCGCCGCCGCTCGTCGACACCCAGCCATAATCGCCGCCGCCCGGCGGGGCGCCGACCACACCATCTACGCCCGACACGCCATAACCACCCACCCCATCCGTCAACGACATGGGCGCTGCGGAAGCCATCACGGAAAAGCACAACGCTGCGCCCGCGACCAGACTCGAAAGTACCGTTGATTTCGTCACGAAACAGTTCTTATAAGACATGGACAACCTCCTGATAACTGTTCATTCAAAGCAGAGCTACTGAGTTGTCCAACTATTAGCAACAGCCGTGCCACCATTCTTACGCCAAATCGAAAAAATCTGAAAACTCTGCCGAATGTCCTGCAACGCTTTTATTCTATTGAAAACAAATCTCCTAACCGATTGATTTTTATATTTTTCCCATTAATCGTGATTTATTTCACGAAAACCAGCAAAAAACTCCAAATGGAAGAGTTTGCGAATTTTATCGATGATTTTTCGAGGCAGCTGTAAATATTTCCGACGATTCGAGAAGTTGCGGAATTCATGAAATACGAATAACAGGGCACCTAAAGAACACCGCCCCCCCCCCCCGCTCAGGATGCAGCTCAAACCCGAAACCATCCTTTCACCCTGGACGACAGACGCCGGCGTGGGCGGCCTGCTCGCATGCCGGACCCCTGCCTGCTCACTTCCTCATTCCGGCAGCGGTTCCTTGTACTCCTCGACCCTGATGCCACGCATCTGGTAGCCGGCGCTACCCATTTCGGAATCGATGCGCCCGACGGTCAGCACCCCATCCACCCACACCGGCGACATGTTCATGCCGGCCGGCACCGGCTTGTCGGGAATCACGTGGATGAGCTGGTTGGCCGGCGGCGGCGGCACATGGACGCAGGCGCCGAAGTAGGGTACGAGCAGGAATTCGCGGATCGTGGCGCCGTCGCCTTCGAGCGGCACGACGAAGCCGGGAATGCGCACCGACTGGCCCGACAGGCGCTCGACCACCGGCGCGCGGCCCCACTCCTCGCGCATCCGCGTCATGATCTCCATCGCGCGCGGATCGTTGTCCTGCAGATCGTCGATCTGCAGGTCGGCGAAGAACTTCTGCGGATCCCAGTCGGCAGGGATGAGATCGTCCCAGCTTATCTCGCGGAAAGGCGTTGCCGCGCCCTTGCCGGTGTTCTTTCCCGCTTTCTCCTTCGCCGGTTCGAGCCGGTCGCCGACCTGATAGTCGCCGCCGGATTGCGCGAACACGGCCGGAGCCGGGCCGAAACCACCTGCCAGGGCGAGCGCGCCGGCCAGGATGCCGACACGGAGGGAAGGCAGGGAAAACCGGGGCAATACAGGCATCTTCATATCCTGATCGTCAGGCCATCGGCCAGGGAGTAACGGTAGGCACGCCATGCCGGCACCAGGCTGGCCGCCAGGCTGGCGCCGAGCACCACGCCCAGCAGACGCCATTCGCCCGCCGACGGCCAGCCCGGCACGAGATTCAGGCCGTACTGGGCGGCCAGCCACGGCGCCGCCACGGCGACCGCACCATACAGCAGACCGAGCCCGAGCACGATGCCCGCCAGCGACAACAGCAGGCTTTCGAAGGCGAGCAAGGCGAAAATCTGCAGCGGACTGGCGCCGAGCGCACGCAGGATCGCCAGTTCGCGGCGGCGCTCGCCCAGGCTGGCGACGACCACCGCCACCAGGCCGGCCAGCCCCACGGCCACGACCAGCGCCGACACCGCCAGCAGCGCACGCTCGGCCATGCCCACCAGCGACCACAGCTCCTGCAGCGTGGCGCCGGGCAGGATCGCCGTCAGCGGCTCGCCGGCCATGGTGTTGATCTGGCGCTGGACGCGGAACACCGCGATGCGGCTGTCGAGTCCGACCAGCGCTGCGGTAACCGACTTCGGGCTGAGATCGAACTTGCGCACCTGCTCGGGCGCGATCGACAGCCCCGGGATCGGCGCGCCGCCGTGCCAGTCGATATGGATCGCCTCGATGCCCTCCAAGCCCACCAGCACGCTGCGGTCGACCGGCGTGCCGGTGCGCGCCAGCGCGCCGACGATGGTGAACGGCTTGTCGGCATGGTCGGCGAAGCGCGGCCCGCCCTCCCCGCCCAGGCTGCCATGGCTGAGCACGATCCGCTGGCCGGGGCGATAGCCGAAGCGCGCCGCCACTTCGGCGCCGACGACGGCCTCGAAGATGCCGTCCGGCACCGCAGCGAAGGCGCGCCCCTGCGCGAAGGCCAATGCGCGGCCGGCACCGTGGCGATAGTGGGCGAAGAAATCCGCCGTGGTGCCGACCACCCGCATGCCGCGATGCGAATCGCCCAGCGAGATCGGCACCAGCCACTTCACCTGCGGCAGCGCGGCGATGCGCTGCATGCTCTGCCACGACACGTTGTTGCTGGCATTGCCGATGTGGAACACCGAGTACAGCAGCAACTGCACCGCACCGCCGCGCGCGCCGACCACCAGATCGGTACCCGAGATCGTCTGCGCAAAGCCCTCGCGCGCATCGTTGCGCAAGCGCTCCACGCCCAGCAGCAAGGCCACCGACAGCGCGACCGCGATCACCGTCAGCGCCACCGACAGGCGGCGGTTGCCGATGCTGCGCAGGCTGAGCGCCAGCATCGGCGTCATGCTCCGGCCTCCACCGCCGTGGCATGGTTGATCTGCGCCAGATCGAGCACGCGGTCGAAATGCGCCGCGAGCCGCAAGTCGTGGCTGACGAACAGCAGTGCCGCGCCCGAGGCCGCACACTCGCCCAGCAGCAGGTCGACGAAGGCCTGCTGGCGGTCGGCATCGAGCGCCGAAGTCGGCTCGTCGGCGATGATCAGGCCGGGCCGGCCGATCAGCGCCCGCGCCGCCGCGACACGCTGCTGCTGGCCGACCGACAGTTCGGCGGCGGGACGTTCGAGCGCCTCGGCGTCGAGATCGAGGCGGGCGGCGAGGCGCCCGGCCTCGGCCTGGGCCGTGACGCCCGCGGCGCGCAGCCGCGCCCGCCGCGCCGCGGAAAAGCGGCAGGCGAGCAGGATGTTGTCGCGCGCGGACAGGTAGGGCAGCAGGTTGAAAAGCTGAAAGACGAAACCGATGTTGTCGGCGCGAAAACGGTCGCGCGCGCCCGCCGACAGGCGCGAGAGCGGCTGGCCAGCAACGCAGATCCCGCCCGCCTGCGGCTGGATCACGCCGCCGACCAGCGACAGCAGCGTGGTCTTGCCGCTGCCGCTGGGGCCGCGCAGAAATACTCGCTCGCCGGCCGCCAGCGTCAGATCGTCGATCGCCAGGCAGTCGACGTCCGCCTTCGGCCAGCGATAGCGCAAGCCGCCGACCGCGACCGCAGCGCAGTCGGCGCCGGGCGACGCCTCCGGCATCACAGCGGCAGTTCGGCCTTGGCGGGAGTCAGCACCGCAGCGCCCTGGCCGGATGCCGTCGCCCGCTCGACGCGCACTTCACGCAACCGCGGAAAGCTGTCGAACAAGCGGACATGCAGGCTGTCGAGCCTGTCGGGCGCGGTGCATTCGAAGCGATAGCTCGCCGCCAGATCGGCGTGGCCCTCATGCTCCGTCGCGCCATGCGCGTCGCTGTGTCCATGGCCGTGGTCATGGTCGGGCTGTTCGCTCTGCAGCCACGGCGAATCGAGCTTCGCCCCCAGCAGCTGGCAGCCAGCCGCAGCCGGCAGGCGGAACAGCGCGGCGCCGTCGCGCAGCAGCGCTTCGGCATCGGCGATGGCCTTGCGCTGCTCGTCGCTGCGCGGTTCGTGCTCGAAGCCCACCAGGTTGTCGAGCGGGCTGAGGAATTCGATCACCAGCGCCTTGTCGGCGCTCGCCACCCGCAGCGTGGCCACGCCATGTTCGTGTGCAGCATGGGTCTGGTGATCATGCCCTTCATGGGCGTGCAGGGCGTGGAAGGGCATCGCGCCGAACAGCGCGCAAAGGGTGGTCATGACAAGGCGTGCAGGTTTCATCATTCCTCCGGGAACGGATCAGGCTCGATCGAGGCGCTTTTAATGCTACAATGTTGCATCAAACACGGACAAGTTCCTTTCCATTTCCGCCCCCAGATTTCATCCATTCGATTTCGCCACTCTTGCCCGCCTCGCTGGCCCACCCGTGACCGCAATGCCAGACCATCCGCCTCCCGCCTTCGTTCCCGCCCGTGAGCTGATCGCCGCTCATGGCGGCCGGGTCACGCGCACACGCGTGGCCGTCATCGAAGCACTGCAGGCCAGCCCGCATCCGCTGTCGCACGACGAGATCGGCGCCACGCTGGCGGCGGCCGGCATCGCGCACGACCGCGTCACGCTTTACCGCGCGCTCGACTGGCTGGTCGAACAAGGCATCGCGCAGCGCATCGCCGGCGGCGAACGGGCCTGGCGCTTCGAGATCCGCAGCGACGGCGAACACCGCCACGCGCACTTCCATTGCGACCGCTGCGGCCAGATCCTGTGCCTGGAAGACGTGCCCGCCGGCCCCGACCCGGCCTTGCCGGCCGGCTTCGAGCTCGCCCGCAGCGAACTGGTGTTCCACGGCGCCTGTGCCGACTGCGGGCGCGAAGGTGCCAAGGCGGCCAAGCGATGAGCGCCCACGACCAAGGCAGTCCAGCCGCTGCCACGCCCGCACGCTCCGCCCAGGCGCGCGCCTCGCAGGATTCACACGCCTACCCCCCGTACCCGCCTCGCAGCCTGCTCGGCGTCGGCGTCGTCGCCCGCCTGGGCGCCGCTGCGCTCGCCACCGGCCTGCTGTGGCTGGCCGTGCTGTGGGCGCTGGACTGAGGACATGCACCCCGCCCCGCCCCCGCTGATCCGCATCGAGAACCTGACGCTCGGCTACGACCGCCATCCGGCGGTGCACCACCTGAGCGGCGACATCCCCGCCGGCGCCCTGGTCGCCGTCATCGGCCCCAATGGCGCAGGCAAATCGACCCTGCTGAAAGGCATCGCCGGCGAGCTGCGCCCGATCGGCGGCCGCATCCTGATGCCCGGCCTGCCGCCGGGCGCGCTGGCCTACCTGCCGCAGCGCGGCGAGATCGACCACAGCTTTCCGGTTTCGGTGTTCGACGTCGTCGCGATGGGCCTGTGGCGCGAGATCGGCGCTTTCGGCGGACTGTCGCGACAGCAGCGCCAGCGGGTGCGCGAGGCGCTGGCCGCGGTCGGCATGTCCGGCTTCGAGGCGCGTCCGATCGGCTCGCTGTCGGGCGGCCAGTTGCAGCGCGCGCGCTTCGCCCGGCTGATGCTGCAGGATGCGCCGCTGATCCTGCTCGACGAGCCTTTCGCCGCCATCGACAGCCGCACCGTGGACGACCTGGTCCAGCTCATCCTCGGCTGGCACCGCGAAGGCCGCACGGTACTGACCGTGGTGCACGACTTCGAACAGGTCCGCCGCCACTTCCCCACCTGCTTGCTGCTGTCGCGCGAACCCGTCGCCTTCGGCCCCACCGCCCAGGTGCTGACGCCGGAGATGCTGGCGCGCGCGCGCCGCCTGTCCGAGGCCTTCGACGAGGATGCGCCGGAGTGCCAGATCGAACAGCCGGCCCAGGCCCTGCCTCCGGATGCCGGCCCACATGCCCACGGGCATGCCCATCGCCACGAACACGGCTCGCACCGGCATTGATCCGCAGCCGCTGCGCTGCCAACGCTCCTCCTCTCATCGTGACCGAATTCCTGCTCGCCCCCTTCACCGACTTCGCCTTCATGCGCCGCGCGCTCGCCGGCTGCCTGGCGCTGGCGCTCGGCGCCACGCCGGTCGGCGTGTTCCTGCTGCTGCGCCGCATGAGCCTGATGGGCGACGCGATGAGCCACGCCATCCTGCCCGGCGCGGCGCTCGGCTACCTGGCCTTCGGCCTGTCGCTCGGCGCGATGACGATCGGCGGCATCGTCGCCGGCATCGTCGTGGTGCTGGCCGCCGGCCTGGTGACGCGCGCCTCGGTGCTGAAGGAGGATGCCAGCCTCGCCGCCTTCTACCTGCTGTCGCTGGCGGCCGGGGTCATGATCGTGTCGCTGCGCGGCCGCAACCTCGACCTGCTGCACGTGCTGTTCGGCTCGGTGCTGGCGCTCGATGACGGTTCGCTGCTGCTGATCGCCTCGATCGCCAGCGTCACGCTGTTCTGCCTCGCCGTGCTGTTCCGGCCGCTGGTCATGGAGTGCTTCGATCCCGCCTTCCTGCGCGGCGTCAGCCGCTGGTCGCCGGTGGCGCACTACGGCTTCCTGATGCTGGTGGTGCTGAACCTGGTCAGCGGCTTCCATGCCCTCGGCACGCTGATGGCGGTCGGCATCATGATCCTGCCTTCGGCCGCTGCACGCTTGTGGGCGCGCGGACTGCCGGCGCTGCTGCTGCTGGCGGTGCTGTTCGCCTTCGGCAGCGGCGTGGCCGGCCTGCTGCTGTCCTTCCATGCCGACGTGCCGGCCGGACCGGCGATCGTGCTGGTGTGCGGCCTGGTCTATTTCGTTTCGCTGCTCGCCGCACCCGGCGGCCTGCTGGTCGCCCGCCTGCCGGTGCGCCACCACCTCGAATCCTGATTTTCTCCAACGCCCCGTACGAAAGGCACCGCCATGAACGCTTTCCGCCCCTCATTGCGCCGGCTCGCCGGCATGCTCGCGCTCTGCATGCTGCCCATGTCCAGCGCCTTGGCACAGGCCGAGCCGCTCGAAGTCACTGCCAGCTTCAGCATCCTGGGCGACATGGTGCGCGAGGTCGGCGGCGACAGGGTCCGTGTGCGCACGCTGGTCGGCGCCAACGAGGACGCTCACGCCTTCCAGCCGCGGCCGTCGGACGCACGCCAGATCGGCAGTTCGGCGCTGGTGGTGGTCAACGGCCTGGGCTTCGACGACTGGATGGCACGGCTGGCGCGTTCAGGGGGCTACAAGGGCACCATCGTCGTTGCCAGCGAAGGCGTGAGCACGATCGAGATGGCGGACGACGGTCACGACCATGATCATGATCACCACGGCCACGACCATGGCCACGGCGCCGACCCGCACGCCTGGCAGGATCTCGGCAACGCCCAGCGCTACGTGGCGAACATCGCCGCGGCGCTGGCTGCTGCCGACCCGGCCCATGCCGACAGCTACCGCGCCAATGCGGAACGCTACCAGGGCGAACTGAAAGTGCTGGACGCCGAGATCCGCGCCGCTTTCGCCGCACTGCCGGCCGAACGCCGCAAGGTCGTCACTTCGCACGATGCCTTCGCCTATTTCGGCAAGGCCTACGGCATCCGCTTCCTGGCGCCGGTGGGCGTGTCGAACAATGCCGAACCCACGGCCAGGGGCGTCGCCCGCCTGATCACTCAATTGAAGGCCGAGAAGATTCCCGCGGTATTCATCGAAAATATCGCCGATGCGCGCCTGATCGAGCGCATCCGCGCCGAAAGCGGCACGCGCATCGGCGGCACGCTGTACTCGGACGCACTGTCGGCCGCCGACGGCCCGGCGCCGGACTACCTGTCGATGATGCGCAGCAACTTCAAGGTGCTGCACGAGGCACTGTCGGCGCCGTAAATCGAAGATGCTTGCAGGCCCGCCGTAGGAGCAGCCGCGAAAGCAGGCCGCAGACCTGCTCCGTTGGGGCGTCATCACACCCCATCACGGCTGACGCAGCACGAGTAGGATGGGTAGAGCGTAGCGAAACCCATCACCCCTGCTTCCCGCAAACGATGGGTTTCGCCTGCGGCTCTACCCATCCTACCCTCGCTACACCAGACCCTGGCCGCAGCTGACGCAGCTTCCACGAAAAGCGGATTGCCCGTTTGATCAAGCTGCAGACGCAGCCTCAGCCGAAGATGCTGTGCAGCATCTTGGCGCACAGCGCCATCAGCACGCCGGCGAAGATTTTCTTCAGCATCGCCACCGGCAGCCGGTGCGCCAGGCGGGCGCCGACCGGCGCCACCCACATGCTGACCAGCGACACCATGACGAATGCCGGCAGATAGACGTAGCCGAAGCTCAGCGGCGGCGTGCCGGGCACGTTCCAGCCGTTGACGAGATAGCCGATCGTGCCGGCCAGCGCGATCGGCAGGCCGATCGCAGCCGAAGTGCCGATCGCGTTCTGCACCTTGACGTTGCACCAGGTCATGAAGGGCACCGACAGCGAACCGCCACCGATCGCGACCAATGCCGACACACCGCCGATCCCCAGCCCGACGCCCGTCATGCCGAGCGGACCGGGCAGGTTGCGGCTGGGCTTGGGCTTGATGTTGAGCAGCATCTGGATCGACACGTAGGCCATGAACACGGCGAAGAAGATCGCCAGCGCCGCCGTATTCACCCGCGAAGCGATGAAGGTGGCGCAGAAGGTGCCGACCAGGATGCCGGGCGTGATCGTGCGCACCACGTCCCAGCGCACCGCGCCGTGCGCCTGGTGGGCGCGCAGGCTGGACACCGAAGTCAGCACGATGCTGGCCATCGAGGTGCCCAGCGCCATATGCACCACCTGCTCGTGCGGAAAACCCTGGGCGAGGAACAGCGTGGTCAGCATCGGCACCATGATGCCGCCGCCGCCGACGCCGAGCAGGCCGGCGAAGAAGCCGACAACGGCGCCGAGCACGGGATAAGTGAGCCACCAGATATCGAAAGTCATGCTGAACGATCCATCATGTGTTGTGCGTCGCCACCGCCGGTGGCCGCCCCGCATGGACGAAAATGGACAAAGAGCGCAAAGACAAAGAGCGCAAAAGCGAAAAAGGCGCAACCTCGATGGCTGCGCCTTTTTGTCTGGCCCCCCGCCTGTGCCGTCTCCGCCGGGCATCCTGAACCATGGGTTCAGGGAGGTCGCATCCCTTCCGCTTCAGGATCACCCGCAAGGGGCGTTCACACCAGCGGCCTTGATGGTCAGCAACCGAGTCTCTCGACTATTGGTTCAAGGAATCTACGACTTCGACGAACACTGCAGGGGATTGATCGGTATTGCGCCAAGCATGTCCTCAGAACAGTTTTTCCTGCTGGGCCAGCACCCCGTCGAGGCGTGCTTTCATGAGTCCGATTCTACGCTTCGCACCCGGCATGTCAAACCCGTTTCCACGCTGGTGCTGCAGGAATTCATGGGCGATGTTGAGCGCGGTCATGACTGCCAGCTTCTCGCCCGACGCATTGGTCCTGCCGCCCAGCTCGCGCAGCTTGTCGTCCAGGTAGGCGACGGTGGCGAGCAGGTCGTCCCGCGTCTCGGGCGTGCAGGAAACCCGGTACTCCTTTCCGAGCAGCATCACGTCCAGATGATCCATCGACACGTTTTCAGGCCTCCGGGAGTTTGTCGAGCAGCGCTTCGAGACGATCGACCGCCAGCCTGAGCTTGGCTTCGAGCTGGCGGTTCTCGGCGTCGAGCTGGGCGACGCGGCCATGCAGACCGACGTTGTCGGCCTTGAGCCGGTTGTGCAGACCGATCAGTTCCTCGATCTGCGCTTCGAGTTGAGCAAGTTCGCTATCCATGGTGCCGATCGTAGACAGTGGCCTCAAAGCGGTCAATCAGCGCTGGACCTGGCTGACGTCGCGCACGGCGCCGGTGTCAGCCGAAGTCGTCAGCGCGGCGTAGGCCTGCAGTGCCGCCGACACCACGCGCTGACGGTTTGCCGGCTTCCAGGCCGCGGCGCCCTTCGCCTCCATCGCCGCGCGGCGGGCCGCCAGTTCGGCATCGCTGATCGCCAGGTGGATGCGGCGGTTCGGGATGTCGATCTCGATCGTGTCGCCGTCCTCGACCAGCGCGATCGCGCCGCCGCAGGCGGCTTCGGGCGAGGCATGGCCGATCGACAGCCCGGAGGTGCCGCCGGAGAAGCGGCCGTCGGTGAGCAGCGCGCACTCCTTGCCGAGGCCGCGGCTCTTCAGGTAGGAGGTCGGGTACAGCATCTCCTGCATGCCGGGGCCGCCCTTGGGGCCTTCGTAGCGGATGATGACGACGTCGCCGGCCTGCACCTGCTCGCCGAGGATGCCTTCGACCGCGTCGTCCTGACTCTCATACACCCGCGCCTTGCCGGTGAACTTCCAGATCGACTCGTCCACGCCCGCGGTCTTGACGATGCAGCCCTTCTCGGCGATGTTGCCGTACAGCACCGCGAGGCCGCCGTCGGCGGTGAAGGCGTGCTCCTTGCTGCGGATCACACCGTGTTCGCGGTCGCTGTCGAGCTCGTTCCAGCGCCGGTTCTGGCTGAAGGCGACCTGGGTCGGCACGCCGCCCGGCGCGGCGCGGAAGAAGGTATGCACGGCTTCGTCGGTGGTGCGCGTGATGTCCCACTTGTCCAGCGCTTCGGCCATCGTCGCGCTGTGCACCGTCGGCACCTTCGTGTGCAGCAGGCCGGCGCGGTCGAGCTGGCCGAGGATGGACATGATGCCGCCGGCGCGGTGCACGTCCTCGATATGCACGTCGGCCACGGCCGGCGCGACCTTGGACAGGCAGGGCACGCGGCGGCTGACGCGGTCGATGTCCTTCATCGTGAAGTCGACCCCGGCCTCGCGCGCGGCCGCCAGCAGGTGCAGCACGGTATTGGTCGAGCCGCCCATCGCCACGTCCAGGCTCATCGCGTTCTCGAAAGCCTCGAAGCTGGCGATCGAGCGCGGCAGCACCGAAGCGTCGTCCCGCTCATAGTAGCGGCGCGCGAGCTCGACGATGCGTCGGCCGGCCTCCTTGAACAGGCGTTCGCGGTCGGCGTGGGTGGCCAGCGTGGTGCCGTTGCCCGGCAGCGACAGGCCGAGCGCCTCGGTCAGGCAGTTCATCGAGTTGGCGGTGAACATACCCGAGCACGAGCCGCAGGTCGGACAGGCCGAACGCTCGATCGCATCCACTTCCTCGTCCGAACAGCTCTTGTCCGCGGCCTTGACCATCGCATCGACCAGGTCGAGCGAGATGACCTTGGCTTCCCACTTGACCTTGCCTGCCTCCATCGGCCCGCCGGAGACGAAGATCGCCGGGATGTTCAGCCGCAGCGCGGCCATCAGCATGCCCGGGGTGATCTTGTCGCAGTTCGAGATGCACACCAGCGCGTCGGCGGTGTGGGCGTTGCACATGTATTCGACGCTGTCGGCGATCAGCTCGCGCGACGGCAGCGAATACAGCATGCCGCCGTGGCCCATGGCGATGCCGTCATCGACCGCGATGGTGTTGAATTCCTTGGCGACGCCGCCGGCGGCCTCGATCTCGCGCGCGACCAGTTGGCCCAGGTCCTTCAGGTGCACGTGGCCGGGCACGAACTGGGTGAAGCTGTTGGCGATGGCGATGATCGGCTTGTCGAAATCGCCATCCTTCATGCCGGTCGCGCGCCACAGGGCGCGGGCTCCCGCCATGTTGCGGCCGGCGGTGGATGTGCGGGAACGGTATTGGGGCATGGGGGCGCTCCGGAAATTCTGCAGTAGAGCACGTGATTCTAACGCGCGCAGCGAAGCATGCGTATCATCCCCGCTCTCGCCTTTTGCCAGGAGTCGTCATGACGGAGCCCTCCAACGCCGCCAACGCCCCCCGAACCGATGCCGACGCCGATGCCGGCTTCGACCTCGACGCCGCTGAAATCCGCGTCCTCGGCGTGCTGATCGAGAAGGCCTTCGTCACGCCCGACGCCTATCCGATGTCGATCAACGCCATCGTCACCGGCTGCAACCAATTGACCGCTCGCGAGCCGGTGATGAGCCTGTCCGAAGCGGAAGCCCAGGCCGCCATCGACAGCCTGATCGGCCGCCGCCTGGTCGCCCGCCGCGACCAGCCCAGCGCCCGCGTCGCCAAATACGAACACCTGGTCCGCCTGCGCCATTCGCTGCCGCCGGCCGAACAGGCGGTACTGGCGACGCTGATGCTGCGCGGCGCCCAGACCGCGGGCGAACTGCGCCAGCGCTGCGAACGCCTGCATCGCTTCGACGACATCGCGGCAGTGGACGCGGTGCTGGAACACCTGGCGGAAAAATATCCTCCGCTGGTGACTTCGCTGCCGCGCGCGCCCGGCACCAAGGAAGTCCGCCATGCCCATCTGCTCGGCGGCCAGGCGGCCGTTGCCGAAATGGCCGAAAGCCAGCACGGCGGCAGTACAGGCGGACGCGGGCGCATCGCGGAACTCGAAGACGAGATCCGCCGTCTGCGAGAGGACTTCGACCAGTTGCGGCGCGAGTTCGACATCTTCCGCCAGCAGTTCGACTGATTCCGGCAACCGGCACCGTCCCCGCCAGCCCCAACCTCGATCACGCCCATGCTGACCCACCCGCAGTTCGATCCGATCGCCTTTTCCCTCGGCCCGCTCTCGGTGCGCTGGTACGGGCTGATGTACCTGATCGCGTTCACGCTCTTCATCGTGCTCGGCCGCCTGCATGCGCGCCGCCGCCCGGAACTGGGCTGGAACGCGCAGATGCTGGACGACCTGCTGATGTACGGCGTGCTCGGCGTCATCCTCGGCGGCCGCCTCGGCGAAGTGCTGTTCTTCCAGCCCGGTTACTACCTGCAGCACCCGGCCGAAATCCTCGCGATCTGGAAAGGCGGCATGAGCTTCCACGGCGGCTTCCTCGGCGTGCTGGCGGCAATGTGGCTCTATGCCCGCCGCCACGGCAAGTCCTTCTGGCAGGTGACCGACTTCATCGCCCCGCTGGTGCCGGCCGGCCTCGCCGCCGGGCGCATCGGCAACTTCATCAACGGCGAACTGTGGGGCCGCCCGGTGGACGGCGAACTGCCGTGGGCAATGGTCTTTCCCTGGGTCGATGCGCTGCCGCGCCATCCTTCCCAGCTCTACCAGGCGCTCGGCGAAGGCGCGCTGCTGTTCGCCGTCCTGTGGTGGTATTCGGCCAGCCCGCGCCCGCTGCGCGCGGTATCGGCCGTCTTCCTGATCGGCTACGGCAGCCTGCGTTTCGCTGCGGAATTCTTCCGCACGCCGGACCCGGGCATCTTCGGCACGCTGTCGCTCGGGCTATCGACCGCACAATGGCTCTGCCTGCCCATGATCGTATTCGGCATCGTGCTGGCAGCACGGAGTCGCCGCCCCACCTGAACCTCGGTCACATCGTCCACGAGACCGATAGCAGGAACTCCCCAACACCGTGACATAATTCCTTACCAACAGGACCGACTGCCCTGCTCGCATGACGTCAGACGGCTATGATTGTCGGTTCGTGCATAACGATTCGGGGACAGCATGGCGGGGAACGGACTCGTGTCACGCAGCTTGTCGCGCATGCGGCAACTGATGAGCGGCCGCAGCACACGGCAGGTGGAACCCACCGAGCGCGATCTCGAAAGGATTCGCAGCCAGCTCCATGAATGTGCGGAAGGCCGCGGCGGTGAAATCTCGACGCGCCAGCGCGCCGCGCGCCTGGCCGAAGCCTATCTTCGCCTGGACGACGGCGGACGCCGGGCGATCCTGCGCATGATCGCGCTGGAGTTCGGGCCGGACCCGGCGCGCATCGAAGCCGCCCACCGCGCCTACCAGGCCGCGGTCGGCACGCCCGCGCAATGGGATGCCGAGGCCCAGCTGCGCGCCGCGATGCGCTCGAGCCGGCTGCGCATCCTGACCCAGTTCAACGCCATTCCGCAGGGCGTCAAGTTCCTCGTCGACCTGCGCGCCGACCTGCTTCGCTTCGTCGCCGACGATCCGCTGCTCAAGCCGCTCGACCGCGAACTCGAAGCCCGGCTGTCGGCCTGGTTCGACGTCGGCTTCCTCGAACTGCAGCGCATCACCTGGACCTCGCCCGCCGCACTGCTCGAAAAGCTGGT
Source organism: Thauera butanivorans NBRC 103042 (assembly GCF_001591165.1). GTDB lineage: Bacteria > Pseudomonadota > Gammaproteobacteria > Burkholderiales > Rhodocyclaceae > Thauera > Thauera butanivorans. Next base: position 41,224 of record NZ_BCUG01000015.1, read on the forward strand.
GCAGTACGAAGCGGTGCACGAGATCCGCTCGTGGCAAGACCTCAAGAACCGCCTGGACTCCGACCGCCGCTGCTATGCCTTCTTCCATCCGCGGATGCCGCTCGAGCCGCTGATCTTCGTCCAGGTCGCGCTGCTGGAAGAACTCGCCGACGACGTCCAGCGCCTGCTCGACATCGAGGCGCCATTGGCCGACGCCAGCAAGGCCACCACCGCGATCTTCTATTCGATCAGCGCCACCCAGACCGGCCTGCGCGGCGTGTCCTTCGGCAACTTCCTGCTCAAGCGCGTGGTCGAGGATCTGCAGCGTGACTTTCCGCGCCTGGATACCTTCGCCACGCTGTCGCCCATCCCCGGCCTGTTGCGCTGGATCCAGCGCAATCCACAGGAACTGGCGGAAGCCTTCACTGCGGCAGACTGGAAACGCCTCGCCGCCGTCGGCGTCGAAAGCCCGGATTCGCCGCTGTTCGCCGAACTGCTCGAAGGCCGCAGCGACTGGTCGTCCGAACCCCGGCTCGCCCAGGCGCTGCGCGAGCCGCTGCTGCGCATCGCCGCCCGCTACCTGCTGAACGCCAAGCGCGACGGCAAGCCGGTCGATGCCGTGGCACGCTTCCACCTCGGCAACGGTGCCCGCGTCGAACGCCTGAACTGGCTGGCCGACACCTCGCCGAAGGGGCTCGCGCAATCCTGGGGCCTGATGGTCAACTATCTGTACGATCCCGACCGCATCGAAACCAACCTCGAAGCCTTCGCCAGCGAAGGCCGTGTCGACGCTTCGGCCACGGTCAAGCGCCAGGCGAAGCGCTGAACCATGGCCGCGGCACGCCACCTCGTGACTCCTGCATCACACGGCAGCACTGGACGATCCTGATGTTCCTTCGTTTCCGACACGCTTCGATCCGTTTCCGCCTGCTGCTGGCAAGCACCACGGTACAGATGGTGCTGCTGAGCCTGCTGCTGGCCAACAGCGTGCGCCTGATGAACAACGCAGCGTCGGCCAGCCTGGACACCACCATCAGCCAGAACTCCAGCATGCTGCACGCGATGGCCACGACCTACGGCGAACAGCAGCGCTACGGCGAGTTGCAGGACATCCTGGGCGAACTGCTGCTCGGCGCGAACGAGGGCCTGGTCTATGTCCGCATCGTCGCCCCCGACCAGACACCGCTGGTCAGCGCAGGCCGCCCCGACATCGACGCCCTGCCCGAGCCCACGGTGATCCGCACCGGCTTCTTCGAAGGCGTGCTCGGCAACGAGATCGTGCATGTGCGCCACCCCCTGCTGCTGCCGCGCAACGAAGTCGGCCTGCTGCAGTTCGGCGTATCGGTGTCCGGCCTGGCGGCGGCCCGCCGCGCGATCACCGAGCAAGGCCTGGCGATCGCCTTGTCCGAGATCGTGCTGACCTTCCTGCTGCTGTCGACCATCGGCTACCTGCTCACCCGCAACCTCGGGCAGCTGCTCGCCGGCAGCAAGGCGATCGCCGACGGCCATCTCGAGCACCGGGTGCCGTCCAAAGGCCATGACGAACTGTCCGTCATCTCGCGCCACTTCAACATCATGGCGGCCACGCTGCAGCGCCGCGTGGCCGAACTGCAGGACACCGCGACCCGGCTCAGGATCAGCGAGGAACGCCATGCCCTGGCGATGCGCGGCGCCAACGACGGCCTGTGGGACTGGGACATTCCCGCCGGCACGGCCTACTACTCCGACCGTTTCTGCGAAATCCTCGGCCTGCCGTCCGGCGGCCTCGCCAGTTCCCCGGAAGCCTTTCTCGACTACATCCACCCCGACGAACTGACTGAATACCGCGAGCGCATGATCGAGCATCTGAAAGGCGACAGCGCGCAGTTCATGATGGAACACCGCGTCCGCCTGCCCGACGGCAACTACCGCTGGGTGCTGACCCGCGGCGTCGCCCGCCGCAGCAACACGCCCCGCATCTCGCGCATGGCCGGCTCGATCAGCGACATCGACATGCGCAAGCGGGCGGAAGAGCAGCTCATCCACGACGCCCTGCACGACGGCCTGACGGGGCTGCCGAACCGGGCACTGTTCATCGAGCACGTCAACCACGCGCTCGCCCAGCGCCGGCGCGACAGCGACGACATGATCGCGGTCGTCGCCATCAACCTCGAACGCTTCAGCCTGGTGAACGACAGCTACGGCCATGCCGTCGGCGACGAACTGCTGCGCCGCGCCGCCGCCCACATCAAGGCTTCGCTGCGGGAAGGGGATGTGGCGGCGCGCGTCGGCGGCGACCAGTTCGCCGTGCTGCTGAAGGACCTGGCGAGCTCGGCCGACGCGTTGCGCATCAGCGAGACGCTCATTGCGCTGCCGTCGTTCGCGGTACCGACGGCCGACCGCATCCTGCACCCCCGCTGCCGGATCGGCATCGCCCTGAGCGAAGCCGAGGGCGAGGATGCCCAGGCCTTGCTGCGCGACGCCGACAACGCCCTGCACAAGGCACGCCAGAGCGATACCTCGCCGATCGAGTTCTTCCACGCCTCGATGCACACCCAGGCCGTCCGCGCCCTGCAGCTCGAATCCGATCTGCGCTGGGCGCTCGCCCATGGCGGCCTGGCCGTTCATTACCAGCCGATCGTCGCCCTTTCCGACCGCCGGACCGCGAGCTTCGAAGCGCTGGTGCGCTGGCCCCATGCGACGCATGGCCTGCTGGCACCATCCGAATTCATCCCGCTCGCCGAAACCCTGGACCTGATCCACGATCTGGGCATGGAAGTCCTGCGCATCGCCTGCGCGGACATGCGCAACTGGAAGAACCGCCCCGAAAGCCTTCGCGCACGCGTCAGCGTCAACCTTTCCGCCCGCCAGCTGGCCCGCCCGGCGCTCGCCACCGAACTGCTGGCGATCGTCGACCGCAACGGCCTGCCGCACGACCAGGTCCGCTTCGAAGTCACCGAAAGCCTGCTTGCCCGCCCCGACAGTCCCGCCACCCGCAGCCTGCGGGAATTGCGCAACGCCGGCATCGAGATCCTGATCGACGACTTCGGTACCGGTTATTCCACCCTGAGCTATCTGCACACGATGCCCTGCAACCAGGTCAAGCTCGACGGTTCCTTCGTCAGTTCGATCACCGAGGATCATCGCCTGCAGGCCATCGTCCGGCGCAGCATCGAACTCGCCCACGACCTCGGCATGACCGTCGTCGCCGAATGCATCGAGGACGCGCGCCAGTTCGAAGTCCTGCGGGAACTGGGTTGCGACTACGGGCAAGGTTATTACTTCTCCCATCCGCTGAACCGGGACCAGACCCTGCAATGGCTGGAACAGGAATCAGCGAAGGCCAGCACCTGATGAAGAACAGACTCGCAGCCGGGCTCACGGCCTTCGCCGCCGCCCTCGTCCTGCATGCCGGCCCGGCCGCCGCGGACATCGAGAGCGTCACCTTCTCGGGCTTCGGCACCCTGGGCGTCGTCAGATCGGATGCCGCCGACCTCCAGTTCGTCCGCGTGGGCACCGAAGCACCGGGCTCCGGCAGGCTCAACTTCGGCTCCGACTCGGTTCTCGGCGTGCAGGGCAACTTCGGCTTCGGCAACGGCACCGAAGCCGTCGTCCAGGTGCTGGCCCGGCACACGCCGAAGCACGACTATATCCCCCGCGCCGCGCTGGCTTTCATCAGCTTCGCGCCCTCGCCGGAGTTCACCCTGCGTGCCGGGCGGCTGCGTGTGCCGGCCTTCATGCTGTCGGATTCGCTCGACGTCAATTACGCGCATTCCTGGGTACGCCCGCCGGTGGAGGTGTACGCGCTCAATCCCTTTGCCGACCTAGACGGCATCGACCTCCTTTACCGCACCCGGATCGCGGATGTGGACCTCGAGCTGCACCCCTACTTCGGGCGCAGCCGCGTCGACATCGCCCACTACGGCCATGCCTCGCTGTCGCGGCTGCGGGGCCTGAACATCGGGCTCTCCAAAGGGCCGCTCACGCTCCATCTCGGCTATTCGCGCGCACGCCTGGACCTGCGCTGGGGCGACCCCGAATTCGATCGCCTGCAGCACGCCCTGGGCGCTTTCCCGCAGGGCAGGCTGATGCTGGCCGAAATGCAGGGCAACGGCGCCTCCGCCTCCTTCACCTCCGCCGGCTTCCACTGGGACGACAACCGCTGGCAGCTGATCGGCGAATACGCGGTGCGCCGCACTTCGGCCTTCGTGAACAGCGCTTCCGGCTGGCATCTGACGATCGGCCGGCACGTCGGCGCCACCACGCCCTATCTCAGGTTCGCCCGCAACCGGCAGAGCAGCCCGATCGTCAGCCGGAACCTGAGCATGGGCCTGCCGGAGATCGATGCCTTCAACGCGTCGCGCAACAACGGCCAGCGCAGCATCGGCGCCGGCCTGCGCTGGGATCTGCATCCGAACGCCGCCATGAAGGTCGAGCTGGCACGCAGCCGCATCGAGAACGACGGATGGGGAGCGTTCTACCCACGGGGAGACATCCTTTCCACCCGCGTCAGCGGCCGCACGGTCAACACCTTGAGTCTGTCGATCGATGTGGTCTTCTGATCGCTTCGGCTCCCCATCGTGCTGGATCGCCCTGCTGGTGGTCCTGCTCGCCCTGGGCGCGCACCCGGCACACGCGGAGGAAGTGCTGATCGTCACCGCACGCACGGGCACGGTCGAGACCCTGAGCCGCGACGAAGCCGAACAGCTCTACCTGGGGCGCCGCGCCACCCTGGCCACCCGCATCTCCATGCTGCTGGACCTGCCGCCCGGCAGGACGCGAGACCATTTCTACCGCACGCTCACGGACAAGAATCCCAGCCAGATCCGCGCCTACTGGTCGCGCATGGTGTTCACCGGACGCGCGCTGCCGCCAAAGGAAGCCGCCGACGCCGGCGATGCGCGCCGCCTCCTGCTCGAGAACCCCAGCGCCATCGGCTATCTGCCCGGGCGCTACGCCGACGACCCGGAGCTCCGCATCCTGCTTCGCCTGGAATAGGCCTGAGCCGCCATGCACCCGGGGAACGCGGTCAGCCGCCACGGCACAATGGTGCCACCGCGGCGAGGTTGATACACTCCGCGTTTTTGCGCCCGGCTCCGCCGCGGCAGCCATTTCCGTGATCAGAATCGAAGGACTCGGCAAGACCTATCGCGTCGAAGGGCGGGAGGTCAGCGCGCTGGACGGCATCGACCTCGAAATAGCCAAGGGCGAAATCTTCGGCATCATCGGCCGCTCAGGCGCCGGCAAGAGCACGCTGCTGCGCAGCCTGAACCTGCTCGAACGGCCGAGTTCCGGCCGCGTGCTGATCGACGGCGAGGACATCACCGGCTTCGACCGCCAGCGCCTGCATGCGCTGCGCCAGCGCATCGGCATGATCTTCCAGCATTTCAACCTGCTCAACGCCAAGACCGTGGCGGCCAACATCGACTGGCCGCTGCGCTGCACCAGCAGCCTGACCGCCGCCCAGCGCGCCGAACGCGTGGCCGAACTGCTGGCCCTGGTCGGGCTCAGCGAGCACGCCGGCAAGTACCCCGCGCAGCTGTCCGGCGGCCAGAAGCAACGCGTCGGCATCGCGCGGGCGCTGGCCAGCCGGCCGCAACTGCTGCTGTGCGACGAAGCGACCTCGGCGCTCGACCCCGAAACCACCCAGTCCATCCTGCGCCTGCTGCTCGACATCAACCGCCGGCTCGGCCTCACGATCGTGCTGATCACCCACGAGATGCAGGTCATCCGCACATTGTGCGACCGCGTCGCGGTCATCGACGGCGGCCGCATCGTCGAAAGCGGCAAGGTCGCGGACGTCTTCCTGCACCCGCGGCATCCGGTCACCCGCAGCATGGTGGCACAAGACGATCCGCTGACCGCGGCGATGCTCGACCCCGCCCACGCCTTCGCCCAGGACAAGCTGCGCGGCACCCTGGTGCGCCTGACCTACGTCGGCGACATCACCTACCAGCCTGTCCTGAGCGACATCATGGCCGCCAGCACAGTGCGCTTCACGATCCTGCAGGGCGAAGTGTCGAGCATCAAGGAGCTGCCTTTCGGCCAGTTGCTGCTCGAACTCGAAGGCAGCGACGAGGACGTCCGCCGGGTGTTCGCCGAACTGGACCGGCACCACATCCATCACGAGGTACTGCAATGATCGACCTGTCGATGATCGAGTGGGGCAGCATCGAATGGGGCGACATCGCGTTCGCCACCTGGGAAACCCTGGTGATGACCGGCGTGTCGCTGTTCTTCACCGTGCTGATCGGCCTGCCGCTCGGCATCCTGCTGTTCGTCACCTCGCAGGGGCAGTTGCTGGAACAGCGCGCGCTGTACCGGGTGCTGTCCTTCATCGCCAACGTGCTGCGCTCGGTACCCTTCCTGATCCTGCTGATCGTGATGATCCCGGTGACGGTGATCCTGATCGGCACTTCGCTCGGCGTCGAAGGCGCGATCCCGCCGCTGGTGGTGGCCACCGCCCCCTTCTTCGCCCGCCTGGTGGAAAACGTGCTGCGCGAAATCGACCGCGGCGTCATCGAGGCCTGTCAGGCGATGGGCATCCGCACCCACCGCATCATCTTCGGCGCCTTGCTGCCCGAAGCCCTGCCCGGCCTCCTCGCCGCGACCACGGTGACCGCCATCACCCTGATATCCTACGCGGCGATGTCCGGCGTGATCGGCGGCGGCGGCCTCGGCGACCTCGCCATCCGTTTCGGCTACCAGCGCTTCCAGACCGAAGTGATGGTGATCACCGTCGCCCTGCTGGTGGTGCTGGTACAGCTCATCCAGTACGCCGGCGACCGCCTCGTGCTGCATTTCAGCCGCAAATAACAGACTGGACCTTTCAACCCCGGAGCCCCACATGTCCTTCACCCTTCGCAAACTGCTGTGCGCCGCCGCCCTCGCCTTCACCGCCTCCGCGCAGGCTGCGGACAAGCTGGTCATCGCCGCCACGCCGGTGCCGCACGCCGAACTGCTCGAGTTCGTCAAGCCGATGCTGGCCAGGGAAGGCGTGGACCTCGAAGTGAAAGTCTTCACCGACTACGTGCAGCCGTCGATGCAAACCAACGAGAAGCGGGTGGACGGCAACTTCTTCCTGCACGGCCCCTACCTCGACGAGTTCAAGAAGAAGCAGAAGAACGACATCCAGGTCGTCGTCACGAAGGTGCACGTCGAACCCTTCGCCGGCTACTCGTCCAAGCACAAGACCATCGCCGACCTGCCCGAAGGCGGCACCGTCGCGCTGCCGAACGACCCTTCCAACTCCGGCCGTGCCCTGCTGCTGCTGGCCAGGCAGGGCCTGATCACGCTGAAGGACCCGAGCAACGTCGTCGCCACCACCCGCGACATCACCAGCAATCCGAAGAAGCTCAAGTTCCGCGAACTGGAAGCCGCCACGCTGCCGCGCATCCTCAATCAGGTCGACCTGGCGCTGATCAACACCAACTACGCGATGCAGGCCAAGCTGAACCCGATCACCGATTCGCTGTTCATCGAGGACGCCAGCTCGCCCTACGCCAACCTGCTGGTGGGCCGCGAGGACAATGCCGGCAGCCCGGCGATGAAGAAGCTGGCGGCGGCGCTGACCTCGCCCGAAGTCAGGCAGTTCATCGCCGACAAGTACCAGGGCGCGGTCGTGCCGGCCTTCTGATCCTTGCGATGGCACGGCCCTCGGCCAAGGGGGCCGTGCTTTCGTAAAGCACAAATCTTCATATCGAATTCGGTTTTTATTATTTTTTGCCCGATTACGGCACTTGTAGACTCCCCAGCCATTACTTGCTGGAGTCATCATCATGCCGTTCCCGGCTTTTTCCCGGCCCCTGCCGAGCCTTTCCGGCAGGGCCGCCACGGGCCTTCCCCCTTCTTCCCCGCCCACCGTCGGCCCGGCTACCGGATTGCCCGGTGAATCCACCGGCCGCTCCGCCTCCAGCGCCGGCCGAAGTCCCCACACGCTCGTGGCGGCACGCTGATGTCCGCCGCCAAGACCTTTCGCGTGCTGCCGGGCTTCAACCTGACGCTCGGCTACACCCTCGGCTACCTGTCGCTGATCGTGCTGATTCCGCTCGCCGCAGTGTTCCTGAAGACCGCCGAGCTGAGCTTCGGCGAATTCTGGAACGTCGTCACCGCGCCGCGCGTCGTCGCTTCGTACAAGCTGTCCTTCGGCATGTCGCTGCTCGCCGCCGCGATCAACGCGGTGTTCGGGCTGATGCTGGCCTGGGCGCTGGTGCGCTACACCTTCCCCGGCAAGAAGCTGATCGACGCCCTGGTGGACCTGCCTTTCGCCCTGCCCACCGCGGTGGCCGGCATCTCACTGACCGCGCTGTATGCCAAGAACGGCTGGCTCGGCCAGTACCTCGACGTGCTCGGCATCCAGGTGGCCTTCAAACCGCTGGGCGTACTGGTGGCGCTGGTGTTCATCGGCCTGCCCTTCGTCGTGCGCACCGTGCAGCCGATCCTCGAAGACCTCGACACCGAACTGGAAGAAGCCGCCACCAGCCTCGGCGCCCGGCGCTGGCAGACCTTCCGCCACGTCATCCTGCCGATCCTGCTGCCGGCGCTGATGACCGGCTTCGCCCTCGCCTTCGCCCGCGCGGTGGGTGAATACGGCTCGGTGATCTTCATCGCCGGCAACATCCCGATGGTGTCCGAGATCACTCCGCTGATGATCATCACCAAGCTGGAGCAATACGACTACACCGGCGCCACGGCCATCGCCACCGTGATGCTGATCCTGTCCTTCATCCTGCTGCTCGTCATCAACGGCCTGCAGGCATGGACGGCGAAACGTACCGGGAGGGACCGCTGATGGCCGCCGCCACCACGATGCACCTGGGCGGCGACCAGGCCGCCCGCTTCGAGAGCCGCGCCGCCACGCGCGAGACGCCGCTGGTGAAATGGCTGATCCTGGGCACCGCGCTGAGCTTCTTCGCCGTGTTCCTGCTGATGCCGCTGATCGCGGTGTTCGTCGAGGCGCTGCGCAAGGGCTGGGAAACCTACGCCACCGCGCTGGTCGATCCGGACGCGCTGTCGGCCCTGCGCCTGACCCTGCTCGCGGCCGCCATCGCGCTGCCGCTGAACCTGGTGTTCGGCGTCAGCGCGGCCTGGGCGATCGCCAAGTTCGAGTTCCGCGGCAAGCACTTCCTGATCACGCTGATCGACCTGCCGTTCTCGGTGTCGCCGGTCATCGCCGGCCTGATCTACGTGCTGGTGTTCGGCGCCCAGGGCTGGTTCGGGCCGTGGCTGTCGGAGCACGACATCAAGATCATCTTCGCCGTGCCGGGCATCGTGCTCGCCACCGTGTTCGTCACCTTCCCCTTCATCGCCCGCGAGCTGATTCCGCTGATGCAGGCGCAGGGCAAGGAAGAGGAGGAAGCGGCGATCGTGCTCGGCGCCAACGGCCTGCAGACCTTCTGGCACGTGACCCTGCCCAACATCAAGTGGGGCTTGCTGTACGGCGTGATCCTGACCAACGCGCGGGCGATGGGCGAGTTCGGCGCGGTGTCGGTGGTGTCCGGCCACATCCGCGGCGAGACCAACACCCTGCCGCTGCACGTCGAGATTCTCTACAACGAATACCAGTTCGCCGCCGCCTTCGCGGTGGCCTCGCTGCTGGCCCTGCTGGCGCTGGTGACCCTGGGCATCAAGACCTGGGTCGAACACCGCGCCGCCGCAGCCTGGCGCAATTCACAGGACGACGCATCATGAGCATCCAGGTACGCAACATCCGCAAGCAGTTCGGCGCCTTCACCGCGCTGGACGACATCTCGCTCGACTTCCCGACCGGCGAACTGGTCGCCCTGCTCGGCCCCTCGGGCTGCGGCAAGACCACGCTGCTGCGCATCATCGCCGGCCTCGAACAGGCCGACGGCGGCCAGGTGCTGCTCGATGGCGAGGACGCCTCGGACACCCACGTGCGCGACCGCCAGGTCGGCTTCGTGTTCCAGCACTACGCGCTGTTCCGCCACATGACGGTGTTCGACAACGTCGCCTTCGGCATCCGCATGAAGCCGCGCCGCGAGCGGCCGTCCGAGAAGCAGATCGCCGACAAGGTGCACGAGCTGCTGAACCTGGTGCAGCTCGACTGGCTGGCCGACCGCTTCCCGTCGCAGCTGTCCGGCGGCCAGCGCCAGCGCATCGCGCTGGCCCGCGCGCTGGCGGTCGAGCCGCGGGTGCTGCTGCTCGACGAGCCTTTCGGCGCGCTCGACGCCAAGGTGCGCAAGGAACTGCGGCGCTGGCTGCGCAAGCTGCACGACGACCTGCACATCACCTCGATCTTCGTCACCCACGACCAGGAAGAGGCGCTGGAAGTCGCCGACCGCGTGGTGCTGATGAACCACGGCCACGTCGAACAGATCGGCACCCCGGAGGAGGTCTACCGCCACCCGGCCACGCCCTTCGTCTATGGCTTCCTCGGTGCGGTCAACTTCTTCCACGGCCGCGTTGAAGGCGAGGGCCTGCGCGTCGGCGACGATCACCTGCTCCATGCCGCGGACGATTTCGGCCAGGGCGCGGAAGTGATCGCCTTCGCCCGACCACACGAGCTGGACATCGCCGTCGGCGCCGACGCGAACCAGGGCATCCCCGCCCGGGTCAGCCGCGTGCTGTCCTTCGGCGTCACCGCGCGCGTCGAGCTCGACGGCCTGAACGGCGCCACCGGCCAGCATTTCGAGGTCGAGCTCACCCGCGAGCGCGCCGCCGAGCTCGCGCTGGAAGAAGGACAGGCCGTCCGCCTGCTACCCTCCCGCCTCAGCATCTTCGAACAAGGGCATGCGGCGAATGCCGCGGCGGCGGGAGCCCGGAAATGAACTTCCAGCAGTTGCGCATCATCCGCGAGACGGTGAGGCGCGGTTTCAACCTGACCGAGGTGGCGAACGCGCTGTTCACCTCGCAGTCGGGCGTGTCGAAACACATCAAGGACCTGGAGGACGAGCTCGGTGTCGAGCTGTTCACCCGCAAGGGCAAGCGCCTGCTCGGCCTCACCGCGCCGGGCAAGGAGCTGGTGGTGGTGGTCGAGCGCATGCTGCTCGACGCCGCCAACATCAAGCGCCTGGCCGAGCAGTACAGCAACGTCGATGAAGGCCAGTTGACGGTCGCCACCACCCACACCCAGGCACGCTATGCGCTGCCGAAGATCGTCGCCGCCTTCAAGCAGGCTTTTCCCAAGGTCCATTTGCGGCTGCACCAGGGCAGTCCGGACGAGATCGTACAGATGCTGCTCGACGGCGAAGCCGACGTCGGCGTCGCCACCGAAGCACTCGCCGAGGTGCCGGAACTCGCCACCTTCCCGTATTACGGCTGGCAGCACGCGGTGGTGGTGCCGGCGGGCCATCCCCTCGAAGCCGTCCGGCCGCTGACGCTGGAGGCGATCGCCGGATACCCGGTCATCACCTACCACGAAGGCTTCACCGGCCGCACCCGCATCGACAAGACTTTCACCGGTGCCGGGCTGAAACCCGAAGTGGTGATGTCCGCGCTCGACGCCGACGTGATCAAGACCTACGTCGAACTCGGGCTGGGCGTGGGCATCCTGGCCTCGATGGCCTTCAGCCCGGAACGCGACCCCGGCCTGCGCAAGCTCGACAGCGACGGGCTGTTCGCCGAGAACATCACCCGCATCGCGGTCCGCCGCGGCCACTACCTGCGCGGCTTCGCCTATCGCTTCATCGAGCTGTGCTCGCCTGAACTGACCGAGGCCGTCGTCGCCAACACGGTCAGCAGCACCGGCGCATAGCCCCGCTGCGCGGCGATCGCCGCCGCGCAGAACGGCTTCCCTGCCTTCGCAGCCGGCCAGTTCCACCCCTCTGCGCGGCATCGATTCGCGCGATCTCCCACCTCTCGAAGCCCCTTTTCTGCAGCTTCGCGCAGCGCCGCAAACCGCTTTTCCGCTGCCCTTCGGCACCGCCTTCATCGACAGGATTGACTCTCCCCAGCAATGCGTGATGTAATGCGAATCGTTATTATTGATGCAAGCACAAAATGCATTCCCGACAGGATGAGGGTCCGGCGCCAGCCGATCGGTTCCAGCCCGGCGATCCAGCGCGCGTGTCAGCCTGGCCGCAATCCGCCGGCACGCCCCTGCCGTCCGATGTACTGCTTGCCGGACGGAACGCGGTGACCATCGTGCATCTGGGCGTGCATTACGTGCTGCGCGCAACACGTTCCGGGAAGCTGATCCTCACCAAATGAATCGCCGACCTTCAGGCGGAATCGAGCAGCGAGGCTAGAATATGTACGTCTGTGTGTGTAACGCCGTCACCGAACGCCACATCGTCGCCGCCGTGCGCGAGGGTGCAACGACCCTGCGCCATCTGCGCCGGGATCTGGGCGTGACGGCCGAATGCGGACGCTGTGCACGCTGCGCGCACGATTGTCTGCGTTCGGCGCTGGCGGAACACAACAGTACGTCCGAAGCGAGCACCCCCATGTTCGCCCGGCCCATGTTCCCGCTTGCCCTGGAGGCCGTATGAAAGGCGACAAGAAAGTCATTCAGTACCTCAACCGTCAACTCACCATCGAACTGACCGCGATCAACCAGTACTTCCTGCATGCCCGCATGTACAAGAATTGGGGCTTCGGCCGGCTCGGAAAGCACGAGTACGACGAATCCATCGAAGAAATGAAGCACGCCGACATGCTCATCGAGCGCGTGCTTTTCCTCGAAGGCCTGCCCAACCTGCAGAACCTCGACAAGTTGCTGATCGGCGAGAACGTGCCCGAATGCCTGCAGGGCGACCTCACTCTCGAGCTCGGCGGCCGTGCCAACCTCATCGAAGCCATCCAGTACTGCGAGTCCTGTAAGGACTACGTGTCGCGCGAGCTGTTCGAACACATCCTCGACGACACAGAAGAACACATCGACTACCTGGAAACCCAACTCGGCCTGGTCGACAGCGTGGGTCTGCAGAACTACCTGCAATCGCAGATGGAGCCGCAGGCATCCTGAGCCCCAAGACTGAATTCGCCTGACGGCATGCGCCCTGCGGGGCGCATTTTTTCCTACTGATGACTTCCGCTGCCCCAGCTCTCACGTTGCCACTCTACCCGCCTCCCGATCCGCTCACGCTTCGACAAGAAGCCGCTGATACGCCGGCGGGATCCTCATTGGCCACACCCCACGTCTCATACGGCAGCAGCGTCCAGCGCATCGGTCTGGCGAGCCTGGTCGTCATCGCCCACCTGGCCGGCATGGCGGGCATCGCGCACCTGGCGAACCGTCCCGTCGACGTACCCGAACTCACCAGCATCGCCGTCGCGCTGATCCCCGCCGAGCCGGCCATCGAACAGACCGCCCCGGCGCCGGTCGAGACGCCGCCTCCGCCCGAGCCGGTGAAACCGGAGGTCAAGCCGCCTCCGCCGCCGAAGGAAATTCCCAAACCCAAGCCGAAACCCAAGCCCAAGCCCAAGCCCAAACCGGTGCCCAAGGTGACGGAATCGCCCACTGCGGTGACCCAGGAAGAAGCACCGCCCGAACCCAGTCCGCCCGAAACCACCGCAGTCCCCGACGCTGCACCGAGCGCACCAGTCGCGGCCGTGCCGGTGAGTCCGGCGCCGCCTGGCCCTCCCACCGGCGGGCCGGTCACCGGCGCGCGTTTCGACGCCGACTACCTCAACAACCCGAAACCGTCTTACCCGCCGCTGTCGCGCCGGCTGCGCGAGGAAGGCCAGGTCATGCTGCGCGTGCTGGTCTCGGTCGACGGCATGCCGAGCCGCATCGAAGTGCGCACCAGCTCGGGCTCCGAACGCCTCGATCGCGCCGCCGAGCAGGCCGTGAGCCGCTGGCGCTTCGTGCCCGCCAAACGCGGCGACACACCGGTCGAGGCCTGGGTGCTGGTACCGATCGTCTTCAAACTTACTGGAAACTGAAACAATGGAAGCAACGCAAGCCTTCGGCATCGCTCATCTGTGGGAGCAGTCCGACCTCGTAATCCGTGGCATCGCTGTGATCCTGATGCTGATGTCGATCGCGAGTTGGTATCTGATTCTGGTGCGCGGCCTGCGCCAGTTGCGCGCCCGCCGCCAGGTGGGCGCAATCGAAGCCTTCTGGGCTGCCCCGAACCTCGACGCCGGCCTGAAGCGGCTCAGCGAACTGGCCCCCGATTCGTCCTTCGAAGCCCTCGCCCAGCAGGGCGCGGCCGCAGCACAGCACATCCGCCGCCATGCCGGCAACGACACGCTGGGCAGCAAGCTCGATGCCGACGAAGTCCTGACCCGTTCCCTGCGCAAATCGATCGCATTGTCGACCGCCGGCCTGGAGTCGGGCATGACCGTGCTGGCCTCGATCGGCTCCACCGCGCCTTTCGTCGGCCTGTTCGGCACCGTGTGGGGCATCTACCATGCGCTGGTCAACATCAGCGCCTCGGGCATGGCGACGCTGGACAAGGTTGCCGGTCCGGTCGGCGAAGCGCTGATCATGACCGCCTTCGGCCTCTTCGTCGCAATCCCGGCAGTGCTGGCCTACAACGCCGTCACCCGCGCCAACCGCGTCGAACTGTCCGAACTCGATGCCTTCGCCCACGACCTGCAGGCCTGGTTCTCGACCGGCGCCCGCATCGCCCCGGTGAGCGTGGCCCATACCGCCAAGGATCGCTCGACGGCTCCGGCGGCGAGCGCCACGCCGGCCAACGGAGCAGCGTAAATGGCATTCGGCGGCTTCAACAACGGGGACAGCCGTCCCCTGCAAAGCGAAATCAACATGGTCCCGCTGATCGACGTCATGCTGGTGCTGCTGATCGTGTTCATGATCACCGCACCGCTGCTGACGCACTCGGTCAAGATCGACCTGCCCCAGGCGTCGAGCCAACCCAACGAGGAAAAGCCCGAAACCGTGTCGCTGGCGATCAACGGCGAAGGCCAGCTGTTCTGGAACAACGAACCGCTCGACGACGTTGCGCTGCCGCTGCGCCTGCAGGCGGCAGCCGAGCAGAAACCCCAGCCCGAGCTGCACCTGCGGGCGGACCGCGAGACGCGCTACCAGAAGTTGGCGGAAGTCATGTCACAGGCGCGCGAGGCCGGCATCGAGAAGATGGGCTTCATCACCCTGCCGGAAAGCGAAGCCGCCGAATGAGCGGCCGAGCGGCACCCAAAGGCAGCACGAAAACCCGGGCCGCGCGATGCGGCCCGACGCACGTCCGGCGCCGGCACACTCAGGTGCGCTTGCTGCGCACCCGGATGATCACGTCGAGGTGCTCCAGCTCGACGCCCTCGGGCAGGCGCGGCACGCCGACGACCTTCAGTTCATCGGCGGCGACGTCGCGCACTTCACCGGTATCGACGTCGTACAGGTGGTAATGCGGGTCGGTGTTCGAATCGAACACCACCCGGTCCGGATCGATGATCAGTTCGCGTACCAAGTTCTTCTCGCGGAACAGGCGCAGCGTATTGTAGACCGTGGCACGCGAAGTCTCGGGCGCATTGACGCGCACCCGCTCCAGCACCTGGTCGGCGGACAGATGGACCGGGCGCGCGAACAGCACGCGCGCAATCTCGATGCGCTGCTGGGTGATCGGAACGCCGACGCTGCGCAGGCAGGCGATCGCATCTTCGGTGGTGTGAACGTTCATGTCTCTCTCTGGGCCTCAGGCCTCGATCTTGTCATCGGGACGGCACCACGCACCGTGGTGCCGTCCCTGCAAAAACCCCGGCCGTTCCGCCGCAGCGGAACGGCCGGGCCATATCAAGCCGCCCCTTACTTCCAGGGATCCGGCTTCGGCGTGTCGTTGGACGACGGCGGCAGCAGCGGCATCACGAAGGTCGGCTGGTCGCCGGTCAGCGTCTTCAGGAAGGCGACGATGTCGGAGATCTCCTGCTCGCTGTACTTGCGGCCCAGTTGCAGGCGGCCCATGATGTCGACCGCCTCTTCCAGCGTCGCGGCTTCGCCGTCGTGGAAGTAGGGATAGGTCAGTTCCACGTTGCGCAGCGTCGGCACCTTGAAGTTCATGCGGTCTTCGTCCTTGCCGGTGACCGCGGCGCGGCCTTCGGCCGGGTTGTTGGTCTTGTACGGCTCGAACAGGCCCATCTTCTGGAACGAGGTGCCGCCCACGGCCGGGCCGTTGTGGCAGGCCACGCAGCCGCTTTCCTTGAACAGGCCGTAGCCGGCCAGCTCGCGGTCGGTCAGCGCCTTGTCGTCACCCTTCAGCCACTGGTCGAACGGCGAATTCGGCGTCACCAGGGTTTCCTCGAAGGCCGCGATCGCCTGCGTGATCTTGTCGATGTTGATCGCCGCGGAGCCGAACACCGACTTGAACTCGGACACATAGCCCGGAATCGAGCGCAGCGTATCGACCGCCAGATCGTGGGTGAAGGCCATTTCGCCCGGGTTGGCGATCGGGCCGCCCGCCTGCTCCTTCAGGTCGGCCGCACGGCCGTCCCAGAACTGCGCCACGGCCAGGCTGGAATTCAGCACGGTGGGCGAGTTGATCGGGCCCTGCTGCCACTTGTCGCCGATCGAGGTCTTCAGATTGTCGCTGCCGCCCATCGACAGGTTGTGGCAGGAATTACAGGAAATGAAGCCCGAGCGCGACAGGCGCGGATCGAAATACAGCTTCTTGCCCAGTTCGACCATCGCCGGATTGACGACCTTGGCCGGCTCGATCGGCTGGATCGGTTCTTCGCGGACCGTCGCGGCCCATGCGGAACCGGCCACGGCGAGTGCGGAAGCGACCGCGATTGCCTTGATTCTCATGTTGATTCT
This sequence comes from Thauera butanivorans NBRC 103042, assembly GCF_001591165.1. GTDB lineage: Bacteria > Pseudomonadota > Gammaproteobacteria > Burkholderiales > Rhodocyclaceae > Thauera > Thauera butanivorans. The sequence continues at coordinate 57,857 of NZ_BCUG01000015.1, forward strand.
CCTTGTGCGCTTGAAAGTGTCCTGCCGCCATTTTTAGACGGCGTCTAAATTTCAAAGCCATTAGACCCAGCTCTTCCGGACCGTTTATTGACCGGCGTCAAGAAACATTCACTTGCAACGGTCGCCTGTCACGCCGCGGCTGCAATTCGATACACGCCGACACAGGCCAGTCACTATGCTTGGCAGCGTCCAATCCTGGCCGCCGGTCGCAGTACCGCCATTCCGGGCCAAACCCACCCCATTCCCACCCCATTCCGAACCACTGAACGACGCAAACGATGACCGCCCCACCCTCCCGCCCGAAGAAGAACCGCGCCCTGCGCACCAGCCTCATCGTGCTGGCGCTCGCCCTTGCCGGCGCCGGCACCTGGCTGGCCTGGCCACACCTGTCCGGCAGCAACGGCGCCGCAGCCTACCAGTTCGCCAGCGTGCAGCGCGGCGACATCGAGGACGTCGTCACCGCCACCGGCACGCTGCAGCCACGCGACTACGTCGATGTCGGTGCCCAGGTCTCCGGCCAGTTGAAGAAGATCCACGTCGAAGTCGGCTCGGTGGTGAAGGCGGGCGACCTGCTCGGCGAGATCGACTCCACCGTGTACCTGTCGAAAGTCGACGCCTCGCGCGCCCAGTTGCGCAACCTGCGCGCCACGCTCAAGGACCGCGAGGCGCAGCTGGCGCTGGCCCGCATCCAGCTTCGCCGCCAGCAAGCGCTGATGGCCGAGGACGCCACCACCCGGGAAAGCCTGCAGACGGCCGAAGCCAACGCCAAGTCGGCCGAAGCCTCGCTCGAAGCGCTGCGCGCCCAGATCGAGCAGAACGAATCCAGCCTGCGCGCCGACGAAGCCAACCTGCAGTACTCCAGCATCCTGTCGCCGATGAACGGCACCGTGGTGTCCATCTCCGCCCGCCAAGGCCAGACCCTGAACACCAACCAGTCGGCGCCGACCATCCTGCAGGTGGCCGACCTCACCACGATGACGGTGCAGACCCAGGTGTCGGAGGCCGACATCAGCCGGCTGCGCACCGGCATGGAAGCCTACTTCACCACGCTGGGCGGCCAGGGCAAGCGCTGGTACGGCAAGCTGGCCAAGATCGAACCCACGCCCACCGTCACCAACAACGTCGTGCTGTACAACGCGCTGTTCGACGTGCCCAACGACAACGGCGAACTGATGACGCAGATGACCGCCCAGGTCTATTTCATCGTCGCCCAGGCGCGCGACGTGCTGCAGGTGCCGCTGGGCGCGCTGAGCCAGATCCGCCCGCTGCAGCCGCAAGGCGCCGGGGCCGGCACGGCCGCTGGCGAGCGCCCGGCACCACGCATGCGGACGGCCGCCGCCGACGGCGGGGACGGCAGCGACGCCGGCCGCCCCGGCAGGCCGGATGGCCAAGGCCGCGGGCCTCGCGCCCAGACGGGCGCCGAAGCCGGCGCCGCCGGCGAGGCCTTCCGGCGCACCGGCCGAGGCCCGCGCGAAGGCGGGCAGGTCGCCGCCGGTACGCCACGCCAGGCCACGGTACGGGTGCTCAGGCCCGACAACAGCATCGAGGAGCGCATCATCACCATCGGCGTCTCCAACCGGGTCGCCGCGCAGGTGCTGTCCGGCCTCGAAGAGGGCGACCGGGTCGTGGCCGGCGCCGCGGCAGCGGGCGGGAGCCAGCCGGGCGGCAACCGCCCGCCGATGATGGGCCCGGGGCCGCGGCTGTGAAGCGCGAGAGCTTCGCCCCCGCCGGCACCCGGGCGGCAGAAGCCGCCCAGCCGCTGATCGAGCTGTCCGGCATCACGCGGGCCTTCGTCAATGGCGAGGTCGAGACGCGCGTGCTGCACGGCATCGATCTCGTCATCCATCCGGGCGAGTTCGTCGCCATCATGGGCGCCTCCGGCTCGGGCAAATCGACGCTGATGAACATCCTCGGCTGCCTCGACCGCCCCACCAGCGGCACCTACCGCTTCATGGGCCAGGACGTCTCCGGCTTCGACCGCGACGAACTCGCCCGCCTGCGGCGTGAAGCCTTCGGTTTCGTGTTCCAGAGCTACAACCTGATCGGCGGCTCCACCGCGCGCGAGAACGTCGAAGTGCCGGCAATCTACTCCGGCATGCCGCCGGCCGAACGCCACGCCCGCGCCGACGCCCTGCTCGCCGCGCTCGGCCTCGCCGAACGCGGCCACCACCGCCCCAACCAGCTCTCCGGCGGCCAGCAGCAGCGCGTCTCGATCGCCCGCGCACTGATGAACGGCGGCCGCATCATCCTCGCCGACGAACCGACCGGCGCACTCGACAGCAAGAGCGGCGAAGACGTCATGAAGCTGCTGCGGCAGCTGTCCGCCGACGGCCACACCATCATCCTCATCACCCACGCCCGCGAAGTGGCGGAACAGGCCCAGCGCGTCATCGAGATCCGCGACGGCCACGTCGTCGCCGATCCCGGCCCGCGCCTGCCCGAAGGCCCGGAACCCGACTTCAGCCCGCAGGGCGACCGCAGTTCGTCGCTGGCCGACATCGTCGAAGCCACCCGCACCGCGCTGCGCGCGCTGCGCGCCAACCTGTTCCGCACCATCCTGACCCTGCTCGGCATCGTCATCGGCGTCGCCTCGGTGATCGCCATGCTCGCCATCGGCGACGGCGCCAAGCAGAAAGTGGTCGACCAGATCAGCGCCATGGGCACCGACCTGCTGACCATCCGCCCCGGCGCACCCAACCAGCGCGGCCGCGACACCACCGCCACGCTGGTGCCCGAGGACGTGGCGGCCATCCGCGACCTGTCCAACATCCGCGCCGCGGTGCCCGAGCAGTCGAGCAGCGTCACGCTGCGCTACGGCGGCAACGACCACCGCACCCAGATCAACGGCACGTCGGAAGACTACGTCATCGCGCGCAACTGGGCCGTCGCCACCGGCACCTTCTTCAGCGCCGACGACGTCTCCCGCTACGCCACCGTCACCGTGCTCGGCCAGACCGTCGCCAAGGCCTTGTTCGTCGATGTCGATCCCGTCGGCCAGTACGTCGTGGTCAACAACATCCCCTTCCAGGTCATCGGCACCATGACCGGCAAAGGCGCCACCGCCTTCGGCCAGGATCAGGACGACGTGATCTTCATGCCCTACACCACCTCCAGCCTGCGCATCACCGGCCAGCGCTTCCTGCGCAACGTCACCGTGGCGGTGGCCGACGTCGGCCGGATCGACGACACCCAGGACGAGGTCCACGCGCTGCTGCTCAATCGCCACGGCAGGGAGGATTTCCAGATCCGCAACATGGCCTCGATCATCGACACCGTGTCGGCGACGCAGAACACCCTCACCATCCTGCTCGGCACCGTGGCGGCGATTTCGCTGCTGGTGGGCGGCATCGGCGTCATGAACATCATGCTGGTGTCGGTCACCGAGCGCACCCGCGAAATCGGCATCCGCATGGCGACCGGCGCGCGCATGAAGAACATCCTGCAGCAGTTCCTGATCGAGGCGCTGGTGGTGTCGGCCATCGGCGGTGCCATCGGCGTCGCCGCCGGGCTCGGCACTGCGGCCATCATCGCCTTCTTCGGCACCCAGGTGAAATACACCCTGCTGCCGGTCGTGCTCGCCTTCGGCTGCGCCTTCGCCACCGGCCTGGTGTTCGGCTACCTGCCGGCACGCAAGGCCGCCCGCCTGGACCCGGTCGTCGCGCTGGCCTCCGAGTGAGGACAGCACCACTTCACGCCACATTCCATCCCCGCCCATGCCCGTTCTCCACTCGCCCCGCCCTTCCAGGCTCCGCCACCTGGCGGCAGCCGCCGCGCTGATCCTGCTTGCCGGCTGCGCCATCACCGAGCCGGTCGTCAGCCCCGAGTTCGAGCTGCCTGCCGCGTGGAGCGAAGCACCCGCGCTTCCCGCCAGCGCGCAGGCCGACATTTCCAGCACCTGGTGGCAGCGCTTCGGTTCGCCGCAGCTCGACGCGCTGGTCGCCGAGGCGATGCTCTCCGCCCCGGACCTGCTGATCCAGGCCGAGCGCGTGGTCCAGGCCGAACTGGCGCTGCGCCAGGCCGGCGCCTCGCTGCTGCCATCACTGTCGCTCAGCGGCGGCAGCGGCGTGCAGAACGCCGAAGGCAAGGAATCGCAGTCGACCAACGCCGGCCTCAGCGCCCGCTACGAGATCGACCTGTGGGGCCGGCTGGCCGCCACCCGCGATGCCAGCCACGCCAGCCTGGCCGCGACCCGCTTCGACCGCGACGCCGCACGGCTGTCGATGGCGGCCAACGTCGCCACCCTGTGGTTCCAGACCCTCGCCCTCGACGAGCGCATCGACATCGCCCGCCAGAACCTGGCGATCGCCGAACGCGTGCTGAAAGTCGTCCAGGCACGCTACGACAACGGCGCCGCCTCGGCGCTGGAGCTCAGCCAGCAGCGCAGCACCGTGCTGAACCAGCGTAAGGCCATCGAACCGCTGGAAGTCACCGCGCGCCAGACCCGCTCGGCACTCGCCATCCTGCTCGGCCGCAGCCCGCAGGCCGGCTTCATCCAGGGCGAGCGGCTGGCACAGCTGCAGGTTCCGGAAGTCGCCGCCGGGCTGCCTTCGGAGCTCCTGCTGCGCCGCCCCGACCTCGCCTCCAGCGAAGCCCGGCTCGCCGCCGCCGCCGCCAACCTGGCCGCCGCCCGCGCGGCGCTGCTGCCCAGCATCAGCCTGTCGGCCGGCGCCAGTGCCGCCAGCGCCGAGCTGCTGTCGCTGTCCGGCCACAACAGCGTGCTGTCGCTGTCCGGTTCGCTGCTGCAGACCATCTTCGACGGCGGCCGCCTCGCCGCCGACGTCGACATCCAGCGTTCGCGCCAGCGCGAACTGGTCGAAACCCACCGGCAGACGGTGCTGGCCGCGCTGAAGGAAGTCGAGGACGCGCTCGCCAACGCCGTCCGCGACGCCAACCAGGAAAGCGCCCAGCGCGAAATCCTCGCCGAAGCCCAGCGCAGCCTGCGCCTGGCCGAACTGCGCTACCGCGAAGGCGCCGACGGCCTGCTGACGGTGCTGGACGCACAGCGCGCGCTGTTCTCGGCGCAGGACCAGCTGGCGCAATTGCGGCTGACAAGGCTGACGGACGCGGTTAACCTCTACCGCGTCCTGGGCGGCGGCTGGAACATGCCGGAAACGCCCGCTGCCGCCCACACCGCAGGCTGAACCGACCGATGCCCACCCCGCTGCCCAAGCTGAGCGCCATTCCGCAGGAGATCGCCGCCGTCGGCGACTACGCAGCCCAGGCCCGCGCCCGGGTGGATGACAACGCCTGGGCCTACATCGGCAGCGGCGCCGCCGACGAGATCACGTTGCGCGACAACCGCGCCGCCTTCGACCGCATCCCGCTGCACGGGCGGGTGCTGGCCGACGTGCGCGGCGGCCACACCCGGCTCGAACTGCTCGGCCACAGCCTCGCCCACCCCATCCTGCTGGCGCCGGTGGCCTACCAGAAGCTCGCCCATCCTGCCGGCGAAACCGGCACCGTACAGGCCGCCGCGGCGCTGGACGCCTGCATGGTGGTCAGCACGCTGGCGAGCTGCACGCTCGAAGACATCGCCCGCCACGCCGCCGGCCCGCTGTGGTTCCAGCTCTACGTGCAGCCCGACGCCGGCTTCAACCGCCACCTGATCGAACGTGCCGAAGCCGCCGGCTATTCGGCCCTGCTCATCACCGTCGACGCCCCGGTCGCCGGCGCGCGCAACCGCGAGCACCGCGCCGGCTTCCATCTGCCGGCCGGCATCGACGCCGCCAACCTGCGCGGCATGCCGCAGCCCGCCACGCCGCCGCTGCCGGCCGGCGGCAGCCAGGTATTCGACCGCCTGATGGCGCACGCCCCCACCTGGAAGGATCTCGACGCCCTGCGCGCCGCCACCCGCCTGCCGGTGATCCTGAAAGGCGTCATGCACCCCGACGACGCCGCACTGGCCGTCGCCGCCGGCATCGACGGCATCGTCGTCTCCAACCACGGCGGCCGCACGCTCGACACCCAGCCCGCCACCATCGACGCCCTGCCTGCCATCGCCGACCGCGTCGGCGGCGCCGTGCCGCTGCTGCTCGACGGCGGCATCCGCCGCGGCACCGACATCGTCAAGGCGATCGCCCGCGGCGCCGACGCCGTCATGATCGGCCGCGCCTGGCTGCACGCCCTCGCCGCCGCCGGCCCGCTCGGCGTCGCCCACGTGCTGCGCCTGCTGCGCGACGAGCTCGAGATCGCGATGGCGCTCACCGGCTGCGCCACGCTGGCGGACATCCGGCGCCAGGGCTGACACGCCCCGGGCTGACCGCCCGCGGGCTCAGCTTGATCCGGCGCCTTTGCGGCAACCCTGCACACACGTCCCGTACGTCCAGCAGTTCCCCTCCGGCGGCCGTGCTCCACCGCAGCCATGCCTTTCCGAGGCGATGAACGATCCGGCTCGAACAGCCACACATTCGTCATATATGTTTCATCGCCGCAACAAAACTGAAGACAAGCCCGTCACAAAAACGAACAAATCTTTGCAAAGCTTGTTACGAATCATTATTGTTCGCAGAAATTTGCCAAATCGTAGCCAGCCACCTGCAGCGTAAGTCCTCTTATGTGCGAGTCAGGAAGCCAGCCAACTTTCCCGACATCAACCAAGGACTTCGTTTCATGGCACATACTGGAACTCCGCGCCTGCGGCGCACTGCCCTGCTGATCGGCCTGGTCTTCCCTGCCGGCGCAGCCTTCGCCCAGGAGCAACAGCTCGGCTCGGTGGTGGTCAGCGCGACCGGCTTCGAACAGAAGATCACCGACGCGCCAGCCAGCATTTCGGTCGTCACCCAGGAAGAACTCGCCAGGAAGCCCTACATGAGCCTGATCGACGCGGTGCGCGATCTGGAAGGCGTGGACGTCGGCGAAACTTCGGACAAGACCGGCCAGAAGACCATCAGCATGCGCGGCATGGGTTCGGAGTACACGCTGGTCCTGGTCGACGGCAAGCGCCAGAACAACCACGGCGACATCTATCCCAACAACTTCGGCGGCAACCAGTTCAATCACATCCCGCCGCTGGACGCGATCGAGCGCATCGAAGTCATCCGCGGCCCGGCCTCGACGCTGTATGGCGCCGACGCGATGGGCGGCGTCATCAACATCATCACGAAGAAAGACATCGCGAAATGGACCGGCTCGGTCACGGTCGGCCGCAGCTTCCAGTCCGACAACGATTTCGGCGACGACACCACCACCGACTTCGCCATCCGCGGCCCGATCCTGCCCGGCAAGCTCGGCGTGGCCCTGCGCGGCAGCTACTACGACCGCGAATCCTCCACCCCCGAATATGCCCCGTCGGTCGCCCCCGATGGCACGGTTCACCCTCGTAGTCTGGGCTTCGGCGGTGGCGGCAAGACCGTCGACAACACCAACCAGGCCTATGGCATCAGCCTGTTCTTCACGCCGGACGAGCGCCAGCGCATCACTTTCGACTACGACATCTCCAGGCAAAAGTACGACAACAAGCCCGTCGTCGATCCCGTTACCGGAAGGACCAGCTTCCCGCTCGGCACGGTGGACAGCATCAATACCATCTGGCAGGCAGGGAACTACTGCCAGGGCGCCAGCGGCAACAATGCCGGTGCGTGCGCAAACAACGGCGGCACCTGGAGCCGCCGCGCCAACCCACAGGTCGGATACGTCGACGAGCAGAAGTTCACCCGCGACGCCTGGTCCCTGACCCATGAAGGCAAGTGGGATTTCGGCAACAGCTTCATCTCGCTGTCCTACGTCGAAACCGACAACAAGGGCCGCACCCTGCCCTTCACCGTGGCCGAACGGCAACAACTGCTGGCGATGTTCGACGGCACCGGCGCCTGGGCCGGCATGAGCGAGGCAGAACGCAAGGCTGCCGCCGAAGCCGCCTTCCTGCCGCGCTCGAAACGTGTCATGCAGAGCAACCAATACACGCTGGACGCCAGGCTGGACATTCCGCTGCAGAATCTCGCGGGTGAGCACCTGCTGGTCGTCGGCGGCCAGGTCATCGACGGCGAACTGAAGGATGGCGTGTTCGGCCTGGAGTCCGGCACCTCGGGCAAGGTCCAGGACCACAAGATGTGGTCGCTGTTCCTCGAGGACAACTGGATGGCGACCGAAGCCTTCACGCTGACCGCCGGCATCCGCTACGACGATCACGATGTGTTCGGCAACCAGGTTTCGCCGCGCCTCTATGGCATCTACAACCTCGACCCGCAATGGACCCTGAAGGGCGGCGTCAGCACCGGCTTCAAGACGCCCAAGACCACCGACCTTTACGACGGCATCCGCGGCTTCGGCAACCAGGGCACCTCGCCGCAGTTCGGCAACCCCGACCTGGAACCGGAAACCAGCCGCAATACCGAACTGGCGGTGTACTGGAACCATCCGGCCGGCCACAGCTTCAACGCTACCGTGTTCCACAACGACTTCAAGGATAAGATTTCCAGCCAGCCTTGCGGCCCCGGCACCGGGCTGGAGTGCTCCGGCACCGGCGACTACGCCGATCTGGGCTACACCACGGCCTCGAAGAGCACCAACATCGACAAGGTCGTGATCCAGGGCGTGGAACTGGCCGGTCGCTGGCAGATCTCGCCTGCCTGGGCGCTGCGCGGCAACTACACCTACACCGACAGCGAGCAGAAGAGCGGCGCCAACAAGGGGCGGCCGCTGAACCAGACGGCGAAGCACATGATGAACACCACGCTGGACTGGCAGGCGATGGACAAGCTCAACATCTTCCTGACCATGGAGGCACGTTCGAAGCGCTACCGCGGCGTGATCAACAACAAGGAAGCACACTACAAGGATTACGAAGTCTTCCACTTGGGCGCGAGCTACCACGTGACCAAGAACGTCACCATCAACGGCCGCATCAACAATCTGCTGGACGAGGACTTCACCACCTACAAGACCGATTTCATCGAGTGCACCAGCGGCAACTCGTGCATCAACGGCTGGCAGCCCAGCTACCTCGACGACTTCAACAACAAGGACAAGGCGCGCAACTTCTGGATCAGCCTCAACGCCCGCTTCTGATCAGGGCATTTCCCCCGCAACGGCGGGCTGCACCGGCTTTCGGTGCAGCCCGTTTTTTTCGTTTCGGCCGTCGGTGCGTCGCCCTTTCCGGCATCGGCAGACATGACGAACAGAGCCGGAATGGCTCCAGATTGCAAGAACCATTGCGATATTGAAACAACTGATACAAATCATTATCATTCGCCAGGTTTTCTCCAGAACAAGCCTACCCCGCCTGACGGATGAGCACACCGTGCGCTGGCGGGAGGCCGGATCATTCCTTCCACATAAAGGACCCGCTTCATGCCACACACCGCGATACCACGCCTTCGGCGCACCGCCCTGCTACTGGCCCTCGGGCTTTCATCCAGCGCGACATTCGCCCAGGAACAGCAGCTCGGTTCGGTGGTCGTTTCCGCCTCGGGCTTCGAACAGGACCTGAAAGAGGCGCCGGCGTCGATCTCGGTCGTCACCCGGCAGGACCTGGAAACCAAGCAGTTCCGCGATCTGGCCGAAGCCCTGCAGGATGTCGAAGGCATCGACGTGCGCGGCAGCACCGGCAAGACCGGCGGCCTCAACATCAGCATCCGCGGCATGCCCAGCGACTACACGCTGATCCTGATCGACGGCCGCCGACAGAACGTGGCCGGCGATGTCACACCCAACGGCTTCGGCGACGCGCTGACCAGCTTCATCCCGCCGCTGTCGGCCATCGAGCGCATCGAGGTCATCCGCGGCCCGATGTCCACGCTGTACGGCTCCGACGCCATGGGCGGCGTGGTCAACATCATCACACGCAAGGTCGCGCAGGAATGGAGCGGTTCGCTGGGGCTCGAAGCCAGCTTCCCCGAGGACAATGACTGGGGCAAATCGCAGAAGCTCAACCTGTATGCGAACGGTCCGATCGTCCAGGACCTGCTGGGCATTGCAGTGCGCGGCAGCACCTTCCATCGCGGCGAAACCGAGCGCATTCGCGCGGCCAGCGGCAACGCGCGCGACCCGGCGCCGGCCAAGAGCCGCCAGCACAGCGTCGGCACCCGCCTGACGCTGACGCCGAACAAGAGCAACGACATCTGGCTCGACCTCGATCAATCCAGCACCTGGTACGACAATGAGGATTGCCGGCTCGGCGGGCGTGATTTCCTGCAGAGCAACTGCATCACGCCGAATACGACGGTGACCGGTTACAAGGACTACATGCGCATCGAGCGCGAACAAGTCGCGATCGGCCATAGCAGCCGCCTGTCCTTCGGCCTGCTCGAATCGAGCCTGATGCGCACCACCACCGAAACCAAGGGCCGTACCATTCCGACCGCCTCGCGCCCCAGCGGCGATCCCCAGATCGGCGCGGATCGCACCTTGGAAACCGTGAATACGGTTTTCGACACCAAGCTGGTCGCGCCGCTCGGCGAATCGCATGTGGCAACCGTCGGCGGCCAGTGGTGGAAAGCCGAGTTGACCGACCGCCTGCTGCCCGACGATCACGAACAGAAGATGTGGTCGTTGTTCGTCGAGGACGAATGGCGCCTCGCCGACAACCTCGCCGCCACCTTCGGCGCGCGCTACGACCACCATGACGCATTTGGCGGCGAAGTCAGCCCGCGCGCCTATCTGGTCTGGAACGCGACGTCGAACTGGACCGTGAAGGGCGGCGTCAGCCAGGGCTTCAAGGCGCCCCGCCTCAACCAGTTGATCGACGGCGTCAGCGGCATCAGCGGACAGGGCACCTCGATCAGCATCGGCAACCCGAACCTGAAGCCGGAAACCAGCACCAGTACCGAACTCGGCGTGCTGTTCGACAACCAGCAGAACCTGAGTGCCTCAGCAACGCTGTTCCACAACAAGATCGAGGACAAGATCAGCAGCGGCGGCGACTGCTCGGTCAACTTCATCTCGAGCTGCGTCGCCAATCCGGATGCAACCTATTCGATCAACAACGACGAGGCAAAGACCTGGGGTGTCGAGCTCACGTCCCGCATCGTGCTGGCACCGCGCTGGCTGCTGAGCCTGAACTACACCTGGACCGACAGCGAGATCAAGCAGAACGGGCGCAAGAACGGCAAGCTCAGCGACACCGCCAAGCACATCGCCAACGCACAGCTGCGCTGGGACACGACCGACAAGCTGAGCCTGTGGGCACGCGGGGAGTACCGCGGCAAGAGCCGCCGCTTCGATGGTGACCCCTCCGGCTTCTCGGGCAACACGCTGAGGGAGTATCAGGCGCTCGGCGACCTCAAGGGCTACTCGCTGTTCCATGTGGGCGGTTCGTACAAGCTCGCCAGCAACGTGACGGTCAACGCCAACATCTTCAACCTGCTCGACAAGGACTTCACCAAGTACAAGACCTGGACGAACGTGAATGGCATCGAACAGCTTGGCAGCGACTACTACACGACTGCGGCATCGACGAGGGGAACCGTGACTGCCGGCCGCACCCTCTGGATTTCCGCGAACATCGATTTCTGACCTGGCACAGGCGCACCCCTCCTTGGTGTGCGCCTCGCCGGCCGCATCATGTTCAGTGAGCCGTACTGGCCATGCGCCAGTGCGGCTTTCTTTCCTTACGAGGCAGAACGCAGCTTGTTTGCCGCGCTGACTTCGTCCGGCACACAGCGCTCCGATTTTTCACTCCGACGTACAAAAAACTACAACAAATTCAGAAAACCTTATTGTTGCGAATGATTATCAACATTAGAATCGCCGGTTCATGGTCCCGACATCCAGCGGCTACGTACACCGCATCGGGCATTCGAACCGACGGAACCGCGCTTTACCGATGCCGACCTCTCCCGACTCCCTGAGCCGCCGCACGCCCAGCGCAAGCTCCACTCCGGCGTCCGGCCACCAGGCCGTCGCCCGCCAGCAGGCCCGCCGCGGCAACTGGCTCAAGACGCTGCACCAATGGCACTGGATCAGCTCCGCGGTGTCGCTATTCGGCATGCTGATGTTCGCCATCACCGGCATCACGCTCAACCACTCCGGCGCCATCGAATCCAGGCCCGTCATCGAGACCCGCACGGCCGCCGTGCCCGACGCCGTGGCCGAAGCGCTGCGCCGGCTGGCGGCCGACGAGGATGCCCCGGCGGAGCGGCCGCTGCCCGCCGATGCCGCCGGCTGGGTGGCCGAAGCGCTGGGCATCCCGGTATCCGGCAAGGATGCGGAATGGTCGGAAGACGAGATCTACCTCGCCCTGCCACGCCCCGGCGGCGACGCCTGGCTGCGCCTCGACCTGCAGGGCGCCGAAGCGGAATACGAGCTCACCGACCGCGGCTGGATCGCCTGGCTCAACGACCTGCACAAGGGGCGCAATTCCGGCGAGGCCTGGAGCTGGTTCATCGACATCTTCGCCGTGGCCTGTGTGGTGTTCTCGGTCACCGGCCTGCTGATCCTGCAGGTCCATGCCGCCAACCGTGCCTCGGTATGGCCCGTCGTCGGGCTCGGCATCGTACTGCCCACCGTGCTCATCCTGCTTTTCGTCCATTAACCCCGCCCTGGAGTCACCCATGCACAAACCCCTGTTCCTCGCCGTCGGCCTGCTCGCGGCGAGCTCCGCGTTCGCCGCCGGCATCGAGGTCGAGATCGAGTTGCCGCGCATCGACGTGTCGGACTACCGCCGCCCCTACGTCGCCGCCTGGCTGGAGCGCCCGGACAACTCGGTCGCCGCCAACCTGGCCGTGTGGTACGACGTCAAGATGCGCAACGCCGAAGGTGCCAAGTGGCTGAAGGACATGCGCCTGTGGTGGCGCCGCACCGGCCGCGACCTGGAGCAGCCGGTCGACGGCGTGACCGCCGCCACCCGCAACCCCGGCGTGCACAAGCTCAGCTTCACCGAAGGCCAGGTGCCGCTCGGCAAGCTGGCGGCCGGCGAGTACCGCCTCGTCGTCGAAGCCTCGCGCGAGCACGGCGGCCGCGAAGTCGTGACCGTGCCGCTGCAATGGCCGCCCGCTTCGGCCACCCGCAACGAAGTGCGCGGCGAGCACGAACTCGGCACCATCGCCGTCCAGCTCAAGCCCTGATCCATCCGCCATCCGACCCGAGGAGAGAAATCCCATGAAACTGAACAAGCACTTCGCTGTTGCCGCCCTCGCCCTTGCCGCCGCCGTGCCGGCCGCGCAGGCGCACGAATTCTGGCTGCTGCCGTCCTCCACCGTGCTGTCGAGCCCCGGCTACATCACCATCGACGCGGCCGTGTCAAACGACATTTTCTATTTCAACTACCGTCCGCTGGGCATCCGCGACAACCTCTCCATCACCGCCGCCGACGGCAGCAAGGTCGAACCCGAAAGCATGGTGCAGGGCAAGCTGCGCACGGTGTTCGACGCCAACCTGCAGGCGGCCGGCACCTACCGCCTGGCGATCGCCAATGCCAGCATGATGGCGAGCTGGAAGGAAGGCGGCGAAACCAAGCGCTGGCGCGGTCCCCAGGCCGAAATGGCGGACAAAGTGCCGGCCAAGGCCGATGAACTGACGATCCGCGAAAGCGTGTCGCGCCTCGAGACCTTCGTCACCGTCGGCCGCCCGACCGACGTCAAGCCGACCGGCCAGGGCCTCGAGCTGGTGCCGGTCACCCATCCGAACGACCTGTACGAGGGCTCGCCGGCGGTGTTCACCTTCGTCGTCGACGGCAAGCCCGCCGCCGGCATCGAAGTGGAGATGATCCGTGCCGGCACCCGCTACCGCGACCAGTTGGAAAAGATCACCCTCACCACCAATGCCGACGGCCAGATCAGCCACACCTGGCAGCACCCCGGCATGTACTACCTGAAGGCCGGCGTCACCGGCAAGAGCGAGACGATGGAAAACGTCGAGCGCCGCCTGTCCTACGTCACCACGCTGGAAGTGCTGGCGCAATGATCGGGGCCGGCCCGCCGCTCGCCGGCGGGCCGCCTGAATGCAGATGATAAGCAGTCTCGAAATCAGCCGCATCGGCCCGGCCGCGGGCGTGATCGCCGCCTACGCGGCCTTCTGCCTGCGGATCTGGCACGGCCATCGCAAGCGCGCCGCCGCGCACAATGCAAGCGGCGCCGACGCGGTACTGGTGGCTTTCGCCAGCCAGAGCGGCTTCGGCCGCGAACTGGCCGAGGAAGCGGCCACGGCGCTGGAATCGACCGGCGTCGGCGTGCGCCTGTGCGCGCTCGACGCGCTCGACGCCGCCGGCCTGAAAGCCTGCCGCCAGGCCCTGTTCATCGCCAGCACCTGCGGCGAAGGCGACGCGCCGGACAATGCGGCACGTTTCGTCAAGCGCACGATGGAGCTGGAGCCGTCGCTGGCCGAGCTTCGCTACGGCCTCCTCGCCCTCGGCGACGCCACTTATACGAACTACTGCGGCTTCGGCCGCCGCCTGGACGCCTGGCTGGAAGCCTGCGGCGCCACGCCGATGTTCCCGCGCATCGACATCGATCGTGCCGACGGCGATGCGCTCGCCACCTGGCGCCACCGCCTGGCCGCCTTCGCCGGCCTCGCCGAACTGCCCGAAAGCGCCCTGCCGGCGCTCGGCTTCTGGCGCCTGCGCAACCAGCGCCACCTCAACCCCGGCAGCGCCGGCGAACCTGCCTGGCACGTCGAGCTGGAAGCGGTCGACAGCGACGGGCCGGACGCCCGCCCCGTTCCGCTGCCCGACTGGCAGGCGGGCGACCTGCTGCAACTGCACCCGTCGGGCGAGGGCAGCCCGCCACGCGACTACTCGATCGCCTCGCTGCCCGAGGACGGTGCCGTCCATCTGCTGGTGCGCCGGGTACGCGGACCGGACGGCAATCCAGGCCTGATGTCCGCACAGCTGACCGACACTTCGGGTACGGTGCCGGTGCTGCGCGGACGCATCCGTCCCCATCCCAACTTCCGCATCGGCGACAATGCCGGGCGGCCGCTGATCCTGATCGGCAACGGCACCGGCCTCGCCGGCCTGCTCGCCCATCTGCGCCTGCGCGCCCGCCGCAATGACGGCCGCAACTGGCTGATCTTCGGCGAGCGCAACAAGGCTTTCGACGACTTCCACGGCGCGGAAATCGAGGCGCTCGAACGGCAGGACCTGCTGGCCCGCTGCGATCGCGTATATTCGCGCGACGAACCGGCGGAATACGTGCAGAACCGCCTCGCCGGCGCCGCCGACACCGTGCGCGCATGGGTCGATGGCGGCGCGGCGATCTACGTCTGCGGCAACGCCGTGGGCATGGGTCCGGCGGTACATGAAACCCTCCTGGCCATCCTCGGCTCCGAGCGCCTGGAACGGCTGGCGCACGAAGGCCGCTACCGCCGCGACATCTATTGAACATGACGGACCGCTGCAGCCGTCATGCCGGGGATTCCATTCAACTCGACGACAAGGAAGAAAGCATGATCAAGCAAAGCTTCGCCATTCTCGCCCTCGCCGCTTTCGGCACGCTGGGCAGCCTGCCCGTGCACGCCGAGGACGCCGCACCGCGCGTCAACCACTACGAAGCCAAGAAGGGCGAATCGAAGGACGAGACGATCGCCATTCTGCGCGAGACCAACGCCAAGCTGAAGGAACTGCTGGACGGTGAAATGGGCGAATACGACATCCATGACGTCCACAGTCTGAGCTACACGCTCGAAGACGCGCTGCTGGCGCTCGGCGACGAGGCCAAGGGCTTGCACAAGATCGTCACCGACATGCACTTCGCCAGCGAAGGCCTGGACCGCGAAGCCGTCATCGACTACGGCAGGGCTTATCTGAGCGGAATCGAGAAGCTGCTTCCCTGAACCTGATCCGGTCTCTCCGACCGGGTCTGCCCCGAGCGGCCCCCGCGGCCGGGCACTTTCTCCCTTCATGGAGGAAGTGCCCGGCCGCGGGGGCCGCCTCGTTTCCTGCATCAACGCCGACAGCGGGGCATTGTTGTATCCCGACAACATCTCAAAAAGTTCAATAAATTTTATTTTGTTTCGAAAACAATAATCGTTATTATTCGCTTCCACAAAATAGCCAGCCACCCAACCGGATATCTCCCGGCCAGGAAGCCAGCCAGCGTTTACTTCCTGCCCCCACTGACGGAGATACTCCATGGCCCACATCGAGAGCCAGAAACACACCTTGCCGCAGCAGCCGCGCCTGCATCAGACCACCGCCCTCACCCTTCTCGCCCTGGCCCTGCCCGGCACCGCCGCGGCCCAGCAGGCCGCCCAGACGCCCACGCTGCCGAAAGTCGAAGTCACCGCCAGCGGCGAACAGACCTACAAGGCCGACACGGTGTCCTCGCCCAAGTTCACCCAGCCGCTGGTCGACACGCCGCAGACCATCACCGTGATCAAGAAGGAAATCCTCCGCGAACAGCAGGCCACTTCGCTGACCGAAGCACTGCGCAACACCCCGGGCATCACCATGCTGCTCGGCGAAGGCGGCAACAGTAACCAGAAGGACAACATCTTCATGCGCGGCTTCGATACTTCGGGCAGCGTGTTCATCGACAACGTGCGCGACCTCGGCAACTTCGGCCGCGACACCTTCAACGTCGAGCAGATCGAGATATCCAAGGGCGCGGTCGGCGCCGACAACGGCCGCGGCGCGCCGTCCGGCTACGTCAACCTGTCGTCCAAGTCGCCCTTCGCCGACAACGCGCTGAGCGGCAGCATCAGCTACGGCAGCGCCGAGAACCTGCGCATGACCGCCGACATGAACCGGCAACTGGGCGAAACCTCGGCCTTCCGCCTCAACGTCATGAAGCAGGACGGCGGCGTCGCCGGCCGCGACCATGTGGAAAGCAAGCGCTGGGGCATCGCACCCTCGATCGCTTTCGGCCTCGACACGCCGACCCGCACCACGCTGTCCTACCTGCATGTCGAGCAGGACAACGTACCCGACGGCGGCATCCCGACGGTCGGCCTGAAGGGCTATTACAACGCCGCGCTGGCCGCCGCCGGCATCGGTGCGCGCAAGGTCGACACCGAGAACTTCTACGGCTCGAAGCACGATTTCGAGGACGTCAGCCTGGACATGTTCACCGTCAAGGTCGAGCACGACATCGCGCCCGGCACCACGGTGCGCAACACCTCGCGCTGGGGCAAGGTGCGGCATGAACTGCTGCTGACCGCGCCCGGCAGCGCGAATTCCAGCGCCACCAATCCGAACGGCATCAACGCGGGCAACGTCAACAACCCCGAAACATGGACGGTGACCCGCAGCCGCCAGACCAAGTGGCAGGAAAACGAACTGCTGACCAACCAGACCAACCTGACGACCGAATTCAGCACCGGCCCACTGGCGCACTCGCTGAGCGCCGGCCTGGAGTTCATCCACGAGCGCCAGCTGACCAAGACCCTGGTCGGCGCCGGCAGCATGGTGCCGGGCAATCTGTACGATCCCAGCCGCCACGATCCGGTCAGCAACTACGACCTGGGCACGGACGGACGCAAGGCCGACGGCGAGACGACCACCATCGGCGCCTACCTGTTCGACACCGCCAAGCTCGGCGAGCGCTGGCAATTCACCGCCGGCGTGCGCCTCGACCGCTACCGCACCGAAGCCCGCAACGTCGTCGCCTCGACCGCGACCAGCCATCCCGCGCTGCCGGTCGGCACCCTGGTGCCGCTGAACATCGACGCCAAGGACACGCTGACGAGCTGGAAAGTCGGCGCGCTGTACAAGCCGGCGGCCAACGGCAGCATCTATGCCGCCTACGCCACGTCGAAGCAGCCGCCGGGCGGCTCGAACTTCACCCTCAGCGCCACCGGCATCAACAACCCCAACATGGACCCGCAGGAAGCGCGCACCATCGAACTCGGCACCAAGTGGGACCTGCTCGACGAACGCCTCGCCTTCACTGCCGCGATCTACCGCACCGAGAACAAGAACGACCTCACCCAGACCGACCCGGTCACCGGCGACGTCACCCAATGGGGCAAGAAGACGGTGAAGGGCATCGAGCTGGGCCTGGTCGGCGCGATCACGCCGGCATGGCAAGTATCGGCCGGACTGGCCAGGATGAAGACCGAAGTCGAGGAAGGCAGCACCAGCCAGCAGGGCAACGCGGTGCAGTGGTCGCCGGAGCTGAGCTTCACCGCGTGGACCACCTATCGCCTGCCCTTCGGCCTGACCGTCGGCGGCGGCGCGCGCTACGTCGATTCGATGCTGCGCTCGTCCAACGATGCCACCGCCACCACCAACATGCCGGAGGTCGACGACTACTGGGTGTATGACGCGATGGCATCCTACGAGATCAGCAAGAACGTCTCGCTGCAGCTGAACGTATACAACCTCACCGACAAGAAGTACGTGGCGTCGATGAACAACAACGGCGCCCGCTACACGCCGGGCACGCCGCGTTCGGCCCTGCTGTCGGCGAACTTCCAGTTCTGAAGCGGCTCTCCTTGCCGCCCGCCCGGCTTCACTGGCGGGCGGTTTTTTCATTTTCCGAGGAATTCCCGCGATGATGCTGCATGTTCCCGAAGTCCTGACGCCCGGCGAACTCGACGAGTGCAGGCAACTGCTGGCGACGGCGGATTGGGCGGACGGCCTGGCCACCGCCGGCGCACAGGCGGCCCAGGTCAAGCGCAACCGGCAGCTGCCCGAGCATGCGCCGGCGCTCGGCCGCCTGCGCAGCATCGTCACCGCCGCGCTGATGCGCAACCCGTTGTTCGTCTCCGCCGCGCTGCCGCGCCAGCTGCTGCCGCCCTTCTTCAACCGCTACGAAGGCGGCGAGCACTTCGGCAACCATGTCGACAACGCCATCCGCCAGGCGCCGGGCAGCGGCCAGATCGTGCGTACCGACGTGTCGGCGACGCTGTTCTTCGCCGCACCCGACGAATACACAGGCGGCGACCTGGTGGTCGAGGACACCTATGGCACCCACCGCGCCCGGCTGCCGGCCGGCGACATGATCCTCTACCCCTCGACCAGCCTGCACCGGGTCGAGCCCGTCACCGCGGGCGTGCGCGTCTGCTCCTTCCTGTGGACGCAGAGCATGGTGCGCGACGACTGGAAGCGGAATCTGCTGTTCGACCTCGACATGAACATCCAGCGCCTGCGCGCGCAGCTCGGCGAGACGCCCGAGACCGTGGCGCTGACCAGCCATTACCACAACCTGCTGCGCCTCTGGGTGGAAACATAACAAGTCCGATTCTCATTATTGGGTTATAGTCGCCGACTTGCTGATTCCTGAACGGTTTTCCGAGCCGATGCCCATGCGCCCGCAATCCCGTAAGCCCTGCCCGCAGCCTGACCGCCGCCCAGGCGAAACACCAGACGATCGTGGAGACCACCGATGAGCCGCGTCGTCTCCTCGCTGCCGGGGCGCATCCGCATCCGTGACAAGGCGCTGCGCAATCGTGCCCGTCTGTCCCGGATCGAAACCGAGCTGAAGCGCGTGGACGGCGTGGTCGTCGTCGAACCGAATGCCGCGGCCGGCAGCATCGTGCTGCACTATTCACCGGACAGGACCGATCCGATCCGGCTCGAGAACGACATCGATGCGCTGATCGATGCAGCGCTCGCGGTACCGCAGCGCCCCGCCGGCACGCGCTCGCTGCGGATGCAGGTGAACCGCTGCGCCAAGATCGGCATGATGGGCAGCCTCGCCACCTCGCTGGCGCTGGCCGCCGCCGGCAACAAGCGCTGGCATGCCGTCACCGGCGGCATGTTCGTCGCCTGCCTGGGCGTGCATCTCGGCGTGCATCGCCGCCACCTGCTGCGCTGACGCGCAGGCGGCGGCATTCAACAGCTACAGTCCGGCGCGGCCACGGCGTCGCCACCGCAAACGACACACTGCGCGGCAAGGCCGATCAAGCGCCTTGCCAACGCCACCGCCTGCGGCCGCGCGCTACCATCGTCGGGCAGGTAGATTTCCATGCAGAGGTAGAGAAAGGCCGGGTTATGCCAGATCCGTTCCGGGATCACGGTACGGGTAGGCACGGCGTCCGACGAGCCGAGCCGGATCACGCGCACGCCCGCCATCGGCACACCGGCGGCCACCGGAACACCTGCCGCCGGTGCGCCGGTCGATTCATGAAGCCGGGCTTGCAGCCGCTCGGCGAGCACCGCATCGCCGCACATGAGGTCGGCACAGGGGCCGTCGCGGTCGATGCCGGCATGCAGATCGACCAGCAGCCTGTGGCGGCCGAGCACATGGGGCAGCAGCTGCAGGTACAAGGCCTCGTGCGCCAGACCGTAGCGGAAGCACTGGTCCGGCCGCGGCCGGCGCCCCGACAACCCGTCGGGGATTTCCAGCACCTCGGCCTCGTCCGGCGCCAGCCCGGCCGCCACTTCGCGGCCGAAGACGAGTTCCTCGCGGTGGATGCCGATCACGACCAGCACCGGCGCCGCAGGCGCGACCACCACGATCCGCCCCTCAGCCGGGGCCGGGCTGACGCGCCCCGGACCGTCCGACGCCCGCCGCTTGCGTCGCCGCGGCGCCGGCCCACTCGTACAGCGCCACCGTCGCCGGGTCGCATTTGCAGCACGTCGAACCGCAGCCCGGTTCGCCATCGATCCTGCGCACGCGCCCCTTGCGCTCGAGCGTGTCCAGCATCGGCCCGAGCGCCTCGGGCGTGCTTTCCAGCGCGAGCGCCATGTCGGCCACGCTGGCCCGGCGCCGCTCGCGCAGATAGGTACTGAGTCGGGACAGCATCATCTCGGCCTCCTCAAACCTGTTGCGGCAGCGGTAGGCCGCCGTCCTCGCGCGCACCGTAGCGCCGCAGCGACCACAAGGCGAGCGCGAAGCAGGCGGCGATGCCGCCGATCCACGCCAGCGAGGCGCCCGGGTGCTGCGCCCAGGTCGCCGCCTGGTAATAGATCGTTGCCAGGCCGTAGCCCAGGCCCGTCGTCCAGGCCGCGACGAACACCGTCCAGCGCGCGCCCGATTCCTGGTAGATCGCCGCGATCGCCGCCGTGCAGGGGAAGTACAGCAGGATGAACAGCAGGTAGGCGAAGGCCCCGGCGGCGCCGTCGAAGCGGGCCGCCATCGCGCCGAAGGTGCCGGCCGACACGTCCTGGTCCACCGCCTCGGCCACCGCAGCCTCGTCGCTGAGGTCGCCGACATCCAGCCCCATCGGGTCGGCCCAGGAACCCAGCGCATCGGCCAGGTTCTCGGGAATGGTGGCGAAAGCCGCGGCGATGCTGGCGCCCAGGTCGAAAGGCTCCTCCTCGTCCGCATCTTCGCCGGCATCCTTGGCGGCAAGCGCCGAGTAGGCCGCGTCCAGCGTGCCCACCACCGCTTCCTTGGCCAGCACGCCGGTGAAGATGCCGACCGCGGCCGGCCAGTTCTCCTCGGTCAGGCCCATCGGCGCGAACGCCGGCGTGATGTTGCGCCCGACCGCGGCCAGCACCGAGGCATCGCTGTCCTCGTTGCCGTAGCTGCCGTCGGTGCCGACCGCGTTGAGCACGTTCAGCACCAGCACCATCGGCACGATCACCCGCCCGGCGCGCACGACGAAGCCCATCAGCCGCTCCCAGGCATGGATCAGCACGCCGCGGACGGTCGGCAGGTGGTAGGGCGGCAGTTCCATGATGAAAGGCGTCGGTTCGCCCTTCAGCAGCGTGTGGCGCAGCACCAGCCCGGTCAGCACCGCCACCGCGATGCCGACGATGTACAGCCCGAACACCACGTTCTGCGCACCCTGAGGGAAGAAGGCGGCGGCGAACAGCACATACACCGGCAGGCGCGCGCCGCAGGACATGAAGGGCGCCATCGCGATCGTCATCAGCCGGTCGCGGCGGTGCTCCAGCGTGCGCGTCGCCATGATCGCCGGCACGTTGCAGCCGAAACCGACGATCAGCGGCACGAAGGATTTGCCCGGCAGCCCGACCCAGCGCATGAAGCGGTCCATGACGAAGGCCGCGCGCGCCATGTAGCCGGAATCCTCCAGCACCGACAGGAACAGGAACAGGAAGCCGATGATCGGGATGAAGGTGGCGACGACCTGGATGCCGCCGCCGATGCCCTGCGCCAGCAGCACGGTCAGCCACTGCGGCACGCCGAGGCCGTCCAGCAGCTCGGACAGGCCGTCGACCAGCAGCGCGCCGGTGAACTGGTCGAAGAAGTCGATGAAGGCACCGCCGATGTTGATCGTGAACAGGAACATCAGGTACATCATCAGCAGGAAGATCGGCACGCCGAGCGCGCGGTTCAGCACGATGCGGTCGATACGGTCGGTGAGGTCGCGACCGACCCGGCCGCTGACCGTCAGCGTTTCGCCGGCGATCCGGTTGGCGAGGCCGTAGCGCGCATCCGCCACCATGATGTCGAGGTCTTCGCCCAGGTCGCCGCCCAGCCGCCCGGCTTCGGCAGCCAGCTCCTTGCCCGCCGCCGTGCGCGCCAGATCGTCGCCTTCGAGCAGCCGTACCGCCAGCCAGCGCGGCGAGGTGCCCGCGGCCTGTGCCGCCGCTTCGAGTTTCGGCGCCAGCGCGGCGATGGCCTGCTCCAGTTCGGGTTGATAGTCCACTTTCGCGCTCGCCGGCCGGCGGGCCTTCACCGCATTGCGGATCGCCGTCTTCAGCGCATCCACGCCCTCGCCTTCGGAAGCGACCACCGGCACCACCGGGCAGCCCAGGCGGCGCGACAGCGCTTCGGCATCGATGCGCAGCCCCTTGTCGCGAGCGACATCGACCATGTTGAGCACCACCAGCAACGGCACCCGCATTTCGGCGAGCTGGGTGCTCAGGTAGAGGTTGCGCTCGAGGTTGGACGCATCGACGATGTTGATGACCAGTTCCGCCTCGCCGCCATGGACGTAGTCGCGCGCCACGCTCTCGTCGAGCGAGACTTCGCGGTCGACGACGTCCAGCGAATAGGTGCCGGGCAGATCGACGACCTCGAAGTGCAGGCCGTCGTGGCGGTATTCGCCGCTTTTCTTCTCGACCGTCACGCCGGGCCAGTTGCCGACACGCTGGCGCGAGCCGGTCAGCGCGTTGAACAGCGTGGTCTTGCCGCAGTTCGGATTGCCCACCAGGGCGATGACATGTTCGTTTTTCATCACAGCCTCTCCACCATCAACGCGTCCGCCTCGCCCTTGCGCAGGGTCAGGGCGAAGCCGCGCACCCGGATCTCGACCGGATCGCCCATCGGCGCGACCCGCACCACCTGCAGCTCCGCCCCCGGCGTCAGGCCCATCGACAGCAGCTTGCGGCGATAGGGGCTGCCCGCCTCGGCAAAACCGGACACCTTGGCGCGGTCGCCCACCGCGAGTTGTTTGAGCATCATCTGATTCACTCCAATCGAATCTGCGCAGCGCGCTTCATACTGATTTGCATTCAAAACGACGAATACCTTGCCTGGCCTCACGGCGCCGGGCACTGCCCTCGACTTATTTCGTCATCACGTCGGCTCCGGACCGCTATCGGTCCTCGATCCGCGCCACCAGAATCTTGTGTGCCATGCCGCCGCCGAGCGCGAAGCGCGTCTCGCCGCGGCCGACGACCAGCCCGCTGCCCTGGCGCTGGCGCACGACCAGCTCGCTGCCGACGTTCAGGCCCAGCTCGGCCACGCGCAGCGCCATCGACGAACCGCCCAGGATGCCGACCACCCGGACGGGCTCGCCTTCGCTCGCCATCGCCAGCGGAAAGGCGCGGGAACGGTCGGGGCCATTCATGCCGGCACCTTTCTTTCGCGCGGCAGTGCCTTGCCCGTGCGGCGGCCGCGCGGCAGGCCGGCACCGGCCAATGCGCGCAGCAGGATGGCGATGGTGCTGCCGTTGTGCAGCGCCGAGGCCGCCACCGGCGTCAGCCAGCCGAAAGCGGCGGCCGACAGGATCGACGTGTTGAGGCCGACGGTGAGCTTGAAATTGCTGTCGATCAGCCTTTGGGTGGCGATCGACAGCGCCTTCGCGTCCGCCACCCGCGCGATGTCGTCCTCGAGCAGCGCGACGTCGGACGCCAGGCGGGCGACGTCGGCGCCGTTGTGCATCGAGATGCCGACGTGCGCACCGCTCAGCGCCGGCGCATCGTTGACGCCGTCGCCGACGAAGGCGATGCGCGCGCCCCGGGCTGCCAGCTCCTGCAGGATGCGGGCCTTGTCCTCGGGCATCAGCCCGGCGTGGAATTCGTCCAGCCCCAGTTCGCCGGCCATCGCCCGGGCGCGCTCGGGATGGTCGCCGGTGAGCATCAGCACCCGCTTCACGCCCAAGCGCCGCAGCCGCCGGACGGTGGCGGCGCTGTTGGCGCGCAGGCTGTCGCGCAAGGCGATGACGCCGAGCAGTTCGCCGCCGAAACCGATGTAGAGCAGGGTCTTGCCGTCCAAGTGCAGGCGCTCGATGGTGTCGCGATGCGCCTGCGTGCCGATGCCTTCGTCGTCCTCGACGAAATGGCGCGAGCCGACGACGATGCGCCGCCCGTCGATGATGCTGGCCACGCCGTGGGCGACGATGAACTCGACCTCCTTGTGATCGAAGTGCTGCGGATGATCCAGCCGGCGCGAAGCCTCGACCACCGCCAGCGCGAGCGGATGGAAGTAGTGCTCTTCCACCGACGCCGCCAGGTTGATGAGGTCTTCGGGCGAATAGCCCGGCTTGAAGGCGACCGAGTCGGTCACTTCGAGCTTGCCGGTGCTCAGCGTGCCGGTCTTGTCGAAGACGAAAGTGTCGGCCTCGGCCAAGCGTTCGAGCGCCTTCGCGCCCTTGACCAGCATGCCCGACTTGCCGGCCTCGTACATCGCGGCCTTGAAGGCGACCGGCGTCGACAGCTTCAGCGCGCAGGAATAGTCGGCCTGCAGCACCGCCGCCACCCGCTGCCAGTCGCCCGACACCAGCCAGGTAGCGCCGGCCAGGCCGAGCACCATCGGCACCAGGCGGTCGGCCATGCGCGAGGCTTCGAGCTGGGTGGCGCTCTTGGCCGCCAGCGAATGCTCGACGAAATCCGCGATCCGCGCCGCCGCGGCCTGGGCTCCGACCCGTTCGGCATAGATGCGCAGGCGGCCTTCCTCGACCAGCGTGCCCGACAGCACCGTGTCGCCGCGGCGGCGCGCGACCGGCACGCTTTCGCCGGTCATCGTCGCCTCGTTGACCATCGCCTCGCCGCCCAGCACCGTGCCATCGACCGGAATCACCCGCCCGGTGGCGGCGATGACGGTATCGCCCACCCGCACTTCGGCGGCGTCGAGCTGCTTCTCCACGCCGTCGCGCTCGACCCAGACCTCGCCCACGTCCGGCTTCAGCAGATGCTTGAGCAACTCGTCGGAGCGGCGCTCGATCGAGGCTTCCAGGTACTCGCCCAGCGCGAGCAGGAAGGAGGTCATGTTCGCCGCGAAATAGTCCTTGCGCCCGATCGAGATCGCCACCGCCATCGCTTCGAGCACGTGCGAAGTCACGCCCTTTTCGAGGAAGTCGTCGACCGCCTCGCCGAGCAGCGGGATCGCCGTGCCCACCGCCACCGGTGCCTGCAGCCCCGGCTGCAGCGAGCGGGTGGCGAGCAGCGTGGCCGCGCTCAGCGCCACCGGCGCGGCGCTGGGTTCGTCGCCCTGCGCATGGCGCCGCAGCGGCGCCATGCGCAGGATGTCGAGCGCGATGCGGTCGGCCGTAGTGGCGGCCGGATCGAACTCGACCACCAGCGAACGGGCGGCCGGATTGACCCGCGCCTTGCTGACGCCGGCGATGGCCTCCACCGCCCGCACGATCGCGCGCGCTTCCAGCGGCGCCCCTTTGCGGCAGGTGTAGCGCCAGCGCGCCCGGCCACGCGTGGCGTGGACCGGTTCGAGCGCGGACATCCAGCCTGCATCCATCATGCGTCTCCGTGGCGCTCCGCTTCGACTTCGGCGCGGATGTCGGCCATCTGCTCCTTCATCTCCTCGAAGCCGCCGGCCACGCCGGAATACAGCTTCATCGCCGACTTCACGATCTTGCCGCGCAGTTCCTCGTCGCTCAGCACCCAGGCCGCGGCCGCGCCGATCAGCGCGCCGAGCAGGAACTGCTCGGTATTGCCGGTACGCAGGAAGGCCGGCATGTTCTGCAGGAAACCGCCATCGGCAGCCGCCTGCTGGGGCAGCGGGCCCATGCCTTGGGCGAAACCCTGGGCGAAGCCGGCTTCCATGCCGCCCGGCAGGCCGCTCGCCATGCCGTACTGCCCCCAGGACGGTGCTCCGTACTGCTGGCCATATTGACCGTACTGAGGACCATGCTGGCCATTCGGGCCGTACTGCGCATTGGGCGGCTGGCCGTACTGGCCCGGCCAGGCGTCGTTCTGCATCGCCTTCCTGCCGCGGCAGTGCTTGTTCTTCTTAGCCATCTTGCTTCTCCTGTTCGGCCTGCGCGCCGTCGCGCAGCAATCGTTCGATGATCAGCACGCCAGCCGCACCGACCGCGGCGGCGGCCAGCGCGCCGGTGTAATTCCGTTGACGGACCGCGGCTGCGGCCCGGGTGCCGGCAGCCAGTGCAGTGCCGCCCTGCAGCGCATGGCGCAGCACCCGCTTCAGTTCGGCCGGCGAGGGCGACGAAAGCTGCGCAGGGCGGTCCTGGAAGGCCGACAGGCAGCCCCCGGCAACGAAACCCTGCACGAAGGTCGCCCCGCTGGCGCGAAGCGGCACGCCAATCGGCACCACGCCATAGGGCATGATCGCGTTTCTCATGATCCGGCGTCCTCCCCGGCTGCGCCGGGCTCGGCTTCAGCGCGTGCTGCGGGAGTGGCCTTTGCCTTCTTCGGCTTGGCCGCAGCGCGCGGCACACGCTTCCTGCGCGCCGGGGCCGGCTTCCCGGCCTGCTCCGATGCAGCATCGGCTGCTGCCACCGCAGGGGCTGCCCCGGCATCGGCTGCCGCAACTTCTTCATCTGCTACCGCTTCTTCGGCGGTCAGGCGCTTGCGCGCACGCGCCGAGGCATTCTCGATCGCTTCCAGGCTGGACACTGCGGCGCCACGCAGCGTGTCCTGTGCCTTTTCCATGCCGGCACGGGCCTTCTCCACGCCGGCCTCGACGCCCGCCTTGGTCTTGTCGGTCCTGATCAGGCGGAGGGCAACTGCACCGGTCAGCACGCCGGCGACGAAAGGTAATAGCGGGAACATGTCAGTCCTCCTTGCGATGACGGCCGGTCCTGGTCTTCCACAGATAGACTCCTGCGCCCCCCGTCACCATGCCGGCCAGCATGGCGGGGTGCGCATTGCGCAGAAGCGGACTGAAGATGCCGAGCGGCCCGGCATAAGGCCCGAGCTGCGAGAAGGCACGTTCGAGAAAATCGGACAGCGGGCCGTGGCGCACATAGGCCTGCTGCGGCGAGATGCCGTGCGCGGCGTGGTAGCTTTCCTGCGTCTGCGCCGCGACCGCGGCCTGGCGGAAGACGGGCAGATGATGCTGCAGCGCCGCTGCCTGCAGGTTCTGGAACACCCTGCGCACTTCCGGCTCGGCGACCTGGCTCAGCAGCCAGGCATACATCTGCACGTTGGCGATTTCGCCGGCGACGGCGCGCTGGCAGTTCGCCAGCCAGGTCGGCTCGACGGTGGATTCCCGCGGGAAGGGATCGAGCGGACGCGGAATGCCGAAGCGTTCGCACAAGCCCAGCAAGGCCGTCACATGCTGTTCTTCCGAGCGCAACACGTTGGAGAACGGCGCCCGCTCGCCGAAGGACTCGACCACGCGCGCATAGAAACTGCGGGCGGCATATTCGTCGTAGAGCGCGATCCTGACCGCCTGGTGTGCCACGGGGAACGGCGCCGCCGGGTCGATGCGCTGCGTGCGCAGGATCAGTTCGTCATAGTTTTGCATTGCCGGCCTCCAGATAGGCATCGTGCAATATGCGTTCGAGAATCGCCGCGGCCTCCGAGTCGACGCCGCCCAGCAGATCGACCCAGGCCCGCTCGGGAATCACTGCGGGGTCGTAATGCACGGTGCAGGATCGCGCCAGCAGATTGACCTGCACCGAAGCGACGCCGGGAATGCGGTCGAGCAGGGACTGGAATTCGCGCGCCTGCGCACGCGGCACGTCGATGGACACCGAGCGGCTCTCCAGCTTCAGCCGGATGCGCCCGCGAATGTGATGGGCGATACGCACATCACACAGAAAGACGCGCAACTCTTCGAACTCCGGCATTTCAATCTCCAGCCCTTCCATGTACTGCAGGCATCGCCACGCCAATGGGCCAAGGCCCCGCTTTCGTAATGAATCCACATGGAGGGTGTTGGCTGGCGAACTCGGCTGGCTACATGAACCCGATCCATTTGCAAAATCACTTTACGCCCCTTGCAGCGGGCAGCAATGACACACGTCAACTCCGCTCAAAACGGCTGGCCCGCGTTCAGAATTCCCACGCCACGCCGACATTGGCGATGTTGCGGTCATTGCCGCGCCCGACCGCGCCCGAAACCTTGACGCCATCGGCGATCCGGTAGCGCAGCCCGGCCTGGCGATCCGGGCCGGCATGCTCCTCGCCGAAAGTCTCGATCGTGAACCGCAGCCGCTCGCTGAGCGGGAAAGTCCGCGCCCCTCAGCCGCTGGCGTTCTGGCGCAGATCAAAGCCTCATGCGCCTTCCTCCATCGGTTCCTCGCAGCCCGTGCCGGCGTCCGGCCGCGGCCGCAGGAACACCGCGCCGAGGAAGACGGCGGCGAGGCCATAGCCCAGCGCCCAGGCGGCCACGCTCGCCGCCTGCAGCCCGGCCGCCGGCATCCCGGGCAGACCCGCCGCCGCACGCGCCAGCGCCGCCGTGCCGATCGCCAGTGCGGCGACCGGCACCCATGGCCGCATATCGAGCTCGTAGCCGGAGTGGGTGCGTCCGGCGATGCACAGCACGCCGAAGATCGACAGGCCCATCGCGCCGACCGTCAGCAGGTGCAGGCCGGCGCTGGGCGCCACCGCGACGCCGAGCAGGGACAGGCCGATCGACCCGTAGCCGAGCGCCATCATCCAGTACACCGCGTACAGCATGAAGGCCCAGCGCGTCAGCAGCGCGCGGCCGACGTGCCAGTCGTTGAGCAGGTTCAGCACCGCCGCGGCCGCGGCCAGCGCGATCCAGCCGGCGATCGGCGAACCCGGCAATGCGAACTCCGCCAGCGTGTGGGCGGCGATGCCGAACACGGCGAGATTGCGCCGCGGCGGCCGGGCACGGTAGGCGGGCAGTTCATCGTCGTCCTCGCCGGGGAAGCGCGGCCGTTCGCCGGCCATCGCATCGCCCTGCGCCGCCGCGCGGCGCAGGCGCTCGGCGTCCAGCGCGTCGTTGACGATGCGCATCGACACCCGGCTCATCGCAACGACGATCAGCACCATCATCACGCCGGCGCCGGCCAGCACCCAGCGCATCGGATACAGCCCGCGCAGCACGTCGGCGTGGAAGCCGCCGACCACCAGCCACATCGCCGCCAGCCCCCACAGGAAGGACAGGTGGCGCCGTTCCGGGTCGCGCCACAGGCGCGGCGCCACCAGCACGACGATCGCCGCCATGAAGCCGCTGTTGAGCAAGGCAGCGAGCACGGCCCCCCCTGCGCCCAGCACGCCGGACAGCCAGAACGCCAGACGCGCCGCCGCCCAGCACAGCAGCAGGGCGAGCGTCACCCGCCGCCCGAAAGCCGGCGTCGCGGTGAACTCGGGCACCGCAGTCAGCACGAAGCCGGCGACGGCGGCAAGGCCGAAGCCGAACATCAGTTCGTGCGCATGCCAGACGATCGGGCCGCCCGGCACCTCGGGCAGGCCGATGCCGGTGGCGAGAAAGCCCAGCCAGCCGAGCAGCAGCGCGACGCCATACAGCGCGGTGGCGAGGAAGAATGAACGGAAACTGCACAGGAACAGCGGTTTCGCCGCCAGCCGGTCGAAGCTCGTCATCGCGTCCTTCATCCTCCGCAGCGGCTGACGCTGCGCGCCAGCGCCGGATCGGGCGTCGCCACCAGGCGCAGCGCCGAAGCGTGAGAGCCGCCGGCCGGCATCCCGGTGACCGGCGTTTCTGCGGCCTGCTCACCCGCCGCCGGAGCGCCGGCCGCCACTGCCCCCGTCATCAGCGGCGGCATACCGAAAGCATCGCGCACCACTGCGTTCTGAAGCAGCTCCGCGGTGTGGCGATAAACCCATGCGTCGTCGCGCTGCGCCGCGGGCACGTCCAGTTCGAAGCGGCAGACGATGCGCCCGGGTGCCGGCGCCATCAGCAGGATCGCGTCCGACAGCCGCACCGCCTCCATCAGGTCGTGGGTGATCATCAGCACGCCCATCGCGCGCGCTGCCTGGTGGTCCAGCAGCAGGCGGTAGAGCTCTTCCTTCAGGCCCACGTCCAGTGCCGAGAACGGCTCGTCGAGCAGCAGCAGGTCGGGCGCCAGCACCAGCGCGCGCGCCAGCGCCACCCGGCTCTGCATGCCGCCGGAGAGCTGGTGCGGAAACTTGTCGAGGTCGCGCGGTGCAAGGCCGAGCCGCAGGCCGATGCCGCGCGCGCGGCGGTGGCGTTCGGCGCGCGCGAGGCCCGCCGCCTTGAGGCCGAGCGCGATGTTGTCGAGCGCGGTCTGCCACGGCAGCAGGCGCGGCTGCTGGAACATGAAGGCGGTGGTGTCGAAGCCGTTGCTGACCTGCCCTTCCTGCACCGTCAGCAACCCGGCGGCCAGATGCAGCAAGGTGGTCTTGCCGCAGCCCGAGGGGCCGACCAGCGCCGCCACTTCGCCCGCGGGCAGGCGAAAGCCGATGCCGGCCAGCACCTCGTCGCGGCCGAACGCATGGTTCAGGCCATCGACGCGCAGTTCGCGCGGGCGGGTATCCGTTGGACAGGACACGCTCATCTGCCCTGCTCCCGCCAGCGCTCCACTTCGCGCTTGATCGGCTCCAGCACCAGGTATTCGACCGCCAGCAGCAGGCCGACCACGGCGGCGATCCAGGCCATCGTCGCCGCGGTGTCCAGGTGCGAGCGCGACGCCGCCAGCGCCGCGCCGACGCCGTCCTGGGTCGCCAGCAGTTCGGCCATCACCACGACTTTCCACGAGGTGCCGAGCGCGGCGATCCAGGCCGGGAACAGGTAGGAGACGACGTGCGGCAGATAGACGTCGGTGAACATCATGCGGCGCGGCAGGCGGAAGGCCTCGGCCATGCCGCGCAACTGGTTGTCCAGCGTGCGCGTGCCCTGCAGCGCGCCGATGAAGATCACCGGAAAGGCGGCGACGAAGACGGTGAATACCGGCGTGCCGTCGCTGGCGCCGAACCACAGCATGGCCAGCACCAGCCAGGCGATCGGCGGCGTGCCCATCAGCACGGTGACGAGCGGGCGCGACATCATCGAGGCGGTCATCGACAGCCCCGCGAGCAGCCCGAGGAAGCTGCCCGCGACCAGCGACAAGGCATAGCCGCTCATCGCCCGGCGCGCGGTGGCGGCCAGTTCCGGCCAGGCCGCGCCGCTTTCGATCAGGCCCAGCAGCGTGCCGAAGGCCGAACGCGGGTCCGGCATCACCAGCGGGCCGTAGATCAGGCTGACCGCCTCCCAGGCCGCGAACAGCAGCAGCAAGCTGGCGATCGCGCCCCAGCCGCTCCACAGGTAGGCGGGCAGTCCGGCCGCCCAGGCACGCAGCAGCCTCATTGCGCGGCGGCGGCTCCGCCGTAGAAGCCGTCGTCGGGCAGCTTGCCGCCGACCAGCGCCGGATTCTTGCGCAGCAAGTGGCCGAACATGAACTCGAGCTCGGCACGCGCCTCGGCGACCGGCACCGCCTCGAGCTGGCTGACGGCGATCGAGTCGGCCACCGCTTCCGGGCTCAGCATGTCGATGCGAGCGGCCACCGCCCTGCCACAGGACTCGGCGTTGGCGCGGCACCAGGCGAGCGAGCGGGCGTATTCGGCTTCGATGCGGGCGATCACGTCCGGGCGCTCGCGCAAAGCGCCCATCACCGCGATGCCGGCCTGCGGAATGCGGGCCGGGCGTTCGAACACCCGCCCCCATTCCTGCTGCAGATCGACGCTGCGGTGCAGCTCGGGCGCGACCATGCTGAGCGGGAAGGAGCCGGTCTTGCGCAAGGCCATCGACACCGCCGGCTCGGCCAGCAGCGCATGGTCTACGCGGCGCATCACCAGCAGTTGCATCGCATCGATCGGGCTGGCGACGTAGCGCAGGCTCAGGTCCTTGCGCACGTCCAGGCCCTGCTGCTCGGCCAGCAGCTGGAACACGATGTCAGGCATGTCGCCGCGGAAAGGCATCGCCAGCTCCTTGCCGCGCAGGTCGGCGAGCGACTTCAGCGCCGGATCGCGCGACACCAGCCACAGCACGCCCCAGGTCGACACGTTGAGCATGCGCAGCCTGGCACCACGGTTGTAGAGGTTGGCGGCGACGTTGCTCGGCATCGCCAGCACGTCGGCGCGGCCGTCGAGCGCCATCACGCGCAACTGGTCGGGGTCGCGCCAGGGCACGAACTCGACCACGTCGGCGAGGTCGGCCAGGGCGCCGGAGTCGACCATGTGGATCAGCGGGTTCGACACCGCCGCCGAGGGGCCGGCGAGCGTCAGCTTGGGCAGCTTTTGCGCGCTGGCGGTGCCGGTCACGGCCAGGAATGCGAGCACCACGCAGATGTGCAGCAGGATCCGGCTCCAGCCGGGCAGACGGGGGCGTGGTGCTTGCATGTCAGAAACTCCCGGAAAGACTCAATGTTAAACCCCGGCCGGGCGCAGCCAGTTCCTGGCCGGAAATGCCGTCGGTCAGGTGTTCGTGGTAGCGCTTGTCCGCCAGGTTGTGCAGGCCGACGGCGGCGGTGGCACCATTGAAGAAGCCGACCGGGCCGAAGCGCCAGCCCAGCTCGGCGTCGGCGGTGACGAAGCCGGAGGTGGCATCCTCGGTGCCGTTGGAGAAGCGCGTCGCGATGCGGTCCTGCTCCGCCACCGCACGCAGCTGAGCATGCCAGTAGAAGCCGCGATCGGCCGGCTGGCCGATGCCCAGCCGCAGTTCGGGCGCCGGCATCTGGTACAGCGGCTCGCCGTCCTGATGGTTCTTGCCGCGCAGCCAGGTGAAGCCGGCATCGGCGACGAAGGCGCCGACCGGTGCGCGGGCACTGCCTTCGACGCCGTAGATGGTAACCTTGTCGAGGTTCTCGGTGCGCTTGAGCGGCAGCCCCGAGCCCGCATGCGTCGCCCCGGTGACGCGGCCGGCGATGTAGTCGTCGATGCGGGTGTAGAAGGCCGCCAGCTGGTATTCGATTCCGCCGCTGGCGGCGCTCTTCAGGCCGAGCTCGACGCTGGTCGACACTTCCGGGTCGAGCTGCGGGTTGCCGACGTGGTAGTAGCCGTCGCCGCGCGCCGAATCCTCGAAGCGTTCGCGCATGTCGGCGGCACGGTAGGCGCGGCCGAGATTGGCATAGACGTTGAGGGTTTCGCTCAGCGGATGGATCGCGCCGAGCGACCAGGACAGGTTGTTGTCGGTGCTGTCGAGGCCGCTGGTCTGCGCCGCCGGCCCCCAGCCCTTCTGTCTGGCGTCGCCCTTGACGCGGTCGTAGCGTGCGCCGGCGACGATGCGGCTGCGGCCCAGCTCGAATTCGTCCTGGACGAAGACGCCGGTCGCCTCGATCTCACCGTCGGCGAACGGATCGTTGCGCTGGTTGTTGTTGAAGAAAGGCGGGTTGTTGTCCATGTAGCGCTCGGGATCGCCCTTCATGCGCCAGCTTTCGGCGCCGACCGTCAGCAGGTGGCTGCCGCCGACCGGGAACATGTACTTGGCCCGCAGCCCGTCGGTGGTGAAGGTGACGTCGTTGCGCACGTAGTCGCGTCCCAGCCGCTCGGCGCGGGCGCGGATCTGGCGGAACACTTCCTGGCGATAGACTTCTGCCGACAGCTGCCCCTCACCCAATCTGGCATCGACACCCAGTTCGTAGAGCTCGCGGCGCTGCTCGGGCGAGTGGATGGTGGCGACGCCGAGCGGCGGCGGAATGCCCGCTCCCGTGCGCGCCGAACCGGGATACCAGACGTCCTTGTCCTCGTGCCGCTGCAGATTCAGCCGCAGGCTGATGTCGTCGCCGAGGCGGTGGCGATATTTGGCCAGCAGGGTGTTGGAGTCATAGCCGGTGCGGTCCTCGCGGCCGTCCGGGCTGCGGTAGTCGCCGATGTCCCGCCCGGCGGCACCCAGCACCAGGGCATGGTCGGCGTTCGAGCGCTGCACCAGCAGCGCGCCGGTGACGCCCTTGTCGACGCTGCCGAAGCGCAGGCCGGCGCGGCCGCCCATGCGTTCGTCGGCGCTGAAGGCGGCGTCGGGCGTCAGCATGTTGACCACGCCGCCCATCGCCCCGCTGCCATGCAGCACCGAACCCGGCCCCTTCACCACTTCCACGCGGTCGAGCAGGCCGAGGTCCATGAAGGAGGCGATCGCGCCCTGAGGCTGGGCGGAATTGACCCGCAGGCCGTCGACCATGACGACCACGCTTTCCCGCTTCAGCCCGCGCAGCACCGGGTTCTGCCCCCAGGCGCCATCGGACTGTACCGCCAGGCCCGGTCCGCCACGCATCAGGTCGCCGAGCACCTTGGCGCCGCTCGCGGCGGGGCGCAGCACTTCGATCGCCTGCGGCGTCTCGAGCGCGTCGCCGGCATAGCCCTTGGCGGTGACGACCTGCTCGCCGAGCAGGGTTTCGGCATGCACGGCAAAGGACGGGATCAGGGACAAGGGGACAGCGAACAGGCCCAGCATGGCCAGGCACAGCTTGCGCGGACGCGACTTCATGGACGGCTCCATCGGGCAGTGAGCTGGCTGGCGGCGGCTGGCTTGCTCGGGATGACAGGAATCAGGCTGATGCAACGATAGCTGAATAGGAATCACTACCGTTTGATTCCGGTCAAATCCGCATCTTCGGTGCCCGGTCACACGCGCTCGATCTTACTTCTTCAGCTTCGGGCAACCCTTGCAGGGCTTGTCCTTCTTGCAGCATTTCTTCTTGCTCATGATCTTGCTCCCAGGCCATGGGCCCCATGACGGCGATCGATCAATGCAGTTGTGAGCCCGCTTCCAGCGTGGGCGAGGACTCGCTCAACATGGCGTACGCGCGCCAGTCATCGACCAGCCTGGATGCGCACTCGCGCACGCAGCCGGCCATCCTGGCATCACTGCCGATCACCGCCAGGTGATCGGCAATGGCCTTCGCCACCGCCGGCGACTGCCGCGCCGGAAAGCGCGACAGCAGCTGCAGCACGGCAGCGAGTGCCAGTTCGGGCTGGTTCGGGTAGGCCAGCCCCTCGTCCGGCGCGGCCGAAGCCGCGCCGCGACGGCGACGGGATGCCAGGGTGCTCACATCCGCACCGCGTAGTATTCGACGACCTGCTGCACGTCGACCGGGAACGGCACTTCGTCCGGCGACGGCGTGCGCGTCACGCTGGCGGCGAAGGCGGCTTCGTCGAAAGCCAGCCATTCGGGGCGGGTCAGCGCCGGCTCGGCGAGCGCCTCGACCACGACCGGGATGCGGCGGCCGCGCTCGGTGAGCTGGATGCGGTCACCCGGCTTGACGCGGATCGACGGGATGTTGACCGAGCGGCCGTTCAGCAGCACGTGCTTGTGGCGCACCAGTTGGCGGGCAGCCACGGTGGTCGGCGCGAAGCCGGCGCGGAAGACGAAGTTGTCCAGGCGGCGCTCGAGCAGTTCGAGCAGCTTGTCGCCGGTCGGGCCGCGGTCGCGCTTGGCTTCGCGGAACAGGCGCTGGATCTGCTTCTCGGTCAGGCCGTAGTTGAAGCGCAGCTTCTGCTTCTCGATCAGCTGCACGCCGTAGCCCGACTTGCGCTTCGGGCGCTGGCCGTGCTGGCCGGGCGGATAGTTGCGCTCGCCGAGCGACTTGCGCGACAGGCCGGGCAGCTCTGTACCGAGCGCACGCATCACTTTCAATCGGGGGCCGGTGTAACGGGACAAGATGATCTCCTTCGATCAGTTCTGGAATGATGAAATGGTTGTGGCGGAAGTGCGCGAGCGAGATCGATCCGAAGTCCATGCATCGCTGCCGGCGCTCGCACCGCCCGGATGGCGGGGATGGGATATCGCCTGGCCGAGTTGTTCGCACGATGCCATCAGGTCCTCATCCATCGTGCTGGCATCGAGGCAGCGCAGCAACAGCCCGGCCTGATGGGCGGCACGGGGACAGCCGGTCTCGAGATAGCGCGACACATGCGCGAGCACGCCGGCAAGCAGGCGCGTCTGCTCGAGGACTGGATCCCTTGCCATGAGACACCTCCGACATTCTGCGAATCGTTCTCAATATCATTCAATTCTGGCATCCTGTCAAGACATCTGGTTTCTTTCCTCCATGCGCTGCCCGGCGGAACGGGACGGTGAAATTTACATGGCCGGCCAAAGCCACGATAATGGAAGTCGTTCTCATTTCTCGAGCTCTGCCGGAACCACTACCCATGCGCCTGAAACTCCTCGTTGCCGGCCTGGCCGCGGCCGCCCTTTCCCTGCCCGCCATCGCGCAGAAGACCGTCACCCCGCAGGACGTGCTGAACCACTACGGCCAGCTCGTCCACGCCAGCTATGCGGATTCCGCCGCCACCGCGCAGGCCATGAAGAAGGCCATCGATGCCTTCGTCGCCGCACCGTCCGAAGCCGGCCTGCTCGAAGCCCGCAAGCGCTGGCTGGAAGCGCGCGAGTGGTACGGCCAGACCGAGGCCTTCCGCTTCTACGGCGGCCCGATCGACGGCGAGGACGGCCCGGAAGGCCGCATCAACGCCTGGCCGATGGACGAAGCCTATGTCGACAGCGTGGAAGGCAACCCGGGTGCCGGCATCATCAACGACCGCAGCGTGAAGCTGGACGCCGACACGCTCGCCGGGCTCAACGAAAAGGACGGTGAAGAGAACATCTCCACCGGCTGGCATGCGATCGAGTTCCTGCTGTGGGGCCAGGACCTGCGCGCCGACGGGCCGGGCGACCGCGCCTGGACCGACTTCGTCGACGGCAAGGCGCCCAACGCCGACCGCCGCCGCACCTATCTGAAGATCGTCACCGACCTGCTGGTGCAGGACCTCGAAGACCTCACCCAGGCCTGGGCGCCGGGCGCGCAGAACTACCGTGCCGAATTCGTCGCCGATCCGGCCAGCCTGACCAAGGTGATCTCGGCGCTCGGCATCCTCAGCCGCGCCGAACTGGCCGGCGAGCGCATCGAAGTCGCACTCGACTCGCAGAGCCAGGAAGACGAGCACTCCTGCTTCTCCGACAACACCCACCGCGACGCCGTCACCAACGCGCTCGGCATCCGCAACGTCTGGCGCGGCGAATTCCGCCGTGCCGACGGCTCGCTGCTGCAAGGCCCCTCGCTCAATGCGCTGGTGGCGGAAAAGGACAAGGCGCTCGCCAGCGAAGTCGATGCGCGCATGAGCGCCAGCCTGGAAGCCGCCGAAGCCATTCCCGCCCCCTTCGACCAGGCCATCCTGGCCGGCAACCCGGGACGGCCGAACGTGGAAGCCACCGTCGCCAGCCTGAAACGTCAGACCGAGAGCCTGGTACAGGCGGCCGACGTGCTGGGCATCAAGCGCCTGAACACCGCGCTGCCCGAGTGAACCGGCTCGCCAGCTCCGACGAAGGCGCCCGCTGCCGGCGGCGCCCGCTTCAGCACCCACAGCCGCATCGCCGGGGCAGCAGCGCCGGCGATGCGGACACGAATCGATCGATGCCACTCAAGCTCAGCCTGCGCCGCGCGGCGCTGGTGGTGATGGCCGCGAGCCTGCCCGCCTTCGCCGCAGCGGCCGATGCCGCGGCAGCCGATTTCGAACCCGGCGAGGACCTGCCGGGCGGCGACACCACGACCAGCGACCAAGGCCGCAACGCCTTTTCCTATCCGGCCGCCAACCTGTCGGTCGACCGCCAGACGCCGTTCTTCATCGGCAATTCCTTCTTCAGGAAGAACTGGGTCGAGGCGCCCGCCTCCACCACCGGACGCGACGGCCTCGGCCCCCATTTCATCGCCCGCGCCTGTGCGGGCTGTCACATCCTCGACGGCAGGGGCGCGCCGCCGCCGGCGCCGGACGGCGTCAACACCGAACAGCCGGTCGGCCTGCTGTTCCGCCTGTCGATTCCGGCCACGCCGGCACAGCCCGCCGGCAAGGACGGCGTGGTGCCCGAGCCGAGCTACGGCACGCAGTTCAACAACGCCGCCGTGGCCGGCGTCAAGGCCGAAGGCGCGGTCGAGATCCGCTACGTCGAACAGCCGGGCCGGTTCGCCGACGGCACGCCCTACGCGCTGCGCAAGCCGGTCTACCGGCTGCACGAACTCGCCTACGGGCCGCTGCACCCGGAGACCCGGGTGTCGCCGCGCGTCGCCCCGGCGGTGATCGGCCTCGGCCTGCTGGAAGCGATCCCCGAGGCCGACCTGCGCGCGATCGCCGCGCGCCAGGCGGAAGACGGCCTCGGCATCTCCGGCCGCCTCAACCGCGTCTGGGATGCCGGCACGCAGGACTGGATGGTCGGCCGCTTCGGCTGGAAAGCCAACGTCGCCACCGTCCGGCACCAGACTGCGGGCGCCTTCCATGGCGACATGGGCATCACCAGCACGCTGTTCCCGCACGAGGAGTGCATGCCCGCCCAGACCGACTGCCTGGAACGCCAGCAGCGTGAAGCCGGCTGGCGGCGCGAGCGCGGCGAACCGGATGTGGACATCGACGACCGCGCGCTCGAACGCACGGTGTTCTACACCACCACGCTCGCCGTGCCCTCGCGCCCCGACGCCCGCGACCCGCAAGTGCTGGCCGGCAAGCGCCTGTTCCACGAAGCGCAATGTTCGAGCTGTCACGTGCCCCGGCATGTGACCGGCGATCTGCCCGGCTTCCCGGAACTGTCGAAGCAGACCATCTACCCCTACACCGACCTGCTGCTGCACGACATGGGCGAAGGGCTGGCCGACGGCCGTCCCGACTTCGACGCCGACGGGCGCGAATGGCGCACGCCGCCGCTGTGGGGCATCGGCCGGGTCAGGACGGTCAACGGCCACACCTTCTTCCTCCACGACGGCCGCGCCCGCAACCTGATGGAGGCCGTGCTGTGGCACGGCGGCGAAGCCGAGGCCGCCAAGGCGCGGGTGCTCGGCTTCAGCCAGGCCGAGCGCGACGCCCTGATCCGTTTCCTGGAGTCGCTATGAAGCAGCGCCTTTCCCTTGCCCTCGCATCCCTGCTCGCCGCCGCGCTGCTGTCTGCGCCGGCCTCCGCCGCAGCGCCAGCGCCCTTCGTCAGCCCGTCGGCCTGGATGTCTGCGCTCGGCCAACAGGTGCTGGCGCCCGGCTATGCGGAACTGGCCCGATCCCTGGCCGCGCTCGCGCAGCGCGTGGACGCCGTCTGCAAGCAGCCGGACGATGGCACGCTCGACGCCGCACGCGGCGCCTGGCGCCAGGCCGCGCTCGAACTGCGGCGCCTGAGCGCGCTGCCTTACGGCCCGGCGCTGGAAAGCCGCATCCTGCGCCGGCTCGACTTCTGGCCCACCCGCCCGCCGCAGATCGAATCCTCGCTGCGCGGCCGCGCCGCGGGCACCTTGCCGGACGAGCGCATCGGCGTCACCGCCAAGGGGCTGCCGGCGCTGGAATACCTGCTGTTCGACCCGGCCCGGGCGTCGCTCGCCACCGACGCCGCGGCCTGCGGCTACGCGAGCTGGCTGGCGGCCGACGCCGCCCGCGACCTCGACGCGACCCTGCCCGCCTGGCAGGACTGGATCGCGAGCCTGGACGAAAGCGACGAGGAAAGCGAAGCCTCGATGATGAGCGACAGCGTGAACATCCTGATCGGCGGCATCGACACGCTGCGGGTCAAGTATCTGGAGAAACCCGCACGCAAGCCGACCGAGCGCAGCGGCTTCGATGCCTGGCGCAGCGGCGGGGAACGCAGCCACCTGCTGGCCCTGTTCGACGGCCTGCGGCTCGGCCTGCAAGGCCGCGAGGGCCTGCCGGGGCTCACCGCCATGCTGCGCGGCCGCGGCCTGCTGGTGCTCGCCGACCGCTTCGACGCCCAGATCGCGCTTGCCGGGGATGCCCTGCAGGCGCTGCCGGCCATTCCCGGCGAGGATGGCGGGGCCGCCATCGCCCGCGCCATCGAGGCGCTGGCCGTGCTGCAAGGGCTGCTCGCCCACGATGCCGCGGAACATCTCGAGGTCCGGGTCGGCTTCGGAGACAACGATGGCGACTGAGCTCTCGCGCCGCCGCCTGCTCGCCGGCCTCGCCGCGCTGTCCTGCGGCGGACTCGCCGCCCGCCCGGCCCTGGCCCGGGCCGCCGCCTGCGCCCGCGCCGATACCGGCGCGCCGCCCGGCCTGCTGACCTGCTGGAGCGATTCGCCGACGCGCCCGACCGAATTCCATGCCGGCCTGCTCGGCACCGCTTCGCCGGCGCTCGCGCTGCCCGCCCGCGGCCACGACATCGCCTGGCATCCGTCGGCGGACGGCAGCGCCGTGGTCGCCGCCCGCCGCCCCGGCGATTTCCTCGTGCGCTGGCATGTCGCCACCGGCACCGAGCTGGCGCGCTTCGAAGCCGACGACGAGTCGCGCTTCGAAGGCCACCTCGCCTTCCGCCCGGACGGCCGCGTGCTGTACGCCACCGAGACCGACCTGATCACCGGCGACGGCCGCATCGGCGTGTTCGATGCGCTCAACCTCGAACGCCTGGACGCCTGGCCCTGCGGCGGCATCGGCCCGCATGCCGTCGAATGGATCGCCGACGGCCGCCTGGCCGTCGCCGTGGGCGGCATCCTGACCCTGCCGGAAACCGGCCGGGTGAAGCGCAACCTCGCCAGCATGGACCCCGCGCTGGCCTTTCTCGACCCGGCCGACGGGCGGCTGCTGTCCCGCCACCGTCCACCGGATGCCTTCATGAGCGTGCGCCACATCGCCCAGGACGCGCACGGCAACATCGCGGTGTCGATGCAGAACGAAGGCAGGGCCGGCCGGCCGCTGTTCGCGCTGCTCGACGGCGAACGGCTGCGCTACGGCGAAGCCGACGCCGGCCTGATCGGACGCTGCGGCGACTACGCCGGCGACATCGTCGCGCTCGACGGCGGTTTCGCGGTGAGCTGCACGCGTGCCGGAGTGACCGCGGCCTGGGATGCCAAGGGCCAAGCCGGCACGGCTTTCGATACCCGCCGGGTGTGCGCGATGACCACGCACGGCGATCGCCTGCTCGTCACCGGCGACGCAGGCGACCTGTGGCAGTTCGACGCCGCCGGCGCACGCTGCGCCCGTCACTGGCAGTTGCCGGTGGCGCTGGACAACCACGCCGCCCCAGCTCCTGCAAGAACCTGAAAGCCGGCCCCGCTGAAGGCCTGTGCCGCGCCAGGGCATCGCCCATACGCATCCGTACCTTTTGCCGCCATGCCCATTCCTGCGCCCACCGGAAAACCGTATCATTCACCTGCTCTCCCCAGCAGGGCCAGGGCGGACTCGGGCGGCGGCCTTGCGCCAGGTCAGCCAGAGCGCCCACCCCGCCGGTGCGCGGAGAGGGAATCGGAAACGGGAACCGCTGTACTCATTCCTAATCAATAGCCCGTTTCTCACGATGGGAGTGGAAAAAGAATGTCGAATGCCTACGCAGTCGGTCTGGACAAGAATCCGGCCAACTATGTCCCGCTGTCGCCGCTGAGCTTCCTGGAGCGCACGGCAATGGTCTACCCCACCCGCACCAGCGTTGTACACGGCTCACGCAGCTACACCTGGAGCGAAACCTATGCCCGCTGCCGCCGGCTCGCCAGCGCGCTGGTCGCCCACGGCGTCAAGCGCGGCGACACCGTGGCGGTGATGCTGCCCAACGTGCCGCCGATGTTCGAGGCCCACTTCGGCGTGCCGATGGCCGGCGCCGTGCTCAACACCCTGAACACCCGCCTGGACCCGGATGCCGTCGCCTTCATGCTCCAGCACGGCGAGGCCAAGGTGCTGATCACCGACCCCGAGTTCGCCGCCATCGTCCGCCCCGCGCTCGATCTGCTCGAAGGCGACAAGCCGCTGGTCATCGACGCGCTCGACGACGAATACCCGGGCACCGAGCGTGTCGGCACCCAGCTGTACGAAGACTTCCTCGCCGGCGGCAATCCCGAATACCGGTGGAGCCTGCCGCCCGACGAGTGGGATGCGATCGCGCTGAACTACACTTCCGGCACCACCGGCAACCCCAAGGGCGTGGTCTATCACCACCGTGGCGCCTATCTGAACGCTGCCTCCAACATCATCAGCTGGGGCATGCCGCAGCACTCGGTCTATCTGTGGACGCTGCCGATGTTCCACTGCAACGGCTGGTGCTTCCCCTGGACCATGGCCGCCAATGCCGGCGTCAACGTCTGCCTGCGCAAGGTCGACCCGGCGCTGATCTACGAGCTGATCCGCAGCCAGAAGGTCACTCACATGTGCGGCGCGCCGATCGTCTACGGCATGCTGATCAACGCCCCCGATCAGTTGCGCGCCGGTATCGAACACAGCGTCGCCGGCCTCATCGCCGGTGCCGCGCCCCCGGCGGCGATCATCGAAGGCGCCGAACGCGTCGGCTTCGACATCACCCACGTCTATGGCCTGACCGAAACCTACGGCCCGGCCTCGGTCTGCGCCAAGCATCCGGAATGGGACGATCTGCCGATCGACCGCCGCGCCGAGCGCAACGGCCGCCAGGGCGTGCGCTACCACATGCAGGAAGGGCTGACGGTGATGGATCCGCAGACCATGGAAGTCGTGCCCGCCGACGGCGAGACCATGGGCGAACTGATGTTCCGCGGCAACCTCGTCATGAAGGGCTACCTGAAGAACGAGAAAGCCACGCAGGAAGCCTTCGCCGGCGGCTGGTTCCACACCGGCGACCTGGGCGTGCTGCAGCCTGACGGCTACGTGAAGATCAAGGACCGTTCGAAGGACGTGATCATTTCCGGCGGCGAGAACATCTCCTCGCTGGAAGTCGAGGAAGTGCTGTACCGCCACCCCGCGGTGCTGACCGCCGCCGTGGTCGCCAGGCCCGACGAGAAGTGGGGCGAGGTGCCCGCCGCCTACATCGAGGTCAAGGACGGCGCCGGCATCACTGCCGACGACATCGTCGCCCACTGCCGCGAACACCTGGCGCGCTTCAAGGTGCCCAAGTACATCGAGTTCTGCGTGCTGCCGAAGACATCCACCGGCAAGATCCAGAAGTTCGCGCTGCGCGAGATGGCGAAATCCAGCTCGGCGATCGAGTAAGTTCGCGATGCCCGTGCTGGCGGTTTACCCCGCCGGCACGGCTGAGTTCGCAGTTGTGATCGATGGGTTTCGCTACGCTCTACCCATCCTACGCTCCCATTGCAGGCAGCACCGTAGGATGGGTAGAGCGTAGCGAAACCCATCATGCATCCAACGCAAAACGGCACCTACCAGCCCAGCCCCTTCCTCATCCCCAGCAGCACCGCCATGCCGACGATGAAAGGCAGCCAGGGATTGCGCCAGCGCAGCGCCACACCGATCACCACCAGGCCGGCGGCGAGCTTCGGATTCAGCAGGGACAGCTCGTTGCCGTCGAGCAGCAGGTCGGGCATCACCAGCGCGGACAGCGCCGCCGCCGGGGCATAGCGGAGGGCGCGCTGCAGCACCGGCGGCAGCCGGCCCTTTTCGCCCAGCAGGATGAAACTGCCGCGGGTGCCGACCGTCGTCAGCGACATCAACACGAAGGCCAGCCACAGCCACGCGCCTTCGATCATGCCGCCCCCCTGCGCTGCTGCCAGCGTTCGGCGACGAAGCCGGCACCGATCCCGATCACGATGCCGGCCACCACGCCGAGGCGCAGCGGCAGGCCGCGCAGCAGCACGGCGCCCAGCCCGCCGGCCAGCGCGGCAACCAGCATCGGCCGCGTGCGGACCATCGACAGCACCATGACCATCAGCGCGATCGTCACCATGAATTCCAGCGACCAGTCGTGCGGCACGAATTCGGCGCCGAACACGCCGAAGGCGACGAAGAGCTGCCACATCACCCAGTTGAAGATGGACGGCGCGATGAAATAGCCCCAGCGCCATTGCGCATCGCCTGATTTCAGCGCCTTTTCAGCGCAGATCGCATACACGCCATCGACGAGCAGGTAGCTCGATGCCAGGCGCTCCGCCCCGCTTCGCCCCGCGAACAGAGGCGCGATGGACGCGCTGAAGATGATGAAGCGCAGGTTGAGCGCCAGCGCCGTGAGCATGATCAGCCACAGCGGCGCGCCGGCGGCGATCAGCGGCAGCGTGCCGAGCTGGGCGGTGCCGGCATAGACCAGCAGGTTCATGCCCAGCGACTCGATCTCGGACAAACCGATCGAGCGCATCGCGATGCCGGTGACCACCGCCCACGGCACCAGGCCGACCGACAAGGGCAGGAAATCGCGCACCCCTTCCCGGGCACCGCGACGAAAAACGGATTCCATCGGAACCTTCTCAAAAGCAGCGAAGGATAGCAGCCCTATGCCGCATGCGGCGGGCAATCCTGGCCGGGCTGGCCCGGCAGCAGGGGCCCGGAGCCGAGCCAGGCGGCGAACGCCGCGGCCGGCATCGGCCGCGCGAACAGATAGCCCTGCCCGTCGTTGCAGCCACGCTCGCACAGGAAAGCCAGCTGCCCGTGATCCTCCACGCCTTCGGCGACGGTCTTCAGCTTCAGGATCCGGCCCAGGTCGACGATCAGATTGACGATCGCGGCATCCTCGGGGTCGCTGGCCAGATCGCGGACGAAAGCGCGGTCGATCTTCAGCTTGTCGATCGGGAAGCGGCGCAGATAGGCGAGGCTGGAATAGCCGGTGCCGAAATCGTCGATCGCGATGCGCAGGCCGAGCGCCTTGAGCCGGCGCAAGGTGTCCAGCGTCGTGCCTGAGCCGTCCTGCACCAGCAGGGATTCGGTCAACTCCAGCTCCAGGCATTCGGCCGGCAGGCCGGTTTCGCGCAGGATGCGGCCGACCATTTCCACCGGATCGCCGCGATGGAACTGCAGGGCCGACACATTGACCGCCATCACCGCCAGTTCCAGTCCCTGGTCGTACCATGCCCGGGCCTGGCGGCAGGCCTCGCGCAGCACCCATTCGCCGATCGGGATGATCAGGCCGGACTCTTCCGCCAGCGGGATGAAGCGCGCCGGCGGTACGCTGCCAAGCTCGGCGCACTGCCAGCGCAGCAGCGCCTCCGCGCCGGCCACCCGGCCGGTGGCAAGCTCGACCTGGGGCTGGTAATGCAGTTCCAGTTCGCCCCGCTGGACGGCCTGGCGCAGGTGGCTCAGCATCACCAGGC
Source organism: Thauera butanivorans NBRC 103042 (assembly GCF_001591165.1). Lineage (GTDB taxonomy): Bacteria > Pseudomonadota > Gammaproteobacteria > Burkholderiales > Rhodocyclaceae > Thauera > Thauera butanivorans. The sequence goes on from NZ_BCUG01000015.1 coordinate 102,835, forward strand.
GCTCGTGCGCATCGGCATTCATCTGCGCGGTGAAGAAGCGGAAGGTGTTGCGGCCACTCGCCTTGGCCTGGTACATCGCAGTGTCCGCGCGCAACAGCAGGCTGTCGAAGTCCCCACCGTCGTCCGGCCGCAGGGCGATGCCGATCGAGCAGGAGCAGGTCAGCACGCGGCCGTCGATGTCGCAGGGCTGCTGCACCGTCTCGATGATCTTCTGCGCGATCGAGGCGACCGCGCCGCGATCGTGCAGGCCCGGCAGCACGACCAGGAACTCGTCGCCGCCCTGGCGGCTGATGGTGTCGCTTTCACGCAGGCAGGACGACAGCCGCAGGCCGATCTCCTGCAGGAAGCGATCGCCCACGCCGTGGCCCAGGGTGTCGTTGATGATCTTGAAATGGTCGAGATCGACGAACAGCAGCGCCAGCAGCGTCTGCTCCCACGCAACGAGCGCCATCGCCTGGTCGAACCTGTCCCGTGCCAGCATGCGGTTCGGCAGGCCGGTGAGCGGGTCATGGGTCGCCGCGCGGCGCAGTTGCGCCTGCGTCTCCCGCAACTCGCGCAGGTCGACGTCGACGCAATACATTTCCGCCTCGCCGCGCTCGTTGCGCAGCATGCTGTGACTGCAGAACACCGGGATCAGCTCGCCGTCCCGGTGGAGCAGTTCGAGTTCGCCGGACGGAATCGGCTTGTTCTTGCCGACCCAATCGTCGTACATGCGGATCGCTTCGTCGCGGAAGGCCGGCGGAATGATCAGCTCTTCAAAGCGCCGGCCCAGCGCCTCTTCGCGCGAATAGCCGTACAGCGCCTCGCTGGCGGTATTCCAGAACACCACCCGTCGATCCGCATCGTATCCTTGCACGGCAACATTGTTCAGGTCCTCGAACAGGCGGCGGAAGCGCTGCTCGCTGCTCTTGAGTCCGGTGATGTCGCGTACCACCGCGATCACGCCGACGAACTTCCCATTCTCGTCGGTCATCGGCGACAGCTTGGCGCTGTACCAGAACCGCCCGCCTTTCATGTCCAGAGCATAATCGATCGGCTGCGTCGAGCACTCGTCGCGCACGCGCTCCAGCGCCCGGCCGATTTCGGCCGGCATGCCCACCTCGTCGGCCGTCCTGCCCATGAAATGCTCGGACGGCATCAGCAGCGCCGAGTGATCGGGATAATAGGCATCGGCGAAGCGCAGCCTGTCGTCGAACACGAAGATCAGGTCGTCGAGCGACTCCAGCATCCGCCGCAAGCGCGTGGCGAGGTTGCGTGCCTTGGCATGCGAGCGCTCGATGCGCACGAATTGCTCGCGCATCAGGACATGGAGCAGAAGCCCGGTGGCAAGGACGAAAACCGTGCCTTTCCAGGCCTGCAGCCTGGCGTAGACGCCGGCATCGGCCGCGAGCCACAGCGCGATGGCGTCGGACAGCCCGATCCACAAGCCTGCCGCCGCCATGTAGGGTACGACGATCCGCAACGCACGTCCGGTGGAAGGCGCGACACCCAGCCATTTACAGTTCATGTTCCGCAAACCATTGAATCCGCGTACAGCTTGACGGCTGATACCGGATCCGTCGCGGTAAAACTGCACGAGTCATGCAGCGCCGGCGCGGGCAGGCCGCTGCCAGCCTGGCGCGTGGCGCAGTTCATGCCGATTTGCATTCAATGGCCAAACGATGTCCGGTCCGTGAGCGGGGCCGATCGGACAATTTCCATACTTTCGAACGCGGCTGCGGACTGGTATCAGTCCTCGCCGAGGATCCGGAAAGCGAGCGTGGGCGCGGTGAAGTCTTCCGGCTGGGCGCCGAGGCCGATCTCCCCTGCCCCATACAGCGCACAACTGTCGCGGCGCAGCATGACCGGCGCGGAGGAGCCGGCAAAGCGCACCCAGCTGCCATTGCTGCTGAAGTCGGTGAAGGTGCACTGCCCGCCCGCCCATTCGATGCGCGCATGCCGGCGCGACACACGGGGGTCATCGACGGCAAAGCCCGCGCCTTCGCCACGCCCGACGATCAGCGGCCCTTCGCCCGAATACAGCACCGTCTGCTGGTCCAGCCGCTGGATGTCGATGCGCTGGATCGGCTGGCGGTCTTCCAGCAACTGGTTGAAGTCGAAGCTCGCGGCCAGCGTCGATTCGGCGGTACGCGCCCAGTCGACGCGCCACACCCGCATCGGCTCGGCCTTGCCCTTGATCGTGATGCGGTCCAGACTCTGGCACGCCAGCCGCTGAGCTTCCGGCAACCCGTCGAAAGCCGCCTCGCCGATCAGCGTCTCGCCCGGCTGGGCGCGGTCGCTGAGCCGGGCGGCAACATTCACCGCATCGCCATAACAGTCGCCGTCGTGCTCGACGACAGGCCCCCGCTCGACACCGGTCTTGACGCCGAGCATGCCGCCCTGCGGCAGTCCGGGCACCTGCTCGCGCAGCACCTCCTGCATGCGCGAGGCAGCTTCGACGGCGGCGAGCGTGTTGTCGAACAGCACCAGCACGCCATCTCCCAGGTATTTCACGAGCTGCCCGCCCGCAAGCGTGAGATGGCGGCCGATGGTCTGCGTACAGCGCGTGACGAGCCGCGTGGCAATCATGTTGCCCGCCGATTCAAAAAGACCGGTACTCCCCGTCAGGTCGGCAAATACCACGGTCCTTACCGATTGCTTCACACCTCTCCCCGCAGTGGATCATCGAAGCCGCGCGGGACAGGACGCTCCTTGCCGGCGCGACGAGGGCTCCTGCCCATGCAGAAAGACAGGATGCTAGCACCAAGCCCTCTGAACGTCATCGTCCGCACAGCCAAAAGAGGCTGCATGACGGGCGGCAAACTCAATCCGCGTGGATCGCCCGCAAGGCTTCCGCCAGTTGCGGAGCAACGCATACCGCGTTGCTCGGATGGGTAATGCAGTCGGTACTCCAGATTTCTCCCACCCCGGCCTCGCGCAGCAAGGCCAGCGCACCGGCAGCGAAGATGGCATGGGTGACGGCCACATCGACGCTGGCCGCGCCCGCGTCGAGCAGGCTCCGTGCCGCCCGGGCCAGCGTATGCCCCGAACTGGCGACGTCATCGAGCAGCACCACCGGCCTTCCAGCCACGTTCAGCCCTTCGGGCAGCGTGACATCGACGCCGAAATCGCCATGCCTCACCTTGCTGCACACTGCGTGGTCGAAGCCGTGGCGCGCGGCGGCGGCCTGCACCCACTGCGCCGACTCCACGTCCAGCCCCATCAGCAGCGCGCCCGGCCGCCGTTCGGCAACGAGATCGGCAAGCAGCGGCGCGCCGGACAGGGCGAGCGCATGCGGCACGGGCACGACCTCGGCCAGCGACGAAACGCGGTGCAGATGCGGATCCACCGTCAGCACCGCATCGAACAGGCCCGCGAGAAAACCGCCGACGATGCCCTGGCTGACGGCCTCGCCGGGGGTGGACTCGTCGTCCTGCCGCATATAGGCGAGATAGGGTGCGACCAGCGTGACGTACTCGGCGCCCAGCCGGCCGGCAGTACGGACCACCAGCAGCAGCTCCAGCAGCTTTTCGTTGGGGCGATGCAGGCTGCGATAGACGATCACCCTGCGCGGCAGGGCCTGGGGCAGCCGCAGATGCAGCTCGTCATCGGGGAAGCGGTGCCGCTCGATGACCGCACATTCGACACCCGCCGCCCGCGCCAGGCGTTCCGCCTCCAGGGTTTCATCGTCGAAGTGCAACAACAAGGTATCCATCAAGACTCCACTGACAAATGCCGCACCGGCTCCGCGAAACGTCGGCAGGCACCGATACGGGCAGGCGAATGGAGGCTACACTCAGGCTCCCGCAGTTTGAAGGATCAAATGTCCTCGGGCGAGAAGCACGCCACGCTGGGCATTCCCTTCAGCGGCTAAAGTCCATGACGGCAGTACCGTTATTGATCACATCGAAGCTGTCCTCCAATAGACGGGCGCGCGCCCGACGCCCGGCACTCTCACAATGTGGAGCAAGACTCATGGCATGGTGGAACAACAAGGAAACCGACGAACTGCGCCGAAAGCTGGCGGACAGCGAACGCGAACTGGCCGAAGCCCGCGCGCAGCTCGCCCGGACGGAAGCCGAGTTGGCCCGGCAGCAAGCCGAATGCGCCGAAGTGCGCAAGCGCGACGCGCTGAACGGGGCACTCTTCGACAACCTGCGCACCTACGCCCAAACCATGGGTTCGGTACAGCACTCGTTCTCGCATCTGGCCGGCCAGCTCGCCATCCAGGAATCCTCCGCCGCCGACTCCACGCGCGCCGCCGACGACAGCAGCAAGGCCATTGCCCGCGTGTCGGGCCACCTCGGCACGCTCGCCGCCGAAACCAGCAAGACGACGGACTCTGTCCGGCAACTGACGACGCGCGCCGCGCAGATCGACGGCATCGTCCAGCTCATCCGGGAAATCGCCGATCAGACCAACCTGCTCGCACTCAATGCAGCCATCGAGGCAGCGCGAGCGGGCGAGCAGGGGCGCGGCTTTGCCGTGGTGGCGGACGAAGTCCGCAAGCTGGCCGAACGCACCGCCGGCGCCACCAACGAAATTTCCGAACTCGTCAGCGCCATTCAGAACGAAACGGGGCTGGTCGAGCGCGTCATCCGCGACCTCTCCGACAAGGCCAGCAGCGCGGCCGGCGAGGGAGGCAGCGCACGTTCGAGCATGGATGAACTGTGCGAACTGGCACGAAGCATGGCCAACACCATGAAGCATGCTTCGCTGCGCAGCTTCGCCGAACTGGCCAAACTGGACCATCTGGTCTTCAAGCTCGATGTATACCAGGCGCTGACGGGGCACTCGAACACCTCGGCCGAAACGCTCTCCACCCACACGAGCTGCCGGCTCGGCCGCTGGTATCAGGAAGAAGGGCGTCAGTTCGCCCATCTATCGGGCTACCGCCAGCTCGAAGCACCGCATGCGCGCGTCCACCAGAGCGGCAGGACGGCGCTGCAGCGCCTCGCGCTCGGCGATCTGGAAGGCGTCATCAGCGCCGTCCTGGACATGGAGACGGCCAGCATCCAGGTGCTGGAAAACCTGCAGCAGATTGCCGACACGCTCGGCGACTGAGCCCGGCCGGCCCGCTCCCCCCCGGACACCACCATGCCCATCTACCGGCACATCCTGTTCGATCTGGACGGCACCCTGATCGACTCCGCCCCTGCCATTCTCGCCAGCTACCGCGACGCTTTCGCCGCTGCCGGCCGCGCGCCCGCGCGCACGATCGACGCCTCCATCGTCGGCCCACCGCTGACCGAAACCCTGCAGATGCTGGCGGGCAGCACCGACCCCGGACTCATTGCCACGCTGGCCGCAGGCTTCAAGGCCAGCTACGACAGCACCGGCTATCTGCAGACGGCGGCCTATGCCGGCGTCGGCGACATGCTGACCCGGCTGGCGGCAGGCGGCGGCCGCCTCGCGATCGCCACCAACAAACGCCTCCACCCCACGCAGTTGATCCTTCGGCACCTCGGCTGGGCGCATCATTTCGACGCTGTCTACGCACTGGACATGTTCGAGCCGCGCCTGCCCGACAAGGCAGCCATGATCGCGCGCCTGCTCGCCGATCGCGGCATTCCGCACGGGGAGGCCGTCTATGTCGGCGACCGCGCCGAAGACGGCGAATCCGCCGACGCCAACCGCCTGCCCTTCATCGCCGCGACCTGGGGCTACGGCAGCCTGCAGGCCGGCGACATGGCTGCGCACTGGCAGGCGGCAGCCAGTCCCGCAGCGCTTGCGGACACGCTCCTCGGCGCCTGACGCTCACGCATGAGAATTTGCATCCGAAGCGGGAACAAGGCCCGAAAACGGCACTGAAGCCGCAGACGGTGCCGTAGCACGACAAGGCGGGCCGACGCCGTCATCGCCTTGAAGGCATGCCGGCATCAGGCCTTTTCACCGGCTGGCCAGCCATCGGGCGGATACACGCACCAGCCCCCTCCGCCCTTCCGCTTCACCGCGTAGAGCGCCTGGTCGGCACAACTCTCGAGGCTGGCACGATCCTCGCCGTGCAGCGGCGACAGCGCGATCCCGACCGAGCCGGACACCCGTGCCTCGCCCTGCTCCAGCATGAAGGGCATGGCCAGCGCGGCGCAGATGCGCTGCGCCGCTTCCCGGGCGTCTTCGGCACCGCCCACTTCGAGCAGGATGGCGGCGAACTCGTCACCGCCGAAGCGGGCCACGGTATCCGATTCACGCACGCATGCGGCGATCCGTCCGCCGGCCTCGATCAGCAAGGCGTCGCCCGCCGGATGGCCCAGGCTGTCATTGACCACCTTGAAGCGGTCGAGGTCGATGAACAGCACCGCGAACAGGCCGCCGCTGCGGTGGATCTTCGCCAGCGCGGCATCGAGCCGGTCCTGGAACAATGCACGGTTCGGCAGGCCGGTCAGGGCATCGTGGTCGGCGCGGTACTGCATGCGCTGTTCGGCCTCCTTGCGCAGCGTGATGTCGGTCAGCGTCGCCACGAAGGCTTCGGCTTCACCCGCCAGGCTGGCCCGCGTGATCGACATCCATTGCACATAGGCGTCGCCGCTCTTGCGCCGGTTCCAGATTTCTCCCTGCCAGCAGCCGGTATCGGCCAGCGCGCTGCGGATGCCGTCGAAGAAATCCTGCCCATGGCGCCCCGCCCCGAGCAGTTCCAGTCCGCGGCCGCGCACCTCTTCCTCGCCATAGCCGGTGATGGCGGTGAAGGCCGGATTGACCTGCACGATCCGCATCTCGCCGTTGATCAGCATGATCCCTTCGGCCGTGCTGTCGAAGATCGCCCGGTAGCGCGCCTCGCTGGCAGCGAGGCGGCGCTGGTCGCGCTGGCGCCGATCGATTTCGCGCGCCAGCCCGAGGTTGCTCGCCTCCAGTTCGCCGGTGCGCTGCGCGATGAGCCGCTCCTGCTCGGCATTGACGCGGGCGATCGCGCGCACATGGCGCCGCGCGGCGGCGAAGACGTAGTGGATCGATCCCGCGACGAGCACGAAGGCCGCCAGAAACACTCCCGCGACGCGCTGGCGCTGGGCGTCGCGCAGCTCCAGCAGCGTGGCCGCAGGCATGGTCACCGACACGCCGCCGCGGATGTCGCCGAGGCGATAGCCGTCGGCGGCATGGCATTGCAGACAGGGCCCGGTCACGTGCAGGGGCGCCATGTAGCGATGGACCGGACCGCCCCCGGTGTCGACCAGGGACAGGCGCTCCGGCACGCCCCGCTCGAACGCGGCCAGCGCCTCCGCCTCCCAGGGATCGGGCGTGTTGTCGGGCCGCAGCGGCCGCAGGCTGGTGAGGCGCAGCCGGATTCCGTCGGTCCGCTCCGCGAGTTCGGCGAGCTGCCGCGTCATGAAGGCCGGATTGACCATCGTCATGCGCTGTCCATCCAGCGTGACGACGTCGCGCCGGGGATGCACCAGATAGGGATTGGGCCGCGTGTCGTCCGTCACCAGCACATACACGCCGCCGTGGCGGGCGTTCCAGTCGCGCGTGGTCTCGATCAGGCGGAACAGGGCCTCGCCCCGTTCGCGCGCGACCGCCATCGACGCCTGATCGACCCGCTGCAACTCGGCCCACAACAAGCCGCCGAACAGCAAGGCGACCAGCAGGTGGACGAACACGAGACTGCGGCAGTGCCGGGCATCGTTCCCGCGAGCGGTGGAGAGCGGAGACTTGGGTATCATGGTTTCCAGTACACAATGCCTTGCCGTCACCGAAGCGGCAAGCATGGCCGCGGACGGCAGCGTTCAGGCCGGCGCGGACACGAGGCCGGCGAGTTCGTCGTCCTCGGCCGCCTCGCCGATGAAGCCGCCGCTCTGCCGTGCCCACAGCCGCGCATACAGGCCGCCGCGCGCGAGCAGGCTGCGGTGGTCGCCTTCCTCGACGATGCGCCCCTTGTCCATCACCACCAGCCGGTCCATCGCTGCGATGGTCGACAGCCGGTGGGCGATCGCCACCACCGTCTTGCCTTCCATCAGACGGTACAGGCTGGCCTGGATCGCTGCCTCGACTTCCGAGTCGAGCGCGCTGGTGGCCTCGTCGAGCAGCAGGATCGGCGCATCCTTGAGCATCACGCGGGCGATGGCGATGCGCTGGCGCTGGCCGCCGGAGAGCTTCACGCCGCGTTCGCCGACGTGGGCTTCGTAGCCCGTGCGGCCTTTCGGGTCGGTGAGGCCGAGGATGAAATCGTGCGCTTCGGCACGCTTCGCGGCCGACATCATCCCGGCCTCGCCCGCATCCGGGCGGCCGTACAGGATGTTGTCGCGCACCGAGCGGTGCAGCAGCGAAGTGTCCTGCGTCACCATGCCGATCTGCGCGCGCAGGCTGTCCTGCGTCACCGTGGCGATGTCCTGGCCGTCGATCAGGATGCGGCCCTGGTCGATGTCGTAGAAGCGCAGCAGCAGATTGACCAGCGTGGACTTGCCGGCACCGGAGCGCCCGACCAGGCCGATCTTCTCGCCCGGCCGGATGGTCAGCGACAGGTCGTCGATGATGCGCCGCGCCTCCGGCCCGGCCGCGCCATAGGAGAAACCCAGGTGCTCGAAGCGGATCTCGCCCCGGTCCACCACCAGCGGCTTCGCATCCGGACGATCGACCACCGCATGCGGGCGCGACAAGGTGTTGATGCCGTCCTGCACGGTGCCGACGTTCTCGAACAGCGAGGCCATCTCCCACATCACCCAGTGCGACATGCCGTTCAGGCGCAAGGCCATCGCCGTCGCCGCCGCCACCGCGCCGACGCCGACCTCGCCCTGGCTCCACAGCCACAGCACCAGGCCGCCGGTCGACAGGATCAGCAGCATCGACAGGCCGTGGTTGACGATCTCGATGCTGCTGACCAGCCGCATCTGCGCATGCACGGTGTGCAGGAATTCCTGCATCGCACTGCGCGCGTAGCCCGCCTCGCGGCCGGCGTGCGAGAACAGCTTGACCGTGGCGATGTTGGTATAGGCGTCGGTGATGCGGCCGGTCATCAGCGAGCGCGCATCGGCCTGCGCCCGCGCCACTTTCGACAGCCGCGGCACGAACCAGCGCAGCGACACCGCATACAGCGCCAGCCAGCCGAGGAAGGGCAGCAGCATCCACAGATCGAAGCTCGCCACCACCGCGGTCAGGGTGACGAAGTAGATGACGACGAAGACCAGGATGTCGGTCATGATCAGGCAGGTATCGCGCACCGCCAGCGCGGTCTGCATGACCTTGGCCGACACCCGGCCGGCGAACTCGTCCTGGTAGAAGCTCATGCTCTGGCCGAGCATCAGGCTGTGGAACTTCCAGCGCAGCCGCATCGGGAAATTGCCCGCCAGCGCCTGGTGCTTGAGCATGGTCTGCACCGCCACCAGCGCGATGCTGCCGAGCACGATCACGGCCAGCCACAGCAGCTTGCCGCCCTCGTCGGCCCACAGCCGCGCCGGCGCCACCGCCGCCAGCCAGTCCACCACCTTGCCCAGCATGGCGAACAGCAGCGCCTCGAATGCACCGATGGCCGCGGTCAACAGCATCATGCCGAGGATGAAAGGGCGCGTGCCTTCGGTCGCCGCCCACAGGAAGGCGAAGAAGCGCTTCGGCGCGGGTTGCGGCGCAGTGACGGGATAGGGATCGATGCGGCGCTCGAACCAGTTGAAAAGCAAGGGAACTCTCCGTCGGAAAGGGGCGAGGCCGGAAAGCGAAAATGCCCCGCACCAGGCGGGGCATTCTACGACAGTGCAGCGGCAGCTCAGGCCGGCGCGCTGCTGCGGATCAGGTGATCGAAGGCCGACAGCGCCGCCTTGGAGCCTTCGCCCATGGCGATGACGATCTGCTTGTACGGCACCGTGGTGCAGTCGCCGGCAGCGAACACGCCCGGCACCGAGGTCTGGCACTTGGGATCGACGACGATCTCGCCGAAGCGGCTCAGCTCGACCGCCCCCTTCAGGAAGTCGGTGTTGGGCAGCAAGCCGATCTGGACGAAGACGCCTTCCAGCTCGATGCGCTGCGACTCGCCCGTCCTGCGGTCGGTATACACCAGGCCATTCACCTTTTCGGTGCCGGTGACTTCAGTGGTCTGCGCGCTCTTGATCACGGTGACGTTGGCCAGGCTGTGGAGCTTCTTCTGCAGCACCGCGTCGGCACGCAGCTCATCGGCGAACTCCAGCAGCGTGACGTGGCCGACGATGCCGGCGAGGTCGATCGCCGCCTCGACGCCCGAGTTGCCGCCGCCGATCACCGCCACGCGCTTGCCCTTGAACAGCGGGCCGTCGCAGTGCGGGCAGTAGGCCACGCCCTTGCCGCGGAACGCCTGCTCGCCGGGCACGTTCATCTCGCGCCAGCGTGCGCCGGTGGCAAGGATCACGGTCCTGGCCTTCAGTGCCGCGCCGTTCTCCAGGTGCACTTCGGCCAGCGTGGCGCCGTCCGCGCTGCCCGGCACCAGCTTTGCCGCGCGCTGCAGGTTCATGATGTCCACTTCGTACTGCTTGACGTGCTCTTCGAGCGCCATCACCAGCTTCGGCCCTTCGGTTTCCTTCACCGAGATGAAGTTCTCGATCGCCAGCGTGTCCATCACCTGGCCGCCGAAGCGCTCGGCGACGATGCCGGTGCGGATGCCCTTGCGTGCGGCATAGATCGCCGCCGCGGCACCGGCCGGGCCGCCGCCGACGATCAGCACGTCGAAGGCATCCTTGGCCGACAGCTTGTTCGCATCGCGCGCCGCGGCGCCGGTGTCGACCTTGGCCAGGATCTCGCCCAGTTCCATGCGGCCGGCGCCGAATTCCTCGCCGTTCAGGTAGACCGTCGGCACCGCCATGATCTGGCGCTCTTCGACTTCCTGCTGGAACACGCCGCCATCGACCATGGTGTGGCGGACGTTGGGGTTGAGGACCGCCATCAGGTTCAGCGCCTGCACCACGTCGGGGCAATTGTGGCAGGACAGCGAGATGTAGGTGACGAACTCGAAGTCGCCTTCGAGCGCCTTGATCTGCTCGATCACCTCGGCTTCGACCTTGGGCGGATAGCCGCCGGCCTGCAGCAGGGCGAGGATCAGCGAGGTGAATTCATGGCCCATCGGCAGGCCGGCGAAGCGCACGCGCGCCTCTCCGCCCCTGGGGCCGACCGAGAAGGACGGCTTGCGCTCATTGCCGTCGCGCTGTTCGATCAGGGTGATCAGGTTGGACTGCTCGGCCACGTCCTTGAGCAGTTCGAGCATTTCGCGCGACTTGCCGCCATCGTCCAGCGACGCCACGATCTCGATCGGCTGCGTCACCCGTTCCAGATAGGCTTTCAATTGAGTCTTGATATTGGCGTCCAGCATGATGGCTTCTTCCTTCAAAAATTCGGCCGCCGCTGTTTACGGCGATCCTGATACGACACAGCCGGCACTTGGCCGGCTGTGGAGCGGGCAGTCCGGGCCGGATGGGCCCGGACGGTGCAACGACGGACTCAGATCTTGCCGACCAGGTCGATCGACGGAGCCAGCGTCAGCTCGCCTTCCTTCCACTTCGCCGGGCACACTTCGTTCGGGTGGGCTGCGACGTACTGGGCAGCCTTCAGCTTGCGCACGGTTTCGGTCACGTCACGGGCGATGGCGTTGTCGTGCACTTCCATCGTCTTGATGATGCCTTCCGGGTTGACGATGAAGGTACCGCGCAGGGCCAAGCCTTCTTCCGGGATATGCACGTCGAAGGCGTTGGTCAGCTGGTGGGTCGGGTCACCGACCAGGGCGAACTGGGCCTTGCCGACGGCTTGCGAGGTTTCGTGCCACACCTTGTGCGAGAAGTGGGTGTCGGTGGTGACGATGTAGACTTCGGCGCCAGCCTTCTGGAACTCGCCGTAGTGTTCGGCGGCGTCCTCGATTTCGGTCGGGCAGTTGAAGGTGAAGGCGGCCGGCATGAAAATCAGCACGGACCACTTGCCCTTCAGGTTGGCGTCGGAGATTTCGATGAACTTGCCGTTCTGATAGGCCTGGGCTTTGAAAGGCTTGACTTCGGTGTTGATCAGCGACATCTGGCATCCTCCAGCGGGGGGTTGATGAAACGGGGGTGTTGAATCGATGGGGCGGAGTTTAGACCGGTTCCATGAATTGCTCTAATTGATAATCGAGATACTGTCGATTTAATTTCGCTATCAGCAAGCCATCCAGAAATGGTCATCTCCAATCGCCCGCCAGCCTGCGGCGACAGGCTCGCAGCAAGGCCGGCGATCTTCCATAGCTGGGAGCGAGATCCGGAAAATCAAGTGCTGGCGAGATGACGACGCACTGAAATGACCGCGCCCAGCCAGCCGAGGAAGGCCGCGAAGGCCACGATCGCCAGCGACGCACGCCAATCCGGGCCGCCGAGCTGGAACACCGCGCCATAAGTCTGCGCCAGCCGCGCGACCGGTTGCCCCAGCGCCTGCACGCCAGCCCACACCGTGCCGAGCGCGACCAGGCCGCCGAGCGCGCCCTGCAGCCCGCCGAACCAGTAGAAGGGCCGGCGGATGAAGGGGTCCGTCGCACCGAGCAGGCGGCTCACCTCGATTTCCTGGCGCTGGGTCAGGATCTGCAGGCGGATGGTATTGAAGGTGACGATGACCAGCGCGAAGCCGAGCAGCCCGGCCAGCATCAGCACCGCGGAGCGCCCCAGTTCCAGCAGGGCATGCAGGCGCGCGACCCAGGCCGAATCGAGCTGCACATGCGCCACCCTGGGCCAGTTGCCGATGTCCGCCGCCATCTGCTCGAACAGTTCGGGGTCTTCGCCCTGCGGCGTCAGCACGAAGGCATCGGGCAGGGGATTGTCGCCCAGCCCGGCCAGCACGTCGCCCAGGCCGCTGGCGGCGAGCTGGCCGAGCGCTTCGTCACGGGCGACGAAGCGGTAGCTGGCCAGCGCGGGCATGGCCTTGAGCCTGGCCTCGATCGCCTCGGCGTCGGCCTTTTGCGCCTGCGTGTCGAGGAAGATGCTGATTTCCGGCGTTCCCGACACACCGCGCGCCAGCGAGGCGGCATTGTCCAGCAGCAGGTAGCCGCCGCCCGGCAGCGACAGCGCGATCCCCACCACCAGCGCCGACAGCAGGGTGCCGACCGGCTGGCCGAACAGGCGGCGCAGCGCCTGGGCGATGGCCCGCACATGCAGATACAGCCAGTTGCTCATTGGACTCCCCTCCGGTCGCTGGCGCGACCATCTCCCCGCCGAAGGGGAACGCCGCCTTCGGGCAGCCGGGCGACGGCGCTCATGCGAACACCCTCATTTCGCCACCCTCGTCTGCCGTGCTGCCGGCGGGGCGGCTGTCCCCGGTCAGTTCGCCCTTCTCCAGCACCAGCCGGCGCGGCTGGCTGGCGGCGAACAGGGAAGCGTCGTGGGTGCTGACGAGCACGGTGACGCCCGCCTCGTTGAAGGACAGGAACAGCTCGGCGATGTCCGCCGCGTAGGCCGGGTCGAGGTGGGCGGTGGGCTCGTCGGCGATCAGGATGGATGGCCTGTTGACGATCGCGCGCGCGATCGCCACCCGCTGCTGCTCGCCGCCCGACAGCCCCGCCGGCATTTCCTTGCCGCGCCCGTTGAGGCCGACCCGGTCGAGCGCGGCCGCCACCCGCCTGGCGGCGTCGCGCGGCGGATGGCCGGTGATCACCAGCGGCAGCATCACGTTGTCGAACACGTTGCGGTCGAACAGCAGCCGGCTTTCCTGCAGCACCAGGCCGAGATTGCGGCGCAGATAGGGAATCGCCGCCTTCGGCAGATGCGACACGTCCTGGCCGTTGATCAGCACGCGGCCGGCGCTCGGCCGCTCGATGACCGGGATCAGCTTCAGCAGCGTGCTCTTGCCGGCGCCGGAATGGCCCGACAGCACCACCAGTTCGCCATGGCGAATCGCAAAGTCGACGCCGGCCAGCGCCGTGTAGCCGCCCGCATAGCGTTTGGCCACATCCTCGAAGACGATCATGCGCGTTCGCCTTCTCCGTTCCTGGCCGCGCCCGCGGCGGGCTCGAACAGCGCATCGACGAACTCCCGCGCCTTGAACGGCTGCAGGTCGTCGATGCCTTCGCCGACGCCGATGAAGCGCAAAGGCTTCGGGCACTGGCGGGCGATCGCCGCCAACACGCCGCCCTTGGCGGTGCCGTCGAGCTTGGTCACGACCAGGCCGGTGACGCCGACCGCCTTGTCGAAGGCCTTGACCTGGGCCAGCGCGTTCTGGCCGATGTTGGCGTCGAGCACCAGCAGCACCTCGTGCGGGCCGCTCGGGTCGGCCTTGGCGATGACGCGCCTGACCTTGGCGATCTCTTCCATCAGGTGGAGCTGGGTCGGCAGCCGGCCGGCGGTATCGGCCAGCACGATGTCGATGTTGCGCGCGCGCGCGGCGTTGATCGCATCGAAGATCACCGCCGCGGCATCGCCGCCGTCCTGCGCCACCACGGTGACATTGTTGCGCTCGCCCCAGGTCATCAGCTGCTCGCGCGCCGCGGCGCGGAAGGTGTCGCCGGCAGCCAGCAGCACGCTCTTGCCCTGGGCCTGGAAATGCTTGGCCAGCTTGCCGATCGAAGTCGTCTTGCCGGCGCCGTTGACACCCGCGATCATGATCACGAAGGGCTTGTGGGTGCCGGCGTCGAGCGGCTCTTCGAGCGGCGCGACGATGGCCTGCAGGCCGTCGGCCAGCGCCTTCTGCAACTGGTCGGCGGTTTCCAGCCGGTCGCGCTTCCAGCGCAGGCGCAGGTCGTCGATCAGGTGCTGGGTGGCCTCGACACCGCAATCGGCCATCAGCAGCGTCGATTCGAGTTCCTCCAGCAGATCTTCGTCGATCTTGCGGCGACCGAACAGGCTCGCCAGGCCGCCGCCCAGTTGCTGCCGGGTGCGGGCCAGGCCGGCCTTGAGGCGGTCGGTCCAGGAGCGCTTGGCCGGCGCTTCGGCGGCTGCCGGGACGGCAGGCTCATCGGCGGGCACCACGGGCTCGGCGGCTTCGGCAACAGCCGGCGTTTCCAGCGGCCCGGGCTCGACGGCGCTTGCAGAATCGCCAGCGGTCGCAGGCCCGGCGGTCTCGGCGGCCGGCGGCAGGACCGCGGTTTCGGCTACGGGTCCAGCCGCGGCTTCGGGCCCGGTTTCGACGGCGGGCCCGACATCGGCAGACGGCACGGCTGCGGCCGGCTCTGCCTCATCCGCCTGCATCCCCGCAGGCGCTTCGGTGGCTTCCGCCGGCACCTCCAGGGCGACGACTTCTTGCTCTGCTTCGGGGGCGACATCGGCGACGGCATCGGCCGATACCTGCTCGGCAACATCCTCGGCCGGCGGCTGGCCGGCTTCGGTTTGCCCGGTCTTGCCGAACTTCTTCTTCAGGAAACCAAACATTGCACGCTCGGGTCAGAGGGAACGTTTCGCGTCGGCGGCGCCCCACGCCAGCCGTGGGCACCCGCAACCGATCACGTTAAGATGCGGCTCCCCGTCCGGCCGGCGCGCACTGCGCGCCAGGCCCGGCGGAGCGCCGCGAATTCTAACAGATGCAGGACATCCCCATGTTTCTCCACACGTTTGCCCGCGCCCTCGTCATCGGCGGCATTGCCGCCGCACCGCTGCTCACGCCTTCGGCCGTGCTTGCCAATCCCTTCGAGACCACGCTCACCAACGGCATGAAGGTCATCGTCAAGGAAGACCGCCGCGCGCCATCGGCGGTGCATATGGTGTGGTACCGCAGCGGCTCGATGGACGAACCCGAAGGCGTGTCCGGCGTCGCCCACGTGCTCGAGCACATGATGTTCAAGGGTACGAAGAACGTCGGCCCCGGCGAGTTCAACAAGCGGGTGGCCGCGGTCGGCGGACGCGACAACGCCTTCACCGGCAAGGACTACACCGCCTATTTCCAGCAGGTGCCGCCGGACCGGCTGAGCGAGATGATGGCGCTCGAAGCCGACCGCATGCAGCACCTGGTGCTGGACGACGAAGCCTTCCGCCGCGAACTCGAAGTCGTCAAGGAAGAGCGCCGCCTGCGCACCGACGACCAGCCGCGCGCGCTGGTCTACGAACAGTTGATGGCCACCGCCTTCAAGGCCCATCCCTACCGCCGCCCGGTGATCGGCTGGATGCCCGACCTGGAGGCGATGCAGCCCGAGGACGCCCGCGAGTGGTATCGCCGCTGGTATACGCCGGCCAACGCCTACTTGGTGGTGGTGGGCGACGTCGATCACCGCCGCGTGTTCCGCGACGCCGAACGCTACTACGGCCCGATCGCCGCTCGCCCGCTGCCCGCCCGCCGCATCTCCGCCGAACCCGTCCAGCAGGGGCCGCGCCAGGCGGTGGTGAAGGCGCCGGCCGAACTGCCCTACCTGAGCATGGCCTGGCACGTGCCCGCCATGCGCGACCCGGCACGGGATCGCGACGCCTACGCGCTGCAGGTGCTGTCGGCCGTGCTCGACGGCTACGACGGCGCCCGCCTGACCCGCAGGCTGGTGCGCGACAGCGCCCTGGCGCTGTCCGCCGGCGCCGGCTACGACGGCAGCGGCCGCGGCCCGGCACTGTTCTACCTCGACGGCGTACCGGCCCCCGGCCACTCGGTCGACGAACTCGAAGCCGCCCTGCGCGCCGAACTGCAGCGCATCCGCGACGAAGGCGTCAGCGAGGCCGAGCTTGCCCGGGTCAAGACCCAGGCCGTGGCCAGCCGGGTCTACAAGCGCGACTCGCTGATGGGGCAGGCGATGGAAATCGGCTACATGGAATCGGCCGGCCTGTCGTGGCGCGACGAAGAGCTGCTGCTCGAAGGCCTGCGCAGCGTCACCGCCGAGGAAGTCCGCAGCGTGGCACAGCGCTACTTCAGCGACGACAGCCTGAACGCCGCCCGCCTCGAGCCGCAGCCGCCGGCGCCCCCTCGCCCGCGCTCGCCGCTCGCGCCGGCGCACCACTGATCGCTTCCGCCAACCGACTGATTCTCCGGACGGAACCTCCGACATGACCAAGACTTCCCGCCTGTTCACACCTTTCCTCGCCAGCCTGGTGCTGCTCGCCCAGTTCGTCGCCGGCCCCGCACTGGCCGGCCCGAAGATCGAACAATGGACCGCCCCGACCGGCGCCCGCGTGCTCTACGTCGAAAGCCGCGCCCTGCCGCTGGTCGACATCCAGGTCGATTTCGCCGCCGGCTCGGCCTACGAACCCGCCGACAAGGCCGGCCTCGCCAGCCTGACGCAGAACCTGCTCGACGCCGGCACCGCCACGCTCGACGAACAGCAGATCTCCGAGCGGATCGCCGACATCGGCGCGCAGATCGGTGGCAGCACCGACAGCGACCGCGCCAGCCTGTCGATTCGCAGCCTGTCGTCCGCAACCGAGCGCGACGCCGCGGTCGAGCTCGGCGCCAGCCTGCTCGCCCAGCCCACCTTCCCTGAAGAGATCCTCGAGCGCGAGCGCAAGCGCGCCCTCGCCGGCCTGCGCGAAGCCTTGACCAAACCCGCCACGCTGGCCGCCCGCCGCTTCAACGAAGCGCTGTATGCCGGCCACCCCTACGGCGGCAGCGTCACGCCGGAATCGCTGGAGGCGATCACGCGCGACGATCTGGTCGATTTCCATAGCCGTCATTTCGGCGCCCGGCGCGCCTCGGTCGCCATCGTCGGCGACGTCGATCGCGCCACCGCCGAGCGCATCGCCATCCGCTTGACCGAGCAGTTGCCGCCGGTCGCCGCCGCGACCCCGCTGCCCGCCCCGGCGCCGACCCAGGCCGCCGTGCTGCGCATCGCCAACCCTTCGGCGCAGGCCCACATCCTCGTCGGCCAGCCCGGCCTGGCACGCGAGGATGCCGACTACTTCCCGCTGCTGGTGGGCAACTACGTGCTCGGCGGCGGCGGCTTCGTGTCGCGGCTGACCAAGGAAGTACGCGAAAAGCGCGGCTTCGCCTACAGCGTGTATAGCTTCTTCTCGCCGCAGCAGGTCGCCGGCCCCTTCCAGATCGGCCTGCAGACCCGCGGCAGCCAGACCGACGAAGCCCTCGCGGTGGTGCGCGACACCCTGGCCGGCTTCATCGCCGAAGGCCCGAGCGCAGAAGAGCTTCAGGCCGCCAAGGACAACCTGATCAACGGCTTCGGCCTGCGCCTGGACTCGAACGCCAAGATCCTCGGCTACGTGGCGATGATCGGCTTCTACCGCCTGCCGCTCGACTGGCTCGACACCTATCCGCAGCAGGTCGCCGCGGTCGACGCCGAGCAGATCCGCGACGCTTTCGCCCGCCGCATCCACGCCGACCGGCTCGTCACCGTGATCGCCGGCGGCGACGGCGACACCGCCGCGCCGGCCGAAGCCGCAGAAGCCGCCCGATGAGCCGTGTGCGCATCGTCGGCGGCCAGTGGCGCTCGCGCCTGCTCGAGGTCACCGACGCCCAGGGCCTGCGTCCGACGCCGGACCGCGTGCGCGAAACCCTGTTCAACTGGCTCGGCCAGACGCTCGATGGCGAGCACTGCCTCGACCTCTTCGCCGGCAGCGGCATCCTCGGCTTCGAAGCCGCCTCGCGCGGCGCCGAATCGGTCGTGCTGGTCGAGCGCAACCCCCGCGCGGTCGCCGCGCTGCACAAATCGGCAAAGACCTTACAAGCGTCACAAGTAGAGATCGTGTGCGGCGATGCGGTAAGATTCGCCCAAAACGCGCAACGGAAGTTCGACGGCGTGTTTCTCGACCCACCCTACGAGCAGGGCTGGATCGAGCGGATACAACCCTGGCTGGACGCGCTGCTGAAGCCCGACGGATGGATCTACGTCGAGTCCGAAGCCACGGTGGCAACGCTGGGGAACTGGCAGGCAGTGAAGCAGGGCCGCGCCGGAACGGTCAATTTCCATCTGATGCGCAGGAGCCAGGAATGAAGGAAGCGGTGGCAGTCTATCCGGGGACGTTCGACCCGTTCACCCGGGGACATGCCGATCTCGTCCGCCGGGCGTCGGTGCTGTTCGACAGCGTCATCGTCGCGGTTGCGCGCAGCAACAGCAAGGGGCCGATCTTCACGCTCGACGAGCGGGTGGACATTGCCCGCGAGGCGGTTTCCGGCTACCCCAACGTCAGGGTCGCCGGCTTCGACTGCCTGCTGATGGATTTTCTCAGGCAGCAGAACGCGCGCGTGATCCTGCGCGGCCTGCGCGCGGTGTCGGACTTCGAGTACGAGTTCCAGATGGCCGGGATGAACCGCAAGCTTCACCCGGACGTCGAAACGGTATTCCTGACGCCAGCGGAGGAGTACATGTTCATCTCGGCCACGATGGTCCGGGAAATCGCCCGTCTGGGCGGCGATGTAAGCAAGTTCGTGCAGCCTTCGGTGCTGGTACGGCTGCAGGAAAAATTGAAATCAAGGCAATAGCAAGGAAGCGAACACCATGGCTCTGAAGATTACCGACGAGTGCATCAACTGCGACGTCTGCGAACCGGAATGCCCCAACGGCGCCATCTCCCAGGGTGACGAAATCTACGTCATCGATCCGAACAAGTGCACCGAGTGCGTCGGCCACTTCGACGAACCGCAATGCCAGCAGGTCTGCCCGGTCGACTGTATTCCGCTCGACCCGGACCGGCCGGAAACACATGAAGAGCTGATGGAGAAGTACAACAAGCTGACCGCAGGCTGAACGGCCGCTTGCGCTGAAGACGACGAGGCCGCCCGCGATGCAGCGGGCGGCCTCGTGCATTCCGGCGCAACAGCGGCGTTCAGGCCGCTGCGCGCATTTCGCCGCTTTCCCGTTCGCCCTGCGCCAGCGGACCGAGGGTTTTGGCGATTTCCTGCTGCAAGGCATCGAGCTGCGCCAGCATCGCCAGCACGTTGTCCTCGCCCTGCTTCAGTTCCTCGACCCGATCTTCCAGCGTGTCCGTGGCCTGGTGGATGCGCTTGACGCTTTCGAGCCGGCGCTTGAGCTGGATCTGGTACTCGCGCACCTGGGTCTCCAGCGGCGACATCACCGCCCGCAGCCACTGTTCGACGTCGCGGTTGGCGACTTCGAAAGTGCGCCTGGCCTGCACCGCGACGGTCTCGAAGAACTTCTGCGTCAGCGCATGCTTTTCGGTCGTCACCAGCGTCAGCGTGGTGTTGAGCTGGCGGTTGAAAGCCGTTTCCAGGCGGTCGAGCTCTTTCTCGTAGCGCAGCGTGGAGAAGGTTTCGGGCGGCGTCAGCCTGAGTCCGTGCTCGACGCTGAAGCGCTTGTACATGGCGTCGAGCATCTTCGAGATTTCGCCGATTTCTCCCGTCGAACGCAGCAGGTTCTCGCGCAGATGCCGGAAGAAGCCTTCCATCGCGTCGCGCAGGCCCTTGGTGAAGGTCGATTCCAGCATCGCCTCGCGCGTACGGCGGGTCTGATCGCGCAGCGCATCCATGCCGATGCTGGCGAGCAGGCTGTTGGTGAGATCGGAAAACACCGAACGCACGGCGTAGTACTTCTGCAGCCCCTGCTCGAAGTCGTCCTTCTCGCTGCGGATCTTGCGCATCATGTACTCGATGACGCTCTGGTTCTTGCCCCGCAGGTCGGTCAGTTCCTGCAGTTGCTCGCGCAGGCCGGCCAGGCGGGCTTCGAGCAGCGCGCGCGTCTGCGCCATCACCTCGCCGGTTTCGGCCAGCGTGTCTTCGCGCACGATGTCCTGCTTGGCGGACAGCAGGTCGCCGGTCAGCGCCTGTTCCAGCGCCGGCATGCGGCTGCGCGCGAGCAGCGGCGCATCACCGGTGACGCGCGCCACCAGCCCTTTCTGCGCCGACACCGGAAACACCGCCTCGGCGTCGATCTCCAGCGTCTCCGCGACCGAGTCCACCTGGCGGGCAATCTCGGCATCGATCCGCGCCTCGTCCCGCAGGCCGTCCCACAGGCCGTCGATCTTGTTCAGCACCACCAGGCGGCCGCGCTGGCTGCCGCCCTGCACATAGCTGCGCCACACGGTCAGGTCGCTCTGCGTGACGCCGGTGTCGGCAGCGAGGATGAACAGCACCGCATGCGCGCTCGGCAGCATCGACAAGGTCAGCTCGGGTTCGGCGCCGATCGCGTTCAGGCCCGGCGTGTCGAGCACCACCAGGCCTTGCTCGAGCAGGGGATGCGGAAACTGGATCACCGCATGGCGCCAGCTCGGAATCTCGACCAGGCCGTCCGCGCCCGGCTTCAGCCCTTCGTCGCCGTCGGCATCGACGGCGAAACCGAGGCGGACGGCCTCGTCCTGCGTCACGCGTTCGGTTTCGCCGACGCGGGCGAGCGCAGCCTGCAGGCTGCCGGCATCCAGGCTCTGCAGCGACACGCTCTGCCACTCCTCGGCATAGCGCTTCAGCTCGCTGACCGGCGTCTGGCAGGCGCGCGTGCGGATCGGCAGCAGGCGCAGCTCCGGCTGCGCCCCCTTGCGCCATTGCAGCTCCGTCGGGCACATCGTCGTGCGCCCTGCGCTGGAAGGCAGGATGCGATCGCCGTAGTCGGCGAAGAAGATCGCATTGATCAACTCCGACTTGCCGCGCGAGAACTCGGCGACGAAAGCCACCGTCAGCTTGTCGTCACGCAGACGCTCCAGCAGGTATTGCAGGCGAAGATCGCTCTGGACATCGCCGACTTCATTGCGTGCCAGCCATGCGCGCAGGCGCGCGACGGAATCGGCGGCGGCGGTGCGCCAACCGGCGTAGGCTGAAAACTGATCGATCAATTCGGTCATCGGGCCGCTCACAGGACTCAGGACACCAAGCGAAATATCCACAGCATAGCGGCGAACACGAAACGCGACCATGCAGAAATGCGCACTCCGGCCGAACGTGCGGGGATATGCCGGCTTCGACGGCAGGCGGGGATCAGCGGCGGCGCTGGCAACGCGGGCAGAAGTAAGTCGCCCGCTGGCCGCTGACGACGCCGAACACCGTGCTGCCGCACTGCCGGCAGGCTTCGCCGGCGCGGCCATAGACGAAGTACTGCTGCTGGAAATAGCCGGGCCGGCCATCGCCGCCGACGAAGTCGCGCAAGGTGCTGCCCCCTGCGGCGATGGCGTCGGCCAGCGTTTCGCGCACCGTCTGCACCAGCCGCGCACAGCGCCGCAGGCCGAGCGCGCCGGCCGGCTCCAGCGGATGGATGCGGGCACGGAACAGACTTTCCGACGCATAGATGTTGCCGACGCCGACCAGCTTGCGGTTGTCCATCAGCACGTGCTTGATCGGCGCCCGCAGACCGCGCGTGACGCGGAACAGCCAGGCCGCATCGAAAACCTCGCTCAGCGGCTCCGGCCCCAGATGCGCCAGCAGCGGATGCCGTTCGGGCGCCCCCTCCTGCCACACCACCATGCCGAAGCGGCGCGGATCGCGCAGGCGCAGGGCCTGCGCACCGAAGACGAAATCGACATGGTCGTGCGTGCCGGGCACTTCGTCGGCACCGACCAGGCGCAGGCTGCCCGACATGCCCAGATGCACGATCACCGTGCCGGGGCCGAAATCCAGCAGCAGGTACTTCGCCCGCCGCGACACGCCCTGCAGCACCCGGCCGACGATCCGGTCGGCGAGTTCGGACGGCACCGGCAGGCGCAGCCGTGGATTGCGCACGCGCAGCCCGCTCAGCTGCCGGCCTTCGACATGGGGGCGGATACCGCGGCAGGTGGTTTCGACTTCGGGCAGTTCGGGCATCGGCGCTATCGGGGGATCGGGTCACGGGGGCGGGTACGAGCCTGGGCAAACCTCACGGCGCCCGCACGGCCCGTCTTGCGGGCCGGACGCCGATCTGCATACCATGTTCGATACGAACCGAATTCTAGAGCAGCACTCCAAAACCTGCCGACACCCACGGTACACATCCTTGCATGTGCGCCCCCGCCTTCCGTGGCACCATCTTCACTGCGCAAACCGCTGCAGCCCGCCGGACCATCGACATGAACACTCGCGCCTCCCGCTCTCTCCGCATCCTGTGCCTGGTCATGGGCCTGAGCACCACCGCCTGCCTCGCCGGCGCGGCGGACAAGGGCGAGGCAGGCGGGGCGCTACCGGCCCAGGAGCTGACGCCGCGCACGATCTACCAGTTCCTGCTCGCCGAAATCGCCGGCGCGCGCGGCCAGATCGGCCTGTCGGCCCAGCTCTACGTCGACCTCGCGCGGGCCACGCGCGATCCGCGCATCGCCCGCCGCGCCACCGAGATCGCGATGTATTCGCGCAACCCCCAACTGGCTGGCGAAGCCGCCCGGCTGTGGACCGAAACCGCGCCCGACTCCGAAGAGGCCCGCCGCGTCTTTGCCGGCGTCAGCGGCCAGATGGGCAGCGGCGCCCGGGTCAACCTCGAACAGATCCAGATCCAGCTGGCCCGCACCCTGGCCCAGTCCAGCGCCCGTCTCGCCCAGAACCTGCTGAGCCTGAACCGGGCGCTCGCGGGCGTTCCCGACAAGGAAGCGGCGCACGGCATCGTCCGGCGCCTGACCGATCCCTACCTCGACCTCCCCGAAGCCCACATCGCCCGCGCCCAGGCGGCGATGATCGCCGAAGAACCGATGCAGGCGCTGGGCGCGGTCGACACCGCACTGCAGTTGAGGCCGGGCTGGGAACCCGCCGTCCAGTTGAAGGCGCAGATCCTGCAGCATACCGGCGCCAGCGCCGAAGCGGTACGCCAGCTGGAAACCGAACTCGCCCGCAACCCCGACAGCGCCTCGCTGCGCCTGACCTACGCCCGCGCGCTGGTCAGCGCGCAGCGCTTCGAGGCGGCGCGCGACGAATTCCGCCGCCTGCTCGCCGCCAACCCCGGCGACGCCGAACTGCTCTACGCCATCGGCCTGCTGTCGATGCAGCTCGACGATACCGCCGACGCCGAGGCCCGCTACCTGGAAGCCCTCGAAGCCGGCCATCCACAACCCGACCTGATCCGCCTGCAGCTCGGCCAGATCGCCGAACAGCGCGGCGAAGGCGTGCTGGCACGCAAGTGGTTCGGCGAAGTCACCGATGAACGCCACCATTCCGAGGCGATGATCCGCAGCGCACGGAGCCTGGCGCGCGAAGGCAGCATCGACGAAGCCCGCGCGCTGCTGAAGGCGCAGCAGGGCAGCGACGAGGACATGCGCCGCTACCTGCTGGCCGAAGCCCAGCTGCTGCGCGAAGCCGGACGCGCCGACGAGGCCCTCGCCGCACTGGACAAGGCACTGGCGGCCACGCCGGACGATGTCGACCTGCTGTACGAAACGGCGATGCTGGCCGAGCGCCTGAACCACATCGACGTCATGGAAGCCCGTCTGCGGCGCGTGATCGAACTCGAACCCGAGCACGCCCATGCCCACAACGCACTGGGCTATTCGCTCGCCGACCGCGGCCTGCGCCTGGACGAAGCCGAGGCGCTGATCGCCCGCGCACACGAACTACTGCCCGACGACGCCTTCATTCTCGACAGCCTGGGCTGGGTACGTTTCCGTCTCGGCGATGCAGCCGGCGCGCTGGCACACCTCGAGCGCGCCTACACGATCCGCCAGGACGCCGAGATCGCCGCCCACCTCGGCGAAGTGCTGTGGGCGCTGGACCGCCGCGAGGACGCCAACCGCATCTTCGACGAAGCCCGCCAGGCCCACCCCGACAACAGCCTGCTGGCCGACACCGTCCGCCGCCTGCGCGGCCGATGACGACGCACCGCCTTCCCCTGCCGGCTGCGGCCATCGCCGCAGCCGCACTGGCACTCTCCGCCTGCGCACCGCTCCCGGCCGGCGCGCCGGCGGACGTCGCCGCACGCAGCTTCTCGTCCGCCTTCGAGCTGCAGGGCCGCATCTCCGCCAACGACGGCAGCCGGGCCGCCAGCGGCCGCATCGAATGGCGGCACGAACACGACACCGACAGCTTCGCCCTGCTGACGCCGATGGGGCAGGTCGTCGCCACGCTCGACGCCGATGCCGCCGGCGCCCGCCTGCGCACCGCCGACGGCCAGTCGCTGCACGCCGCCAGCGCGGAAGCCCTGCTGCCGCGCGTGCTCGGCATCGAGGTGCCGGCCGGCCGCCTGAGCCGCTGGGTGCAGGCCGCGCCCGACGCCGATGCCGAAGTCCGCACGCTCGACAGCGCCGGCCGGCCGGCCATCCTCATCGACCAGGGCTGGCGCATCGAATACCTCGAATACGCCGGCACCGCCGGCGACGCGCCGCCGGCCCGCCTCGACGTCTCCCGCGGCGACGCCCGCATCCGCCTCGTCATCGACTCATGGACCGCCCTGCCCTGACCCTGCCGGACACTTCCGACCCGCGACGCCTGCCGGGCTGCCCCGCGCCGGCCAAGCTCAATCTGTTCCTGCACGTCACCGGCCGCCGGGCCGACGGCTACCACCTGCTGCAGACCGCCTTCCGGCTGCTCGACTGGGGCGACACGCTCGACTTCGGCCTGCGCGAGGACGGCGAGATCCGGCGCACCACCGAGATTGCCGGCGTGCCGCCCGAGCAAGACCTGGTCGTGCGCGCGGCTCGCCTGCTGCAGGCGCATACCGGCTGCCGCCTCGGCGCCGACATCGCGCTGCACAAGGTATTGCCGATGGGCGGCGGCATCGGCGGCGGCAGTTCGGATGCGGCGACGGCACTGATCGCGCTCAACCGCCTGTGGGGCACCGGGCTCGGTCGCGCCGAGCTGCAGGCGCTGGGCCTGCAGCTCGGCGCCGACGTGCCCGTCTTCATCTTCGGCCGCGACGCCTTCGCCGAAGGCGTGGGCGAAACCCTGCAGCCGCTGGACCTGTCACCCGCCTGGTACGTGATCGTGTCGCCGGGCGTATCGGTGCCCACCGGCGAAATTTTTTCGGCAGAGGGCTTGACGAGAAACACGCCTCTCATCAGAATGGCGGACTTCGCAGCAAGCACCACACGGAACGATCTGCAGGCCATGGCATGCAGCCGCTACCCGGAAGTGCAACGTGCGATCGACTGGCTGATGCAATACGCACCAGCCCGGATGACAGGCTCGGGCGCCTGCGTCTTCGCCGAAGTGCCTTCGGCCCGGGACGCGGAACGCATCGCCGCAAGCTGTCCGCAACGCTGGACGGCCTGGAACGTGCGAACGGCCTCTCGCCATCCGCTGTACGAATGGCTAGAATAGCGGCCGCTTCGTTACAGTCGATTTCACGAGCTGGCGAAAAAGGTTTATTGGGGAGTCGCCAAGTCGGTTAAGGCACCGGATTTTGATTCCGGCATTCGAGGGTTCGAATCCTTCCTCCCCAGCCATACAACGACGGGCAGGCCCAGGGGTTATCCGGGAGCCTGCCCGATTCGTTTTCAAGGGTCGACAATTCAAACGGCATCGGAGCAGCGATCATGCCCCACGGCAGCCTGATGGTCTTCACCGGCAACGCCAACCCCAAGCTCGGCGCGGACGTGACGCGGCGCCTGGGCATCTCCCTCGGCTCGGCCACCGTCGGCCGCTTCTCGGACGGTGAAGTCAACATCGAGCTGCTCGAGAACGTCCGCGGCAAGGACGTCTTCGTGCTGCAGCCGACCTGTTCGCCCACCAACGAAAACCTGATGGAACTGCTGGTGCTGGTCGATGCGCTCAAGCGCGCCTCGGCCGGACGCATCACCGCCGCCATCCCCTACTTCGGCTATGCCCGCCAGGACCGCCGCCCGCGCTCGGCGCGCGTGCCGATCACGGCCAAGGTCGTCGCCAACATGCTGCAGGCCGCCGGCGTCCAGCGCCTGCTGACGATGGACCTGCACGCCGACCAGATCCAGGGCTTCTTCGACATCCCGGTCGACAACGTCTATGCCGCGCCGGTGCTGCTGAACGACCTCGACAAGCAGAAGTACGACGACCTGCTGGTGGTGTCGCCCGACGTCGGCGGCGTGGTGCGCGCCCGCGCCTTCGCCAAGCGCATGGAATGCGACCTGGCGATCATCGACAAGCGCCGTCCGAAGGCCAACGTCTCCGAGGTCATGAACATCATCGGCGAGGTCGAAGGCCGCACCTGCGTGATCATGGACGACATCGTCGATACCGCCGGCACGCTGTGCAAGGCTGCCTCCGCGCTCAAGGAACACGGCGCCAAGCGGGTGCTGTCCTACTGCACGCACGCCGTGCTGTCGGGCGCTGCGGTGTCGCGCATCAACGACTCCGAACTCGACGAACTGGTCGTCACCGACACCATCCCGCTGCGCGACGACGCCAAGGCTAGCCCGCGCATCCGCCAGGTCTCGGTCGCCTCGCTGCTGGCCGACACCATCCTGCGCATCAGCAACGAAGAATCCGTCTCGTCGCTGTTCATGGAATGATTTTCGCCCGCGCCTTCGGCTGAAGGGGCGGGTTTCTTGCGTTTTCGCCTGGTCGCGGGCGGAGACATCAACTTCAGGAGCAACACATGCAAATCCAATTCAAGGCCACCAAGCGTGACGCTCAAGGTACGGGTGCGAGCCGCCGCCTGCGTCGTGCCGGCCAGCTGCCGGGCATCATCTACGGCGGCAGCGAAGCCCTGCCGATCACGCTCGACCACAACGAGCTGTTCCACCTGCTGCGCAAGGAAGTGTTCCACTCGTCCGTGCTGAACATCGACGTCGACGGCAAGAAGGAAACCGTCGTGCTGCGCGACACCCAGTGGCACGCCTTCAAGCCGCAAGTCCTGCACATCGACTTCCAGCGCGTCGACGCCAACCAGAAGATGCACCTGAAGGTGCCGCTGCACTTCATCGGCGACGACGTCTGCCCGGCGGTGAAGCTGGGCGGCTGCATCGTCTCGCACGTCCTCAACGAAATCGACGTCCAGTGCCTGCCGAAGGACCTGCCCGAGTTCGTCGAGGTCGACCTGTCGGCGCTGGAAGCCGGCCAGTCGGTGCACGTCTCGCAGATCAAGCTGCCGGCCGGCGTCGAACTGGTCCAGCACGGCGACGCCGACCCGGTGGTCGCCAGCTCGCTGAAGGTCAAGGGCGCTGCCGACGCCGAGAGCGAAGGCGAGGCTGCCTGAGCCCCACCGCCCGAGTCCCACTCCACGGAAAGCCGGAGACCATAGATCGATGAGCACAGCGCCTTCGCGCCCCCTGCGCCTCATCGTCGGTCTCGGCAATCCGGGCGGTGAATACGCTGAAACCCGGCACAATGCCGGGTTTTGGTTTTGTGAGCGGCTCGCCGACGAGCTCGGCCTGCGCTTCTCGCACGAATCACGTTTCCACGGCCTGGTCGCCAATGCGCGCGAAGCCGGCGCATGGCTGCTGATGCCGCAGACCTTCATGAACCGCTCGGGCCAGGCCATCGGCGCCCTCGCGCGTTTCTACCGCATCGAACCTGCGGAAATCCTCGTCGTACACGACGAGCTGGACATCCCCCCCGGCCAGCTGCGCCTGAAGTTCGGCGGCGGCCTCGGCGGCCACAACGGCCTCAAGGACACCTCCGCCCACCTCGGCACCAATGATTACTGGCGCCTGCGCATCGGCATCGGCCACCCCGGCGACCGCAGCGAAGTGGTGAATTTCGTCCTCAAGCCGGCACGGCGCGAGGAACAGCAGCAGATCGACGAAGCCATCGACAAGGCCCTCGCCACCTGGCCGCTGCTCGCCCGCGGCGAACTCAACACCGCCGCCACCCGGCTGAACGCCCGGCCGGCCCCGCCCAAGCCACCGAAGCCCAAGGTGCCGGACGACGCTGGCGCCTGATCCATGAGAGGTAGGATGGGTAGAGCGAAGCGAAACCCATCACAGCGAAACCCATCACGTCAGAGGAGCTAGGCTCCATCGCAAATGATGGGTTTCGCCTACGGCTCTACCCATCCTACCCCGCAATATCAATACCCCACCGCCGCCAGCGCCCGCAACGGCCCCACGCGGCGAATCGACTCGATCTGCTCGGGCTGGCGGGTGTACAGCGTGCCGCCGAAGCACACCGCGCTCATCGAGATCCCCTCGAAGCACTCCGCGCTGCGCGGCAGCACCAGCAGCCAGCCGTCGCTCGCCAGCAAGTTGTACGGCGGCAGCAGGCCATCTTCGCCCGGCTGCAGCGCCAGCGTCTCGCAGGCCAGACGGTAGGCCGCGTACAGGCTGTCCGCCGCCACCTCCACCGGCACGCCCTCGCCGCAGCACACGCGCACGAAGCAATGCTTCATCGGCAGCGCCGGATGCTGGGCCACGCCCTGCTCGGGCAGCCCTGCCGGCAGGCCGGGCGCAAAGATGCGCAGGCTGGCATTGCCCGCGGTCGAGGGAATCCACTGCACATGCTTGTGGCGCTGGCTCGCGCCTGCAGCGGTGCCGCCGTTGTACAGCCCGATGCCGCCGGCCTCGGCCATGATCTCCGCCAGCGCGGCGAAGTCGCTGCGCGCCAGCGGCAGCAGCTGCTCCTCGAACGCGCGCCGCGCCAGCACCAGGTGGCGCTCGCTGAGCGGGAACTTGTTCAGGATCACGACATGCTCGTCGCCCAGCGGGCCGACGGTCAGCTCCGGATCGGGATTCAGGAAGGGGTTGAAGTTCGGGTCGCGCGGACCGCCCGGAATCGCCACCTGGGCCGTCTTGGCCGCATCCTTCACCGCCAGCGACGACACCCAGCGCACGATGAAGCGCATGCCGCCGTCTTCCATCTCGGTCTGCTCCGCCTGCACCGGCTGCAAGGCCCCCGACGCCAGCGCGCTCGCGCTGCGCGCATCGATCGCCTCGATCCAATTGCTCGCCATATCTCCTCTCCTCCTTGATTCGTCTTGTGGCAATACAGACCGGACATTGTAGGCGCAGCCCCATCGTTTTGAAGCCCTCGCCCGGTTTTGGCGCTGCAGCCCATCGCGGTACAATTCGCGGTTTTCCACACCGGATCAAGGCAATAGCCCGCCTGCGCGGCGCTCCGCCCCGGAACGACAAGGATTCACATGAGCCTGAAATGCGGAATCGTCGGACTGCCCAACGTCGGCAAGTCGACCCTCTTCAACGCCCTGACCAAGGCCGGCATCCAGGCCGAGAACTACCCCTTCTGCACCATCGAGCCCAACGTCGGCATCGTCGAGGTGCCCGACCCGCGCCTCGACCAGCTCTCCGAGATCGTCAAGCCGCAGCGCGTGCAGCCCGCCATCGTCGAATTCGTCGACATCGCCGGCCTGGTCGCGGGCGCTTCCAAGGGTGAAGGCCTGGGCAACCAGTTCCTCGCCAACATCCGCGAAACCGACGCCATCGTGCACGTCGTGCGCTGCTTCGCCGACGACAACGTCATCCACGTCTCCGGCAGCGTCGACCCGATCCGCGACATCGAAGTCATCGACACCGAACTCGCGCTGGCCGACCTCGCCACCGTCGAAAAAGCCATCAACCGCTACAAGCGCCCCGCCGCCTCCGGCGACAAGGAAGCCAAGATCCTGGTCGCGGTGCTGGAAAAATGCTTCGCCCAGCTCGACGCCGGCAAGCCGGTGCGCGCGCTCGACCTCGCCAAGGAAGAGTGGGCCAGCCTCAAGCCCTTCTGCCTGATCACCGCCAAGCCGGTGCTCTACGCCGCCAACGTCGCCGAGGACGGCTTCGAGAACAACCCGCAGCTGGACGCCGTGCGCGCCCACGCCGCCACCGAAGGCGCCCAGGTGGTGGCCTTGTGCGCCTCCATCGAAGCCGAGATCGCCGACCTCGACGACGCCGACAAGAAGGAATTCCTCGAGACCATGGGCCTCGAAGAACCCGGCCTCGACCGCCTGATCCGCGCCGGCTACACGCTGCTCGGCCTGCAGACCTACTTCACCGCCGGCGTCAAGGAAGTCCGCGCCTGGACCATCCACGCCGGCGACACCGCCCCCCAGGCCGCCGGCGTCATCCACACCGACTTCGAACGCGGCTTCATCCGCGCCCAGACCATCGCCTTCGACGACTTCATCCAGTACAAGGGCGAAGCCGGCGCCAAGGAAGCCGGCAAGATGCGCGCGGAAGGGAAGGAGTACGTGGTGAAGGATGGGGACGTGCTGAATTTCCTGTTCAACGTCTGACGATTTTTGCTGGATCTCGGTGGCGCTCAGTAGCGCTTGGTGGACAGGTAGACCCATTTTAAATCAATGGGTTGCGTAAACAATACGGTCTACTGAGCGTTCCTATTGTTCATCGAGGTCTGAAAAATTCGGGGGTAGCGTTGGGGGTACTCGTGTTCAACCGTGGGGGTACATCCCCCCGCAGTGGAGTCCAACGATGCCCGAAAACCTACTCACCGACCTCAAGGTCAGGTCGGCCAAATCGACTGATCGAGATTGGAAACTTTCAGACGGCGGGGGCCTGTTCCTGCTGGTCAAGCCCACCGGCGGCAAGCTTTGGCGGTGGAAGTATCGCCTGCAAGGAAAGGAGAACCTCTTTGCCATTGGCGGCTTTCCTCAAGTAAGCCTTGCGGAGGCGCGTGCGGCCCGTGAGAAGGCACGCGCCTTGGTCAAGCAAGGCATTCATCCTTCCCATGAGCGGCGGCAGGTCAAGGAGCGCAACCTGGAGGCGCTGGAGGAACGCAAGCGCGCTCGTGAAAGCTCGTTCGCCAAGGTGGCGCAGGCGTACCTGGCCGAGATCAAACCGGTCTTCACGCTCAGTTCCTATCGTACGAAAGAGTCCCGCATCAGGAAGTACCTGTCGCCCAAGTTCGATGGGATGCCGATGAGCGACATTGGCGTGAAGCAGATTCGCCCGCTGCTGGAGGAATGCAAAGCCCACGGCGCGTGGGCAGCCATCCACGTCAAGGGCGACCTGTCGGCCATCTTCGAGTTCGCGGTGGTGCGGGGGCTGGTCGAGGCAAATCCAATTCCCAGCCTGCGCGGGCTGCTACGCGTGCCGTTCAGCGAGAGCAAGGCGGCGATGACGCGAGAGCAAATCCAGAGGTTCTATCAGGAGTTGCGCGGCTACCGGGGCTATCCGGAAACCTCGCTGTGCCTGCGGCTGATTGCGCTGACCGCCTGCCGTCCAGGGGAAGCGGCGGATGCCGAGTGGGACGAGTTCGACTTTGAGGATGCGCTATGGCGTCGGCCTGCAGCGAAGATGAAAGCGCGGCG
The DNA here is from genome assembly GCF_001591165.1 of Thauera butanivorans NBRC 103042. Lineage (GTDB taxonomy): Bacteria > Pseudomonadota > Gammaproteobacteria > Burkholderiales > Rhodocyclaceae > Thauera > Thauera butanivorans. The sequence continues at coordinate 134,576 of NZ_BCUG01000015.1, forward strand.
CGACCATGTCAGCCCGTTGTCGGTACAGGCCATTACCGTGCTGAAGGATTTGCAGTGCATCACGGGCGATGGCCGCTATCTGTTCCCGCACCGGAGCGGCAAGGGCTTCACTACGCCCAACCGACTCACCTATGCCATGCGTGACATGAACCTGGGCCGGGATACGACGCCGCATTGCTGGCGGACGACCTTTTCGACCTGGGCCAATGAGAACGGATACCGGCCTGATGCAATCGAGCGGCAGCTTGCTCACGTGGAAAGCAACAAGGTGCGGGCGACTTACAACAAGGCGCTGCTGCTGGATCAGAGAAGGACGCTGTTGCAGGACTGGGCGGGCTATCTGAGTGCGGCGGAGGACAGCGGTACTGCATAGGGACGATTTGGCCGGGTGTTGCAGAACGAATGGACGGGGACGGCCTTTTCCTTTACTGGATAGGGCCCGTTGTCCCCTGAGGGCCGTTCCCTTGCCGTTTGCCTTTGCCGAAAGATGGGCGCAGGGAATGGGGTAGTCA
>NZ_BCUG01000016.1 GCF_001591165.1 Thauera butanivorans NBRC 103042
GTACGCCCAGCATGGGCGCCCTCCTGCGGGTGCAAGTTCCGCCGTAAGTTGATCACAGCGAACGAAGTGAAGCGCAACTGCGTGAGGGTGACCGAGCGTGGGGAGGAAGCGTGGAGCATAAGCTGCGAGCCGATGGACAAGAATCGGATAGAAGGCGCTGCCGAGCAGGGCGAGCGAGCACGTAATCGCGAAGCTCTCGTGATCAAGGCGAAGTGGCGTAGATCCTGCGGTTGTGCAGCGAAGGAGTGCGTTCTTACCTGGGGAGGTCTCGCCTTGTGCCTGAAAGGGCGACGGCGCTTAACCGGAGCGAGAAGTCAGAGGCCGTAGTAGCCTTTACAATCGCGATCTTTGACTCTTTTGCCGCGCATTCCATGCGGTGAGCATCCGTCCTTCAGCATGTCGACTTACGCCATCGGCGACATTCAGGGCTGCTACGCGCAACTTGCGCGCATGCTCGAACGCGTCGCCTTCGATCCTTCGTGCGACCGCCTGTGGCTGGTCGGCGATCTGGTCAATCGCGGCCCCGATTCCTTGCGGGTGCTGCGCCTGCTGCGCGAGCTGGAAGGCGCGGCGGACGTGGTGCTGGGCAACCACGATCTCTACCTGCTGATGGTGGCGGCCGGCTACAAGCGGCGCGGCAGCGACGACACCCTGCGCCAGGTGCTGGAAGCGCCCGACCGCGACGAACTGCTGCACTGGCTTGCGCGTCAGCCCCTGGTGCGGCTCGAAGGCGAGCACGTGCTGGTGCATGCGGGGCTGCTGCCGGGCTGGACGGTGGCGCAGGCGAAAGCCCTGTCCGACGAGGTGGGTGCGGCGCTGGCCGGGCCGCAGGCGCGCAAGTTCCTGCTCGAACTGGCAGGCAACGAGCCGGAGCGCTGGAGCGACAAGCTCAAGGGCTGGGACCGCCTGCGGGTGATCGTGAATGCCTGCACCCGGATGCGTTTCTGCACGGCCGACGGCCGCATGGCGCTGCGCGCCAAGGGGCCGCCCTCGCAGGCGCCGGCCGGTACCTTGCCGTGGTTCCGCGTGCCCGAGCGGCTCAGCCGGACGCATACCGTCGTCTGCGGGCACTGGTCGGCGCTGGGCTTCCATCGCGAGCCGGGGCTGATCGCGCTCGATTCGGGCTGCGTGTGGGGCGGCAAGCTGACCGCGCTGAGGATCGAGGACGGTGCGGTGTTCCAGGTGCCGGGCTGATCAGCCCGGCTCGCCGTCCGCGCGCTCAGGCAGGCAGCCGATGCTGCGCATGATCGTGGCACGTGCCGTTTGCGCCAGGCTGCGGCGGTCGCCACCGTCGCGGGTCTCGATCGGCGGTGCCGCGCTGACGCAGGCGACGGTTTCGCGTTCGGCGACGATGTTGGCAAGGCACTGGCCGAGCGTCACTTCGCCGTCGTAGGCGGGGGCGCGGCTGTAGCTGCCGTCCGGCTTGCGATAGCTCAGCGCCAGCGGCTGCACGGCGTGGCCGCAGGCGATGGCTGGCTGAAGCAAGGCGGCATGGAAGTGGAGCACGTGGCTGCCGTCGGTGGTGGTGCCTTCCGGGAAGATCGCGACATTGTCGCCGGCATCGAGCAGTGCGGCGATCTCGGCATTGATGATGCGGGCGTGGCCGCGGCTGCCACGCCGCAGGAAGATGGTGTCGCTTCTGGCCGAGAGCCAGCCGATCACCGGCCAGTTGCGTACTTCGGCCTTGCTGACGAAGGCGGACGGTGCGACGGCATTGATGACGAAGATGTCCACCCAGGAAATGTGGTTGGCGATCAGCATCGTGCCGGGCGCGATCGGAGCGCCCTGCAGTTGCAGGCGCAGTCCGAGGATGCCGAGCAGGCGCCGCGACCAGCGCCGGCGCAGGCCGAGCAGGGTGGGGCGGGCGCAGAAGGGGGCAGCCAGCAGCAGCGTCAGCACGCCGCCCAGCAGGTGCAGGGCCAGGCGCAGGTAGCGCCAGGCACGCAGCGCGGCAGGGGCGGGGCGCAGCGCCCTGCTTGCGGCCAGGGAGGGAGCGAAAGGGCGGGTGAAGGGATCGGGGGCCGGCTCCGTGCAGGCACCGGGATGACTGGCGTGTTCCATGGCCTGCCCCGATCGATCCATCAGTCCTTGCGTTCCATGAAGTGCCGCGCGTAGCGGTCGTCGACCTTGCTCATCGGCATCAGGATGGGCAGGTCGGCGGTGTTGAAGTCGGGGTCCCAGGCAGGGGCGCCGCAGATCCAGGCGCCGGCGCGCAGGTAGCCCTTGATCAGCGGCGGCGCTTCGGCGGCGAGATCGGCGCGCAGTGCCGCCAGCGGCAGCGGGCAGCGCGGGAAGACGTGGTATTCCGCAGGCGCCAGGTGCTGTTCGCGCAGGCGATTATACAGGCTGGCCGCGGCGTGCCCGCCGTCGGCCATGCTGACCGAGGCGCAGCCGACGAGGTAGTCGTAGCCGTTGTCCCGCATGTAGCGTGCCAGGCCGCCCCACAGCAGGGCGATGACGGTGCCGCTGCGGTATTCCGCGTCGATGCACGAGCGGCCGATCTCCACCAGGCGGGGGCGCAGGTGCTGCAGGCGGGTGAGGTCGAATTCGTTTTCGGAATAGTAGCCGCCGACCTTGCGTGCGGCGGCCGGCGACAGGATGCGGTAGGTGCCGACGATGCGGCCGGCGTCTTCGTCGCGGACGATGAGGTGTTCGCAGAAGGGGTCGTAGAGGTCGCGATCGACGCCGGGAGTGCGGGTGGCCAGGCGAGCGCCCATTTCGTCGGCGAAGACGCGGTAGCGCAGCTTCTGCGCTTCGAGGATTTCGGTTTCGCAATTGGCGAGGCCGACTTGGAGCCTGCGGTTCTTGCGGGCGGCGGTCTCCTGGCGTGGCTGGCGGTTCTCGAGCATGGCGTGGCTCCGTTCCGTTGGGACGGAAGCATTCTCGAAATTCCGTGTTGCGCTACGGTGACGGGCGGGTTACGGCCGCGTGACCGGGCGCTGCCAGGGCAGGGCGGAAGGCCGCGCCGGGGAATGGCGGCCTCGTATAATGACGGTTTTTTCCCTTCCTTGCCGGGCCATTCCCTATGTCCATTCTCGTCTGCGGGTCGATCGCCTACGACTCGATCATGGTGTTCCCGGATCGTTTCAGGAATCACATCCTGCCCGAGCAGATCCACATCCTGAACGTGTCCTTCCTGGTGCCCGACATGCGCCGGGAGTTCGGCGGTTGCGCCGGCAACATCGCCTATTCGCTGAAGCTGCTGGGCGGCGATCCGCTGATCATGGCGACGGTGGGCGAGGATGCCGCGCCTTACCGCTACCAGTTGCAGAAGCTCGGCTTGCGCCAGGACCACGTGCGCGAGGTGCCGGGCACGTTCACCGCGCAGTGCTTCATCACCACCGACCTGGACGACAACCAGATCACCGCCTTCCATCCGGGCGCGATGCTGCATTCGCATCTGAACGACGTGGGCGACGCCAAGGGGGTGAAACTGGGCATCGTCTCGCCCGACGGGCCCGACGGCATGCTGCGCCATGCGCGTGGATTGGCCCGGCTCGGCGTGCCCTTCGTGTTCGATCCGGGCCAGGCGCTGCCCGTGCTCGGTAGCGAAGCGTTACTGGAATGCCTGCAACTGGCCCGCTACTGCACGGTCAATGACTACGAGGCCCGCCTGATGTGCGAGAAGACCGGCCGTAGCGAGGCCGAACTGGCGGCGATGGTGGAAGGCTTCGTCGTGACGCTGGGTGCGGAGGGTTCGCGCATCCACCGCGGCGGCGAAGTGCAGAACCTGCCGGCCGTGGAGCCCGACGCGATCGTCGACCCCACCGGCTGCGGAGATGCCTATCGCGCCGGTTTGCTGTACGGACTCGCGAACGGCTGGGACATGCTGAAGGCGGGCCGCCTTGCCGCGGTGATGGGGGCGCTCAAGATCGCGCATCGCGGCGGACAGAATCACATGCCGGCGCGCGACGACATCGCCGCGCGCTATCGGCAGGCGTTCGGAGAAGATGCATGGTGAATGAGAGGTCGATGAGCCTGCGTGCCGTCACTGCTGCGCTCGCCGCAGTGCTGCTGCTGGGCGGCTGCGCCCAGGGGCTGGGCGGCGGGGCGTATTCGCGCACCGAGGCGCGGCGGGCGATGACCGTGCAGTTCGGCACCGTCGAGTCGGTGCGTGCGGTGCAGCTCGAAGGCACCAAGACGCCGATCGGCTCGGTGGCCGGCGCGGCGGTCGGTGGCATTGCCGGCAGCTCGGTCGGCGGCGGCCGTGGTGCCGCTGCGGCGGCCGTCATCGGCGCGGTGGCCGGCGGCGTCGCTGGTGCGGCGATCGAGGAAGGCGCGACACGGACGCGCGGCGTGGAAGTGACCGTGAGGCTCGACAACGGCCAGTTCCTGGCGGTCGTGCAGGCGGACGAAGGCGAGGCTTTCCGCGCGGGCGAGCGGGTGCGCGTGCTGCGCGATGCCGGCACGGTGCGGGTGTCGCGCTAGGCGCCGGCTTCGGCGCGGCCGGATGATCAGGGGTAGAACTTGCCGACCCGATAGCCCGTCGGGGCGAGATCGGGGGCGGCGAAAGCGATGCGGGCATTGACCGCGCTGCGGCTGGCGAAAGTTTCGCCATGCTGCGCAGGCGGAATCCATTCGTGGGGGGCGAGCACGCGGCGCGCGACCGGCGTGTCGCGCGCATCGGTCAGGGTCAGTTCCAGGTGGGGCCAGGCCTGCGCGTATCCGGCGCGGTTGCTGATCGTGGCGTACAGGATGTACTGGCCGGGCTTGCCGGGCTCCGATTGCAGATCCGAGAGGTCGACGCTGATCAGTTCCACGTCGCGCGGAAAGGGGACCGTGCAGTTGAGTGCGGCGCACGCCGTTTCCAGCAGCGGACGCAGCCCCGGCAGATCGCGCGCGATTTCCATGCGGTAGAGATAGACGCACTGCGCAGCCAGCAGGCCGCCGAGCAGGCCGACCGCCAGGCTGCCCAGGGCGCGCTGGCGCGGGCTGGCGGGTGACTTGGGGCGGCCGTATTTCGCATCGAGCTGTTCGATGTCGATGTGGGCGGCTTCGGGGGCTTCTTTGGCGGCTGCCCAATGGGCCGGCTGGGGCGCGGCCGGCCTGAGCAGCGAGGTGTCGTCCTCCTGCTCGCCGGTGCCTGTGTTCGTGGTTCCGGCGGTGTCCGAGGCTGGCGTGCCAGAGGCAGGAAGCTCAGCTTCAGGCTGCTCCGCATCGTCGGAATCGGCGCTGTCCCCGGTGGTGCGTGAGCCGGTGAAGCTGTCTTCCCGGCCGGGCCGCGAAAGGCTGGGCCGGGTATCGGACGCCGTGCCGGCTGTTGCCCGCCGGCCACTTCGAAGCACTTCGGGCAGTACCGGAGGCGCGTCTTCCGCTGTCGCCTCCTCCTCGGCCGTGTCCGAACCGTGAGGCATGGGCAGGGGGGGAGGAGGAGGGAGTTCGCGCGGATCGTCGAGGACCGGATCTTCGGCGGCCGGCGCCGCTGCCGACTTTTCTTCCAGCACGATGAAGCCGGCGTCTTGCGGATGACTATCCGCCAGGAGTCCGTCCTGATGAGGATTGGCGTCCCGAAGGGTGATCTCCTGTGGCCCAGCCTCTCGCGGCCCGGCCGGGCCATGAGCGGCTGAGCCACGCGCGGCCTGATGCGGCCAAGTCCGGTACGAAGCGGGCGATGGTGCCGGATATGCGTCCTGCGTCACCCGGGCTGCATGGGTGGTGCTGGAGGGCGGGACGATCTCATGCTCGAGTGCGTTGAAGGGGTGGAAGCAATGACCGCAGCGGACTTCGCCCTGGCGCGCGCGCAGTTGCTCCGGTCCGAGCCGGAACGTCGTCTGGCAGGCGGGGCAGCGTGTCAGCATCATGCTGCGGAGCGTTGCCCCTCCAGCCGGATCCAGCCGTCGTGCGCCGAGCCGACCTGCAGCGCGATGAACGGCGCCCAGGCTTCGATGACCTGGCCGGCCTGGGTTTCGAGCACGCCGGAGAGGGCCACGCGGCCGCCCGGCGCGACGCGTGCGGCGATGGCGGGGGCGAGCACGCACAGCGGGTTGGTCAGGATGTTGGCGACGACGAGGTCGAAAGTGTCGCCCAGCGGCACGCCGGAGTGCTGCAGGCGGATTGCCACGGCGTTGCGCTCGGCATTGTCGCGCGCGGCGTCGACGGCTTTTTCGTCGATGTCGATGCCCAGCACTTCGGCCGCACCCAGCTTGGCGGCGGCGATGGCGAGGATGCCGGAGCCGCAGCCGTAGTCGAGCAGGCTGCAGCCGGGCGTGACGGTGTCGCACAGCCATTCCAGGCACAGCCGGGTGGTTGGGTGCGAGCCGGTGCCGAAAGCCATGCCGGGGTCGAGCTCGATGTTGATCGCGCTGTCGTCCGGCGCTGCGTGCCACGAGGGCACGATCCACAGGCGGCCGGTGATGCGGATGGGGTCGAACTGGCTCTGTGTCAATTGCACCCAGTTCTGCTCCGCGACTTCCTCGACGGTGTACGGCGGGACGCCGTCCAGCCCGGCGGCCTGCGCGGCTTCGGCCAGCAGCGCCTCGAGGGCGTCGCCGCCGGTGCTGCCGTCGATCAGCGCGATCACCCGGCTGTGATCCCACAGCGCGGCCGGCAGGTGGCCGGGTTCGCCGAATTGCGGCGTTTCCGCGTCGGTGCCGGCGTCGGCGTCCTCGATGGACACCGACAAGGCGCCGACCTCCATCAGGGCGTCGGACAGGGCTTCGGCGCGGGCGGCGTCAGCCTGCAGGGTGACCGAGATCCACATCGGCTCAGCTCTTCACTTCGTTGCGGTCGGCCAGCTTGTTTTCCAGGTAGTGGATGCTGGTGCCGCCTTCGATGAAGCGCGGGTCGAGCATCAGGGTCTGGTGCAGCGGCACGTTGGTCTTGATGCCTTCGACCATCATCTCGGACAGGGCGATGCGCATGCGGCGGATGGCCTGGTCGCGGCTGTCGCCGTAGGCGATCAGCTTGCCGATCATCGAGTCGTAGTGCGGCGGCACGGTGTAGCCGTTGTATACATGCGAATCGACGCGGATGCCGGGGCCGCCGGGCGTGTGCCAGTTGCTGATGCGGCCGGGCGAGGGGGTGAACTTGAAAGGGTCCTCGGCGTTGATGCGGCATTCGATGGCGTGGCCGTGGAAGCTGATGTCGCGCTGGCCGAACCACAGCTTTTCGCCGGCGGCGATGCGGATCTGCGCCTGCACGAGGTCGATGCCGGTGATGTATTCGGTGACCGGGTGTTCGACCTGCAGGCGGGTGTTCATCTCGATGAAGTAGAACTCGCCGTTCTCGTACAGGAACTCGAAAGTGCCCGCGCCGCGGTAGCCGATCTTGCGGCACGCTTCGGCGCAGCGCTCGCCGATCCTGGCGATCAGCTTGCGGTCGATGCCGGGCGCGGGCGCTTCCTCGATGACCTTCTGGTGGCGGCGCTGCATCGAGCAGTCGCGCTCGCCCAGATAGACCGCGCTGCCGTGCTGGTCGGCGAGGACCTGGATCTCGACGTGGCGCGGATTCTCGAGGTACTTCTCCATGTACACCACCGGGTTGCCGAAAGCCGCCTGGGCTTCGGCGCGGGTGGTGGTGACGGCGTTGAGCAGCGCGGCTTCGGTATGCACCACGCGCATGCCGCGCCCGCCGCCGCCGCCGGCGGCCTTGATGATGACCGGATAGCCGATGGCGCGCGCGATCCTGATGATTTCCTTGGGCTCTTCGGGCAGGGCGCCGTCGGAGCCGGGCACGCAGGGCACGCCCGCGGCCTTCATCGCGTCCTTGGCGGAAACCTTGTCGCCCATCAGGCGGATGGTGTCGGGGCGCGGACCGATGAAGACGAAGCCGGACTGTTCGACGCGCTCGGCGAAGTCGGCGTTTTCGGACAGGAAGCCGTAGCCGGGATGGATGGCCTCGGCATCGGTGACCTCGGCCGCCGAGATGATCGCCGGTACGTTGAGGTAGCTCAGCGTGGACGAGGCCGGGCCGATGCAGACCGATTCGTCGGCGAGGCGGACGTACTTGGCTTCGGTGTCGGCCTCTGAATGCACCGCGACCGTCTTGATGCCCAGTTCGCGGCAGGCGCGCAGGATGCGGAGGGCGATCTCTCCGCGGTTGGCGATGAGGATCTTCTCGAACATGGTGCGATCAGCCGATGACGAAGAGCGGTTGGCCGTATTCGACCGGCTGGCCATTTTCGACCAGGATGGCCTTGACCACGCCGGAGAACTCCGACTCGATTTCGTTCATCAGCTTCATCGCTTCGATGATGCACAGCCGGTCGCCTTCGGCGACGGTCTGGCCGATGTCGACCAGGGGTTTGGCGCCGGGCGCCGAGGCGCGGTAGAAGGTGCCGACCATCGGCGATTTGACGATGTCGCCTTCGGGCAGCGCGTCCGCGGCAGGTTCGGCTGCTGCCGGTGCAGAGGCCGCGGCGACCGGGGCCGGTACGGCGGCCGGCACCGGGGGGAGGTAGGCGGCCGGTGCGGCCACGCCCATGTGCTTGGCGATGCGGACCTTTTCCTCGCCTTCGGTGACTTCCAGCTCGGAAATCCCGGATTCCTGGACGAGGTCGATGAGTTTCTTCAGCTTGCGCAGATCCATGCTATTTCTCCATGCTTGACGATGCAGCCCTGCGGGCGGTGCTCGTCGGCGATCAGTGTTCTCGTTTCCGCAGGCATGCGCGGGCCCTTGGGCCGGCAGGCTGCGGTGCTTCGATGGGGCGAGGATGGTGCAAGGGCGCGCCTTGCGAATCTGGACGGGCAGAGGGGGTCGGCCTGCGTGGCAAAGCGAGGCTGCAGCGGCTGCTCGGACGCCTTGGGAAGTGGTGCAGCGGGCGCTTGCAGACAGTCGCCTGTAGTGCCACGGGGCCGCGTTTTCTGCGCTTCATGGCGGCAAGTTTGCAGCAAATCGATGCAAATTGTCTACATTGGCGTTGGCCCGGGCGCTGTCTCAGGACGGCAGCAGTGCGCGGATTCTGCTCTCGAGTTCGTCCCGTTTCAAGGTGCCCAGCTTGATGTGGCGTGCCTTGCCATCGCGATCGATGATGACGGTGAAGGGCAGCGCACGGGCATTGTTGCCGAAGTCTTTCGCCAGGCTCAGGGTTTCGGGGCCGGCAATCAGCAGCGGGTAGGGGACGCCGAATTCCGCACCGAAGGCGCGGACCTTGTCGAGGCTGTCGATGCTGATGCCGACGAACTGGACCGGCTGGCCGGCAAATGCCTGGCTGGCGGCGGCGAAGTCCGGAATCTCCTCGCGGCAGGGCGGGCACCACGTCGCCCAGAAATTGGCGACGACGATCTTGCCGCGCCATTGTTCCAGCGCCTGCGGCTGCTCTTCGGTGTCCGGCAGGGTGAGGGCGAACAGGGCGTCGATCGCCGCGTCGGGCACGACATGGGTCTGGCCGGCCGGAGCGCTGCCGCGATTGGCGAAGTAGCCGGCGACGCCGGCCAGGACGGCGACGGCGAGGATCAGCAGGGTCTGGAAAGTGCGGCTCATCGGTGTGTCCTTCAGGCGTCCGTGACAGGAGGGGCGTCCTTGCCCTCGGCTTTGAGCAGGGCTTCGACCTGGGCCAGCCGCGCCCGTTCCTGGCCGCGCCGGTTGTTGCGTTCGGCGCCGGCCGGATAGATCGACAGCCGCACCGGGACTTCGTCCCAGTCGAAGCTCAGTATCGCTTCGGGGCTGTTCGGCGCCGGGCGGCGCGGCTCGCGGTGCTCGTAGTGGAAGTCTTGGTTGAGGAAGAAGATTTCCACTTCCTTGGCGCTTTCGGGGAAGAGTTCGATCTCCAGTTCGGAATAGCGCCCCGCGGTGCCGTCCAGCGCGCCACCGGTCAGATAGGGGCGGAAATCGGCCAGCAGGCGCATCACGTCGACCGCGGCGCTGCGCATCTCGTGCAGGCGCTCGGGCTGCTCCTCGTCCTGGTACAGCGCCTGCCAGGCGCGCAGTTCGGCCTCGATTTCGGCATTCGTCGGCAGGGCGTCGGAGTCGGCCGCGCCGAGTTGCTTGGCTGCCTTGCGCTTGGCGAAGCCGAAGTCGCTGATGCCGTCTTCGGCCATCATGCGGGCTGCCAGCGCGGCGATCTCGCGCCGCAGAGTGCCGTTGGGGGTCGCGTGTGAGTGCATGATGGGGGTCGGGTAGAATGCGGGCCCATTCTACACGGGCCGGTTTCATCCGGATGACGGCCTCCCGGAGCTTCTTCGCCATGCACATCCACATCCTCGGCATCTGCGGCACCTTCATGGGCGGCGTGGCGCTGCTCGCGCGTGCGGCCGGCCACGTCGTCACCGGCTGCGATGCCAACGTCTATCCGCCGATGAGCACCCAGCTCGAAGAGCAGGGCATCCGCCTGATCGAAGGCTACGATGCCTCGCAGCTCGATCTGGCGCCGGACGTGTTCGTCGTCGGCAATGCGGTGTCGCGCGGCAACCCCCTGCTCGAAGCCATTCTGGACCGCGGCCTACCCTACGTGTCGGGGCCGCAATGGCTGGCCGAGCACGTGCTGGCGGGGCGCTGGGTGCTGGCGGTGGCAGGTACGCACGGCAAGACCACGACGACCTCGCTGCTGGCCTGGATGCTGGAGGATGCCGGCCTGAACCCCGGCTTCCTGGTCGGCGGCGTGCCGCAGAACTTCGGCGTGTCGGCGCGGCTGACGGAGTCGCCGTTCTTCGTCATCGAGGCCGACGAGTACGACACCGCCTTCTGCGACAAGCGCTCGAAGTTCGTCCATTACCGGCCGCGCACCGCGATCCTGAACAACCTCGAGTTCGATCACGCCGACATCTTTGCCGACCTGGCGGCGATCGAGACGCAGTTCCACCATCTGGTGCGCACGATCCCGGCGAGCGGCAGGGTGATCGCCAACGGCCGCGAGGACAGCCTGAAGCGGGTGATCGAGCGCGGCTGCTGGTCCGAACTGGAATGGTTCAACGATGCGGCGCAGTGGCAGGCCGGAACGGGTGCGTCGGAGGCCGAGGCGGTGTTCAGCCTGGGCGGCAAGGAGCTGGGGCGGGCGGAGATGCCGCTGGCGGGCAGCCACAACCGCGAGAACGCGCTGGCGGCGATCGCGGCGGCGCGACACGTCGGCGTCACGCCGGCGCAGGCCATCGCCAGCCTGGCGCGCTTCGGCGGCATCAAGCGCAGGCTGGAGCTGCGCGGCACGGAACGAGGGGTCCGTGTCTACGATGATTTCGCCCACCACCCGACGGCGATCGCGCTGACCGTGGGCGGGCTGCGGCGGCGGGAGCCGCAGGGGCGCATCCTGGCGGTGCTGGAGCCGCGCTCGAACACGATGAAGCTGGGCGTGATGAAGGCGCAGCTACCCGCCAGCCTGGCCGAGGCCGACGCGGTGTTCTGCTATGCGGGGAATCTGGGCTGGGATGCGGCGGCGGCGCTGTCGCCGCTGGGCGGGCGGGCGCGGGTGCATGAATCCCTGGAGCGCCTGGTGGCGGACGTGGCCGCGGCCGCCCGGCCGGGCGATCACGTGCTGGTGATGAGCAACGGCGGCTTCGGCGGCGTGCACCAGAAACTGCTGGATGCGCTTGCCGCCGCTGCCTGAGGGAACTTGTCCGAGGGGGGCGCCCGAAGGGCTTACTTGCGCGCGCTGGTCGGATTGTCGAGCCGGCGCGCTTCTTCGTCGCTGACGTACTCGAACACGCGCACCACCTTGCTGACGCCCTTGCTGGTGCGGGCGATTTCGGCGGCGGCGTCGGCTTCGGCGCGGGTGACGATGCCGAGCAGGAAGACGACGTTGGCCTCGGTCACGACCTTGACGTTATGAGCAGCGAAGCGTCTGGCGTCGAGGAAGCGCGCCTTGACGTTGGAGGTGATCAGGGCGTCGTTGCCGCGCGCGGTCAGCGTCGAGTTGGGGCCGACCGCCACTTCGTTGATCACGCCGCGGACGTTTTCCACCCCGGCAACGATGCTGTCGAGCTGGCTGCGCACGGTGTCGTTCGATGCCTCGCCGGTCAGCAGCACGTTGCGGTTGTAGGAGGTGACGTTGACATGGACGGCGTCGCCGAAACGTTCGCGGATGCGGCTGGCGACTTTCCATTCGATGCTTTCGTCCTCGACGTAGGCACCACTGGTGCGCCGGTCGGCGACCATCGCGGCGCCGGCGCCGACGCCGGTGGCGACCACCGGGAAGCAGCCTTGCAGCAAGGGCAGGGTGCCCGCCGCGGCGAGGCCGAGCAGGAGACGGCGGCGGGACGGGCTGGGGGTGTCGTGCGTAGGGCGCATCAGTCTTCCACTCCAAGTAACAGACAATCGATGCCGTCGCACAGGCAATGCAGGATCAGCAGGTGCAATTCCTGAATGCGCGCCGTGCGTTCGGCGGGGGCGCAGATGTGGATGTCTTCGGGGCCGAGAAGTTCGGTCGTGGCCTTGCTGTCGGCACCGGTCAGGGCGATGACCCGCATGTCGCGCTCGTGCGCGGCGCCGATGGCTTCGAGAATGCGGGGCGAATCGCCGTGCGCCGACAGCGTCAGCAGGATGTCGCCGGGCTGGCCGAGGGCGAGGATCTGGCGCGACAGCAGGCCTTCGGGCGAGGGGTCGCCGGCGATGGGGGCCAGCGTCGAGGCGTCGGCGCTGAGCGCGAACGCGGCCAGCGAGGGGCGTTCGAGTTCGAAGCCATTGACCAGTTGGGCGGCGAAGCGCCGTGCGTCGCCGGACGAGCCGCTGCCGCCGCAGACCAGGATCTTGCCGTTGTCGAGCAGGCTGGCGGTGATGGTCTCGATCGCGCCTGCGATCGGCGCGGCCAGCATTTCGAGCGCATCGAGCGTGGTGCGTGTGTTGTCCTGGAACTGGCGTGAGATGCGCGCGATGAGATCCATGTCGCAAGAGTCGTCCGCTGGGCTGGGAAGTCTAGCATGCCGGCTCAGCCGGCATCGAAGGCGCCGCGCAGCCAGGTAATGCGGGTGTCGTCCAGGCCGTCGAGCAGCACGGCGTCGAAGCGGCAGGGGGCGGTCTGGAAGCGGCGGCCCGGACCATTGAGCCACCAGCGCGCCGCCAGCAGCACGCGGCGCTGCTTGGCGGCGGTGATGCTCTCGCCGGCGCCGCCGAATCTGGCGTTGGTGCGCAGCCGCACCTCGACGAAGACGATGCCGCCGCGCTCCATGCAGATCAGGTCGACCTCGCCGCCGCGGCAGCGGACGTTGCGGGCGAGGATGCGCAGGCCCTGCGCTTCGAGATGGCGCGCGGCCAGCTCTTCGGCAATCCGGCCGCGCGCTTGCGCCGGTGTCGCGCGGGCACCGACAATGTCGTCCGTCGCGGCGGGCGCGCGGCTCGTGCGACTGCCTGCCGTCATTCCTGAGTCCTCGCCAGGCGGCGCCCGCGCGCCGCAGCCATCGCCATGAATACCATCATTCCCCGCTCCAGCGTCGCGCTGCCCGAAAGCCCGCTGTCCAGTACGCCGTCATTGTATGTGGTGGCGACGCCACTCGGAAACATCGGCGACATCGGCCTGCGCGCGATCGCCGTGCTGAAGGCGGTCGACGTCGTTGCTGCCGAGGACACCCGCCACAGCCAGCGCCTGCTCGATGCCTTCGGCGTGGATACGCGCATGCTCGCGGTGCATCAGCACAACGAGCAGGAGGCGGCCGGGCGCCTGATCGCGCTGCTCGAAGCCGGGCAGCAGGTGGCTTTCATCACCGATGCCGGCACGCCGGCGGTGTCCGATCCCGGCGCGCGGCTGGTGGCGCGGGTGCGCGAGGCGGGGTTTGCAGTGGTGCCGGTGCCGGGGGCCTGTGCGGCGATCGCGGCGCTGTCGGTGGCGGGGCTGGCCGAAGGCGGCTTTCGCTTCGTCGGCTTCCTGCCGGCGAAGTCGGCGGCGCGGCTGGCGGTCTTGCAGCCGCTGCGCGACGAAGCGGCTGCGATGGTGTTCTACGAGGCGCCGCATCGCATCGCCGAATGTGTGGCCGACTTCGAGAAGATCTTCGGCGGCGAGCGTGAACTGTTGATCGCGCGGGAGATGACCAAGCTGCACGAGCAGATCGTGCGCATGCCGCTGGCCGAAACCGCGGCATGGTTCGCCGCCGATCCGAACCGCAGCCGTGGTGAGTTCGTGCTGGTGCTGGCGGGCAAGCCGCCGGGCGCGGGGCTGGATGCCGAAGCCGAGCGGGTGCTGGCGCTGCTGCTCGGCGAGCTGCCGTTGAAGAGCGCCGCCCGGCTTGCCGCCGACATCACCGGAGCATCGAGGAACGCGCTGTATGCGCGGGCGCTGGCCATGCGCGAGGGGAGCGGAAACGAATAATCGGCGGCGCAGCGTGATGCATGGCCGCAGCATGCGATTCCACCCGCGCCCAAGCCTGATGCGAGAGCCTATAATCAGTGCTCCGGCTTCAAGGATTCGCACAATGCAATCGATCACCCTGGTTCGTCCCGATGACTGGCATCTCCACGTGCGCGACGACGCGGCGCTTGCCGCCGTGGTTCCGCATACGGCCGAGCGCTTCGGCCGGGCGCTGATCATGCCGAACCTGAAGCCGCCGGTGACGACCACCGGGCAGGCCCTGGCCTATCGCGAGCGCATCCTCGCCGCAGCATCCGGCACGCGCTTCGATCCCCTGATGAGCTTGTACCTGACCGACAACCTGCCGCCCGACGAGATCGACCGCGCCGTCGCGTCCGGTCATGTCGTCGCCGCCAAGCTCTATCCGGCCGGTGCCACGACCAACTCCGATGCCGGCGTGACCGCGGTCGACAAGATCTATCCGGTGCTCGAGCGCATGGAAAAGCGCGGCCTGGTGCTGTGCGTGCATGGCGAGGCGACCGGCGCCGACGTCGATGTGTTCGACCGCGAACGGGTCTTCATCGAGCGCACGCTGTCGCCGCTGGTGCGGCGCTTCCCGGGGCTGAAGATCGTCTTCGAGCACATCACCACCGCCGAGGCGGCGCAGTTCGTGCGCGCGGCGGGCAGCCACGTCGCCGCCACCGTCACCGCGCACCACCTGCTGCTCAATCGCAACGCCATCTTCCAGGGTGGCATCCGTCCGCACCATTACTGCCTGCCGGTGCTCAAGCGCGAATCCCACCGTGAGGCGCTGCTCGCAGCCGTCACTTCGGGCAGCACGCGCTTCTTCCTCGGTACCGATTCGGCGCCGCATTCGCGCAGCGCCAAGGAAAACGCCTGTGGCTGCGCGGGCTGCTATACCGCCCACGCCGGCATCGAGCTTTATGCCGAAGCGTTCGATGCGGTCGGCGCGCTCGACAAGCTGGAGGCCTTCGCCAGCCTCAACGGCCCGGCTTTCTACGGCCTGCCGCCCAATGCCGACACCATCACGCTGCAGCGCGAGGACTGGGCGGTGCCGGCGGCCTACCCCTATCTCGGCGAAGATCCGCTGGTGCCGCTGCGCGCCGGCGAGACGATCGCGTGGAAACTGTTTGCCTGAGGGAGCAATTCATGGTGACTCGTATCGCCCGATTCGGCCGAGCGCTGGCTGTGCTGGGCGTGTTGCCGGTGCTGGCGGCCTGCGAGAACAGCGCGACCGCCTACATGATCGACGGCAAGGATCATGCGCTGATCCTGGTGCGCGAGCAGAAATTCTTCTGGGATGACGAGCTCAAGCAGGCGGTGATCGCCTCGCGCCTGCCCAAGTGCCAGAAGCGCGTGTCCATCCATCCGGGTTCGACCACGCTGGTCGAGATGCGGGTGTATGAGGCGGGCGACCACCTGTGGGCGCTGCAACAGGGGCCGCGCTGGTATCTCGCCAGCACCGAAGTGTGCCGTGTGCAGGACTGGGACAACGCGGCCGGCAAGCCGCCGGGCCCTTGGGTCGGCAGTTTCGTGCTCAAGGACGGCGCGCCGGCTTTCGTTGCCGCGCCGGCCGACCAGGACTGAAGTCCCGTATAATCCGCCGCAGGAAGTTCGCCAGGCAGTCGCTGCGCACCTCGTCGTGCGTGGAGGAAAGTCCGGGCCCCGCAGAGCAGGATGCCGGCTAACGGCCGGGCGCCGTGAGGCGACGGAAAGTGCAACAGAGAGCAGACCGCCGATGGCGCATGCCGGGGAGCTTGCTCTTCGACGGCGCACAGGCAAGGGTGAAACGGTGCCGGGGTATGCGCAAGCATGCCGCGGGCCGATGCGAAAGCGTCGGCGGGTAAGAGCCCACCGCAGGACTGGCAACAGGACTGGTACGGCAAACCCCATCCGGGGCAAGGCCAAATAGGGGAGCATCGGCGTGGCTCGCGTCGCTCCCGGGTAGGCTGCTAGAGCGCCACGGCAACGTGGCGCCCAGAGGAATGACTGCCCGACGACGCCGGCTTGCCGGCGGCGTTCGACAGAACCCGGCTTATCGGCGAACTTCCTTTTCCCCCTTCGTTCCCCGATTCGGGCAGGCATGACCGCAGCCCGCGAGCGCAAGCCCGCCATTCATGGCGGGTCGGCGAGACGAGCGTGCCTGGAGGAGCCGAAGGCTCCACAAGCGCGTGGCGAGGAAACCCCGGCTGCTGGCAGGCAGCGTGGCCGCTGCGCCCGCCTTTTCCGCTCATGGGCATGCCTGCGGCACCCGCCCGGCCTTCGCTGCGGACGTTTTCCCCCACTTTCTCCCACTTGTCCCCGGTCCGGGCGCAAGTTCACCTGTTTTCGCATATCGATACATGATCTCCCTTGATTTTTCAGGGTTTATCCGATCTTTGCCGATGCGGTATAAGTCATTGTGTCACAAAGAAATTCCTGATTCGTCAGCTTGACCGGGTAAATCCTTTCCACTAAAGTGGGGCTAAGTGGAAAAAAGTGGGGAAAAGTGTCGATCAGGCGCTACCCCAATCCAGTCAGGGGGGTCAATGTTCCAGGGGGCCGCTGCGCTCAATCTCGATGCCAAGGGTCGCCTCGCGATTCCTGCACGGCATCGTGATGCCCTGGCCGTCGAAAACGGCCAGGTGGTGCTGACCGCCCATCCCCATGGTTGCCTGCTCGTCTACCCGGTGCCCGCCTGGGTGCCGATTCGCGACACGGTGCTGGCCGCGCCCGGCCTGGATCCGACTTCCGCCATGCTCAAGCGCCTGCTCGTGGGGTTCGCCCAGGAGGAATCCCTCGATGCTGCCGGCCGTGTGCTGGTGGCGCCGTCGCTGCGCCAGTTCGCCAAGCTCGACAAGCAGGTCTGGCTGGTGGGCCAGGGCAGCCACTTCGAACTGTGGTCCGACGAAGGCTGGCAGAAGCAGCAGGAGGCCATGCTGGCGCTGATGAACGCGGGCCTGCCGCCCGGTTTCGAGAGTCTGGCGCTGTGAGCACCGCGATGAATGCTGCCGAAGTGCCTGCTGCCCACGTCACCGTGCTGCTGAAAGAGGCGCTCGATGCGCTCGACGTCAAGCCGGGCGGGGTGTACGTCGACGGCACTTTCGGCCGTGGCGGACATAGCCGCGCCGTGCTCGAACGTCTCGGACCGGCGGGGCGGCTGATCGCCTTCGACCGCGATCCGGCGGCGATTGCGGCGGGCCGGGCACTGGGTGATGCACGGCTGACGCTGGTGCATGAGGCTTTCAGCTCGCTGGACGCAGTGCTGGGCGAGCTGGGTGTGGTGCAGGTGGATGGGGTGTTGCTGGATCTCGGGGTGTCCTCACCCCAGCTCGACGAGGCGGCGCGAGGCATGAGCTTTCGCTTCGATGCGCCGCTGGACATGCGTATGGATACCAGCCGCGGGCAGACCGTGGCGGACTGGCTGGCGGAAGCGTCCGTCGGCCGGATGACGGAGGTGATCAGGGATTATGGCGAGGAACGGTTTGCTCATGCGATTGCAAAGGCGATTGCAACTGCTCGGACAGGGGGGGCTGTTGCAACCACTGGACAACTTGCCGCGATCGTGGAAAAAGCGGTCCGTACACGCGAGCCGGGGCAGCACCCGGCGACACGCACCTTCCAGGCTCTACGGATTTTCATCAATCAGGAGCTCGAGGAGCTGACGCGCGTGCTGCCTGCCTGCGTGAACCGTCTCGGTACGGGCGGGCGGCTGGTGGTGATCAGCTTCCATTCCCTCGAAGACCGCATCGTCAAGCGTTTCATGCGTGACGAATCCCGTCCGCCAGTGCTGCCGGCCCGGTTGCCGGTCCGTGCCGCCGAGCTGCCGCCGCCCCGCCTGCGCCTGATCGGCAAGGCGCTGCGGCCGGCTGCCGCGGAAGTGGCGGCCAACCCCCGTTCGCGCAGCGCGGTGATGCGGGTGGCCGAACGCGCCGGGAGCGAAGCATGAAGATGCGCTTCGATGCCGTGCTGGTGGCGCTGACGGTGGCGAGTGCGCTGGGGGTGGTCTCCGCCCAGCACCAGGCCCGCAAGCTGTATGCCGAGTTCGAGCGCGAGCAGGCGCGGGCGCACAGCCTCGAAGTGGAATGGGGTCAATTGCAACTTGAACAAAGCACCTGGGCAGCGCATGCCCGGGTGGAAAAGCTCGCGCGGGAAAGGTTGGGCATGCGCCCGCCCGTGCCGGGCCAGGTCCTGGTGGTGGAGCCGTCATCATGAAGAAGAACCAGCGCGCGGTCACCTTCAATCACAACCCCTTGCTCAAGCGCGAGCTGCCGATGTGGCGCCCGCGCTTTCTGCTGCTCGCGCTGCTGGCGGGGTCGATGACCCTGGCCGGGCGCGCCCTGTATCTGCAGGGCGTCAATAACGATTTCCTGCAGGCCAAGGGCGAGTCGCGCTATGCGCGCACGATCGAGATTCCGGCCACGCGCGGCCGCATCACCGACCGCCACGGCGACATGCTGGCGGTCAGCACGCCGGTGCGTTCGGTATGGGCAATGCCGGCCGACGCCAAGCTCGAACCCGCGCAGGTGCGCGAACTGGCGCGGATGCTGGAAATGGATGTGCGCGAGCTCAACGAGAAGCTCGCCAGCCAGCGTGATTTCGTCTACCTGAAGCGCCAGCTGTCGCCGGAAGTGGCCCAGCGCATCGCCGATCTCGAACTGCCCGGCATCCACCAGCAGCGCGAGTTCCGCCGCTACTACCCGGGCGGCGAAGTGATGGCGCACATTCTCGGCTTCACCAACGTCGAGGACCGGGGCCAGGAAGGCATCGAACTGGCCTTCGACAAGCAGCTCGCCGGCGAGCCCGGCCTGCGCCGCGTGATCAAGGACCGCCGCGGCCAGATCATCGAAGGTGCCGAGGCCGTCCGCCCGCCGCGCGAAGGCGAGGAGGTGGCGCTGTCGATCGACGGCAAGATCCAGTACCTCGCCTGGTCGGCGCTGCGCGACACGATGAAGGAGCACAAGGCCAAGGCGGGCGCGGCGGTGGTCATCGATTCGCGCAGCGGCGAGATCCTCGCGATGGTGAATGCGCCGACCTTCAACCCCAACAACCGCCGCAACCTGACCGGTGAACAGTTGCGCAACCGGGTGTTCACCGACAGTTTCGAGCCGGGCTCGATCATGAAACCGTTCATTGCCGGGTTGGCGCTCGACCGCGGCAAGGTCAGGCCGACGACGATGATCGATGCGACCGCCGGCCGCATGACCATCGGCACGGCGACGATTTCGGATTCGCATCGCCATGCCAAGCCGATGACCGTCGCCGAGGTCATCCAGAAGTCCTCCAACATCGGCACGGTCAAGCTCGCCCAGCATTTCACGCCGACCGAGATGTGGCAGCTGTTCGACGACCTGGGCTTCGGCAAGCCGCTCAATCTGGGCTTCCCGGGTGAAAGCGGCGGGCGGCTGCGCCCGGCCAAGAGCTGGAAGCCGATCGAGCAGGCGACGATGTCCTACGGCCACGGCATTTCGGTCAGCCTGATCCAGATGGCACGCGCCTATCTCGCCTTTGCACGCGATGGCGAACTCGTTCCGCTGTCGTTGACCCGCCTCGAAGGCAGGCCCAGCAATGGACGGCGGATCTTCTCGGTCGAGACCGCGCGGGCGATGCGCACGATGCTGGAGTCGGTGACCCAGACCGGCGGCACCGCGACCAGGGCCCAGGTGGCCGGCTACCGCGTCGGCGGCAAGACCGGCACCGCGCTGAAGATCGAGAACGGCCGCTACGTCAAGCGCTACATCGCCTCCTTCGTCGGCTTCGCGCCGGTTTCGAACCCGCGCCTGGTCGTCGCCGTGATGATCGACGAGCCGAGCGCCGGCAGCTACTACGCCGGCACCGTGGTCGGACCGCTGTTCTCGCGCATCATGGAAGGCTCGTTGCGCTCGCTGGGCGTGGCGCCGGACGCGCCGCTGACGCCGCTGCATCTTGCCCGTCGCCAGAGCGAAGAAAGCGAGGCGGCCGGCGTGGCGCAGGAGAGCATGTAAATGGGCAGGGTCGCCTCGATCCTGGCCTGCCTGCGTGCGGCGGGCGTGCAGCCTGCCGGCATCACCGCCGATTCGCGCAAGCTCGGCGCCGGCGAAGTGTTCGCGGCATGGCCGGGTTTTCGTACCGACGGCCGCCGCTACCTGGCTTCGGCGATCGAGGGGGGGGCTGCGGCCGTGCTGTGGGAAAGCGCCGACGGCTTCAACCCGGGTCACCTGCCGGTGCCGTCGCTGCCGGTCGAAGGTCTGCGCGAGCTTGCCGGGCATCTCGCTCACGAGATATACGGCCGTCCGTCCGAAAAACTCTGGCTGGCGGGCGTGACCGGGACCAACGGCAAGACGACGGTGAGCCAGATGCTCGCTGCCGCGCTGCAGGGCCTGGGGACGCGCTGCGGCATCGTCGGCACGCTCGGCAACGGCTTTCCGGGGGAACTGGAGAGCGCGCTCAACACCACGCCCGACGCGCTGGAACTGCATCGGCTGCTGGCCGGCTTCGTTGCGGCCGGCGCGGGCGCGGCAGTGATGGAAGTGTCGTCGATCGGCCTCGACCAGGGCAGGGTGAACGGCGCCTGCTTCGATGCGGTGATCTTCACCAACCTGAGCCGCGACCACCTCGATTATCACGGTTCGATGGAAGTCTATGGCGAGGCCAAGTCCCGCCTGTTCGCGCTGGGCAGCAGCGCGGCCGCGATCATCAACATCGACGATCCGTTCGGGCTGATGCTGGCGCGGCGCCTGGCCGGCGAAGGCCGCGAGGTGATCGCCTGCACGCTGTACCAGGCCAATGCCGATGCCGTGCCCGGCGCGCGCGTGCTGTTCGCCGACCGGCTGCAGTCGTCCGCCACCGGCTTCCGCTTCGCGCTGCACTGGGACGGGCGCACTGTGGACGTCCAGGTGCGCGTGGTCGGGCATTTCAACGTCTCCAACCTGTTGCTGGTCGCCGCGGCCCTGCTCGTCCACGGTCTTCCGTTCGACGAACTGGCACCGCATCTGGCGCGCCTGCAGCCGCCGGAAGGGCGCATGCAACTGGTGGGCGGCGTCTGCGAACCGCTGATCGTGATCGACTACGCGCATACGCCGGACGCGCTCGCCCAGGTGCTCGAATCCCTGCGGCCGACGGTGAACTCGCGTCAGGGCAGACTGGTCTGCGTGTTCGGCTGCGGCGGTGATCGCGATCCCGGCAAGCGGCCGATCATGGGCGAGGTGGCGCGCCGGTTGGCCGATCGCGTCATCGTCACCAGCGACAATCCGCGTACCGAGGATCCGCAGAAGATCCTCGAAGCGGTTGCGGCCGGGGCGGGGCCGGCAGCCGAGTGCATCGTCGATCGCGCCCGGGCGATCGGCTTCGCCGTCGCCGAAGCGGCGGCGGACGACGTGGTGGTGATCGCCGGCAAGGGCCACGAGCCTTACCAGGAAATCCATGGCCGGCGCCTGCCGTTCTCCGATCTCGAACAGGCCGATCTTGCCCTGCGCGCCTGGCATGCCCGAGGTGCGCAGCGATGATGAGCCTGCAGGATGCGGCCCGCGCGCTCGCCGCGCACGGCGCGCATGCCACCGCCATGGTGCGTTTCGGCAGTGTCGGCAGCGACAGCCGGGCGCTGGTGCCGGGCCAGCTGTTCGTCGCCCTGCGGGGCGAGCGCTTCGACGGCCATGCTTTCGTCGGCACCGCGGCCGAGGCCGGCGCGGCGGCTGCGCTGGTGGATGCGCGCTGGTTCGCCGAAAACCCCGCGCCGGTGCTGCCGGTAGTGGTGGTCGACGATACCCGGCGCGCGCTCGGCACGCTGGCCGCGGCCTGGCGCGCGCGCTTCGCACTGCCGCTGATCGGCATCACCGGCAGCAACGGCAAGACCACGGTGAAGGAAATGTGCGCCGCCATCCTGCGCGCCCAGGCCCGCCGCGAGGGCTTCTGCGACGAGTCGGTGCTGGCGACGCAGGGCAACCTGAACAACGACATCGGCCTGCCGCTGACCCTGCTCGGCCTGCGCGACTTCCACCGCGCCGCGGTGATCGAGATGGGCATGAACCAGCCGGGCGAGATCGCCTATCTCACCGGGCTGGCGCAGCCGACGGTGGCGATCGTCAACAATGCCCAGCGCGCGCACCTGCAGGGCATGGGCACGCTGGACGAAGTCGCGCAGGAGAAGGGCGCGATCTACGGCGGGCTCGGTACGGCCGGCGCCGCCGTGATCAATGCCGACGATCCGCATGCGGACGGCTGGCGCCGCCTCAACGACGGGCGCCGGATTGTGACATTCGGTATCGACCGCGCTGCCGACGTGCGCGGACAAGCTACCCTTCGCGGCCTCGGCTCGCGGGTGGGACTCGACACGCCGCAGGGCCGCATCGAATTCGCGCTGCAGGTGCCCGGCCTGCACAACGTGCGTAACGCCGTCGGCGCCGCCGCGGCCTGCCTGGCGGCCGGTGCGACACTCGAAGCGGTGGCCGAAGGCCTGGCTGCCTTCGCCGGCAGCCGCGGCCGCCTGCAGCGGCGCGAAGGCTTGAGCGGCGCGGTGATCCTGGACGATTCCTACAACGCCAATCCCGACTCCGTGCGTGCCGGGATCGACGTGCTGGCGGCGATGCCGGGCCATACCTGGCTGGTGCTGGGCGACATGGGCGAAGTGGGCGAAACCAGCGCCCAGGTGCACGACGAGATCGGCGGCTACGCCAAGAGCAAGGGCATCGACGGCCTGTTCGCGCTGGGCGACATGACGGCGGTGGCGGTGCGCAATTTCGGCGAGGGCGGACACCACTTCAACTCGCCCGAAGCACTGGTCCGGGCGCTGTCGGCACGGCTCGATGCGGACTCGGTGGTGTTGGTGAAAGGCTCGCGCTTCATGCGTATGGAAAGAGTGGCGGATGCGCTTGCGGCAGTGCACAATCCTGCCCCTTCGAACGGAACCGGCTCCTGACATGCTGTTGGAAATCGCACTCTGGCTAGGCCAGGACATTCGTGGCTTCAACGTCTTCGGCTACATCACGCTGCGGACGGTGCTGGCCGCGCTGACCGCGCTGGCGATCTCGCTGATCGCCGGCCCCGGCGTCATCCGCTGGCTGGCGGCCAAGAAGATCGGCCAGGCGGTGCGCGACGACGGCCCCAAGTCGCACCTGACCAAGGCCGGCACGCCGACCATGGGCGGCGCGCTGATCCTGATCTCGATCGGCATCACCGTGCTGCTGTGGGGCGACCTGAAGAACGACTACGTCTGGGTGACGCTGCTCGTCACCCTCGGCTTCGGCGCCGTCGGCTGGGTGGATGACTGGCGCAAGGTCGTGCACCGCGACCCCAAGGGGCTGGCCAGCCGCTGGAAGTATTTCTGGACCTCGGCGATCGCGCTGGCGGCGGCGATCTACCTCGGCCTCAGCGCCGACACGCCGGCGCAGACCGAGCTGATCGTGCCCTTCTTCAAGGCCGTGGCCTATCCGCTGGGCATCGTCGGCTTCGTCGCGCTGACCTATTTCGTCATCAACGGCACCAGCCACGCGGTCAACCTCACCGACGGCCTCGACGGCCTGGCGATCATGCCGACGGTGATGGTGGCCGGCGCGCTGGCGATCTTCGCCTACGTCGCCGGCCATGCCGGCTTCGCCAAGTACCTCGGCGTGCCCTACGTTGCCGGCGCGGGCGAACTGGCGGTGTTCTGCGGCGCGATCTGCGGCGCCGGGCTGGGCTTCCTGTGGTTCAACGCCTATCCGGCCGAAGTGTTCATGGGCGACGTCGGCGCGCTGGCGCTGGGCGCGGCGCTGGGCACCATCGCGGTCATCGTGCGCCAGGAGATCGTGCTCTTCATCATGGGCGGGCTGTTCGTCGCCGAGACCCTGTCGGTGATGGTGCAGGTGCTGTACTTCAAGGCCAGCGGCGGCAAGCGCATCTTCCGCATGGCGCCGCTGCACCACCACTACGAGCTGGGTGGCTGGAAGGAAACGCAGGTGGTGGTCCGCTTCTGGATCATCACCATCATGCTGGTGCTGTTCGGGTTGTCGACGCTGAAACTGAGATGAGCGAACTGACGGGCAAACACGTTCTGGTGCTCGGGCTCGGCGAATCGGGCCTGGCGATGGCGCGCTGGTGCGCGCTGCGCGGCGCGCGCCTGCGCGTCGCCGACAGCCGTGCCGTGCCGCCCGGCCTCGAGGCGCTGCGCGAGGACGCGCCGCTGGCCGAAATCGTCAGCGGCGGCTTCGGCGCCGAAGTGCTCGATGGCATCGATCTCGTCGCTCTCAGCCCCGGGCTCGATCCGCGCACCGGCGTCGCCGCCGAAGCCTGCCGCCGCGGCCTGCCCGTCACCGGCGAAATGAGCCTGCTGGCGCAGGCGCTGGCCGAACTCGGCGTGCGCGGGCGCAGCCGCATCCTCGCCATCACCGGCACCAACGGCAAGACCACGACCACGGCGCTGACTGCCGCGCTGGCGCAGTCGGCGGGCATCGACGCGGTCGCCGCCGGCAACATCAGCCCGGCGGCGCTCGACGTGCTGATGGAGCGCCTGGAGCTGGGCATCGAGCTGCCCGCCTGCTGGGTGCTGGAGCTGTCCAGCTTCCAGCTCGAGACTCTGGACGGCCTGGATGCCGAGGCGGCGACGGTGCTGAACGTCAGCGACGACCATCTGGACCGCTATGCCGGCGTCGAGGCCTATGCCGCGACCAAGGCCGCGATCTTCCAGGGGCAGGGCGTGCAGGTGCTGAACCGCCAGGACGCGCGCGTCGCGGCGATGGCGCTGCCGGGCCGCCGGGTGATCCGCTTCGGTGTCGACGCTCCGCACGGCGCCGAGACGGATTACGGCATCGCCTGCCACAACGGCGCCGACTGGCTGGTGCGCGGCCACCAGCCGCTGCTGGCGCTGGCCGAGCTGGCGCTGGCCGGGCGTCACAACGCCGCCAACGCGCTGGCCGCGCTGGCGCTGTGCGAAGCCGGACTGGACATGGCACCCGCGCAGTTGATTGCCGGCCTGCGTGCCTTCCGCGGCTTGCCGCACCGTGTCGAGCTGGTCGCCGAGCGCGCCGACGGCGTGCGCTTCTACGACGATTCCAAGGGCACCAACGTCGGCGCGACGGTCGCCGCGCTGGACGGCTTCGACCGTCCGGTGGTGTTGATCGCCGGCGGCGACGGCAAGGGTCAGGATTTCTCGCCGCTCGCGCCCGCGGTCGCCGGCAGGGCGCGCGCGGTACTGCTGATCGGCCGCGATGCGGCCCTGATCGAAGCTGCATTGGCAGGTACAGGTGTTCCGCTGGAGCATGCTGCCGATCTCGAAACCGCGGTTGTTCGTGCCGCTGAACTGGCGCAGCAAGGGGATGCGGTGCTGCTGTCCCCCGCCTGCGCCAGCTTCGACATGTTCCGCGGCTATGCCCATCGCGCCGAAGTGTTCATTGCCGCGGTGCGGCGCTTGCCGGAGGTCGACGCGCGATGAAACTCGGCTCCAGCCTGACGAACATGTTCTCCGCCGTTTCGGGCAAGTCCGCGGCGCCGAGAGGGGGCGATCGCTTCGCGCGCGGCGGCAACTCGATGCGCGAACTCGATCCGCTGCTGATCTGGTCGGCCATCGGCTTGCTGCTGCTCGGACTGGTGATGGTGTATTCGGCTTCGATCGCGATCGCCGAAGGCAGCCGTTTCACCAACTACCAGCCCTATTACTTCGTCGCGCGCCATGCGGTGTTCATGGCCGTCGGCATCGGCTGCGGGCTGCTCGCCTTCCAACTGCCGATGGCGCGCTGGCAGCAACTGGCGATGCCCTTGTTCGTGGCCGGTGTGGTGCTGCTGATCGTGGTGCTGATTCCGGGCGTGGGGCGCGAAGTCAATGGCGCGCAGCGCTGGCTGTCGCTCGGGCCGGTCAACCTGCAGCCGTCGGAGTTGATGAAGATCTTCGCCGCGCTGTATGCCGCCGACTACACGGTGCGCAAGCTCGACGCCATGAGCAGCTTCAAGCGCGGCTTCCTGCCGATGATGGCGGTGATCCTGTTCGTCGGCTTCCTGCTGCTGCGCGAGCCGGACTTCGGCGCCTTCGTCGTCATCACCACGATCGCCTTCGGCGTGCTCTTCCTCGGCGGCATCAATGGCCGCGTGTTCGCGCTGCTGGCGATCGCCGCGGTGATCGGTTTCGTCATCCTGATTCTGGTGTCGCCCTACCGCCTGGAGCGCGTGCTCGGCTTCATGGACCCGTGGAAGGATGCCTTCGGCAAGGGCTACCAGCTGTCGCACGCGCTGATCGCGTTCGGCCGCGGCGAATGGTTCGGCGTCGGCCTGGGGGCGAGCGTGGAGAAGCTGTTCTACCTGCCCGAGGCGCATACCGATTTCCTGCTCGCGGTCATCGCCGAGGAGCTCGGCTTCGTCGGCATCATCGCGGTCATCGCCATGTTCGCGGTGCTGGTGCAGCGCGCCTTCGTGATCGGCCGCGAGGCGATCCGGCTCGAACGCTACTTCGCCGGCCTGGTGGCGCAGGGCATCGGCCTGTGGATCGGCGTGCAGTCCTTCATCAACATGGGCGTCAACATGGGCCTGCTGCCCACCAAGGGCCTGACCCTGCCGCTGATGAGCTTCGGCGGCTCGAGCATCGTCGCCAACTGCATCGCGCTGGCGATCCTGCTGCGCTGCGACTGGGAAGTGCGGCAACTGAAGCGCGGGGTCCAGCCATGAAGACGCTGATGGTCATGGCCGGCGGCACCGGCGGCCACATCTTCCCCGGCATCGCGGTGGCCGAAGCCCTGCGCGAGCACGGCTGGCGCATCGTCTGGATGGGCAATCCGGACGGCATGGAAGCCCGCATCGTGCCGGCGCGCGGCTACGACACCGCCTGGGTGCGCTTCGGCGCGCTGCGCGGCAAGGGCCTGGTGCGCAAGCTGATGCTGCCGCTGAACCTGCTGTCCGGCTTCTGGCAGGCGCTGCGCGCGCTGCGCCGCAGCCGGCCCGACGTGGTGCTGGGCATGGGCGGCTACATCACCTTCCCCGGCGGCATGATGGCGGCGCTGCTCGGCCGTCCGCTGGTGCTGCACGAGCAGAACTCGGTGGCGGGGCTGGCCAACCGCGTGCTGGCCGGCGTCGCCGAGCGGGTGCTGACGGGTTTCCCCGAGGTGCTGGGGAAAGGCCGCTGGGTCGGCAACCCGGTGCGCGCCGAGATCGCCGCCGTGGCGCCGCCGGGCGAGCGTTTCGCCGGCCGCGAAGGGCCACTGAAGCTTCTCGTCGTCGGCGGCAGCCTCGGCGCGGCGGCGCTCAACGACGCGGTGCCGGCCGCGCTCGCCCGCCTGCCGGCCGACGCCCGGCCGCAGGTGCTGCACCAGGCGGGCGAGAAGCAGATCGAGGCCTTGCACGCCGCGTATGCGAGCGCGCAGGTGGAGGGGGAACTGCGTCCCTTCATCGACGACATGGCGAGCGCCTACGCGGAGGCCGACCTGGTGATCTGCCGCGCTGGCGCGCTGACGGTGTCCGAACTCGCTGCGGTGGGGGCGGCCAGCCTGCTGGTGCCCTTCCCGTACGCGGTGGACGATCACCAGACCGGCAATGCCCGCTTCCTCGCCGATCGCGGCGCGGCCTATCTGCTGCCGCAGACCGAACTCAACGCCGAACGGCTGGCCGGCATCCTCGCCAGCATCGACCGTCCGCGCCTGCTGCAGATGGCGGAGAACGCCCGTGCCCTGGCCCGCCCGCAGGCGGCTGCCGAAGTGGCGCGCGTCTGCGAGGCACTGGCCGGCGGAGACAGGACATGAAGCACAAGCTCGGGAACATCCATTTCGTCGGAGCATGGGCTCGCGACGCCAAGGCGCCGTTCGGGGCGCTGCTCGACCGCCATGAGGAATATGGCCGTGAAGCATAAGGTCAGGAACATCCACTTCGTCGGCATCGGTGGCTCCGGCATGAGCGGCATCGCCGAAGTGCTGGTGAACCAGGGCTATGCGGTGAGCGGCTCCGATCTCGGCGACAACGCCGCGACGCGCCGGCTGCAGAAGATGGGCGCTCGCGTCATGCGCGGCCATTCGGCTGGCAACGTCGCCGGCGCCGACGTGCTGGTGGCTTCCACCGCGGTCAAGCCGGACAACCCGGAAGTGGTGGCGGCGCGCGAGCGCAACATCCCGGTCGTGCCGCGCGCGCTGATGCTGGCCGAGCTGATGCGCTTCAAGCAGGGCATCGCCATCGCCGGCACCCACGGCAAGACCACCACCACCTCGCTGGTGGCGAGCATCCTCGCCGAAGGCGGCATCGACCCGACCTTCGTCATCGGCGGCCGGCTCAACGCTGCCGGCGCCAACGCGCGCCTCGGCAAGGGCGAGTACCTGGTGGCCGAGGCCGACGAGTCGGATGCGTCTTTCCTGCTGCTGAGCCCGATGGTCGCGGTCGTCACCAACATCGACGCCGACCACATGGACACCTACGGCCACGATTTCGGCCGGGTCAAGCAGGCTTTCGTCGATTTCCTGCAGCGGCTGCCGTTCTACGGCGTCGCCGTGCTGTGCGAGGACGACGCCAACGTGCGCGAGATCATGCCGCAGGTGTCGAAGCAGATCGTGCGCTACGGCCTGTCGCCGAGCGCCAGCATCCGCGCCGAGAACGTGCGCGCCGACGGCGGGCGGATGCTGTTCGACTGCGTGCGGGTCAATGGCTCGACCACGCGGCTGCCGATCGAGCTCAACCTGCCCGGCATGCACAACGTGCTCAATGCGCTGGCGGCGATCGCGGTGGCGACCGAAGTGCAGGTGCCGGACGAGGCCATCGCCAAGGCGCTGGCGGACTTCAGCGGCGTCGGCCGCCGCTTCCAGCGCTACGGCGAAGTGCAGTTGGTCGATCTGGACGGCGACGAGGCCGGCAGCTTCACGCTGGTGGACGACTACGGCCATCACCCGGTGGAAATGGCGGCGACGATCGCTGCGGCGCGCGGCGCTTTCCCGGGCCGTCGCCTGGTGCTGGCCTTCCAGCCCCATCGCTACACCCGCACGCGCGACTGCTTCGAGGACTTCGTCAAGGTGCTGTCCTCGGTCGATGGCCTGCTGCTGGCCGAAGTCTATGCCGCCGGCGAGGCGCCGATCGTCGCCGCCGACGGGCGCTCGCTGGCGCGTGCGATACGCGTCGCCGGCAGCGTCGAGCCGGTGTTCGTCGAGGACATCGCCGACATGCCGAAGATGATTCTGTCCACCGCGCGCGACGGCGACGTGGTGATCACCATGGGCGCGGGCAGCATCGGCACGGTGCCGGGCAAGCTCGCATCGATCGAGGACGTGACGTGAAGGCGCGGTTCGGCAAGGTTGCGGTGCTGTTCGGCGGAACGTCGGCCGAACGCGAGGTGTCCTTGATGTCCGGCGCGGCGGTGCTGGCCGCGCTGCAGGGCGCCGGCGTGGATGCGCATGCCTTCGATCCGGCCGAGCGCGACCTGCACGCGCTGAAGGACGAAGGCTTCGAGCGCGCCTTCATCGCCCTGCACGGCCGCGGCGGCGAGGATGGCACGGTGCAGGGCGCGCTGGAACTGATGGGCATTCCCTACACCGGCAGCGGCGTGATGGCTTCGGCGCTGTCGATGGACAAGTGGCGCACCAAGATGGTGTGGCTGGCCTGCGGCCTGCCGACCCCGCGCTACGCCATTCTCGATGCCGGGACCGACTGGGATGCGGTGGTGGCCGAGCTCGGCCTGCCGATCTACGTCAAGCCGGTGCATGAAGGCTCGAGCATGGGCGCGACCAAGGTCGCCGCCGCGGAGCAGTTGCAGGCGGCCTGGGAGCTGGCGGCGCGCTACGACAGCCTGGTGATCGCCGAGGAATTCATCGAAGGCCAGGAACTGACCGCGCCCTTCCTCGAAGACCAGGCGCTGCCGCTGGTGCGCATCGTCGCGCCGGACGGCAACTACGACTACCAGCACAAGTATTTCACCGACGACACCCGCTACGATTGCCCCTGCGGCCTGCCGGCCGGGCAGGAGGCCGAACTGCGGGCACTGGTGATGAAGTCCGCGCGCGTGCTCGGCTGCCGCGGCTGGGGCCGCGGCGACCTGATCCTGACCGCCGAAGGCAAGCCCTATCTGCTGGAAATGAACACTTCGCCCGGCATGACCAGCCATTCGCTGGTGCCGATGTCGGCGCGTGTGGCCGGGCTGGAGTTCGACGCCCTGTGCCTGAAGATTCTCGAAGGAGCCCGTCTTGGCTGAAGTCGGTGCCCGGCCCGCGGCCGTTCGTCCTGCCGCCATCCGTTCCGCCCGGCCGGCGGCGCGGGCGGCCGCGGCGCGCGACGGCAAGGGGCTGTGGCACAGGCCGGCGCTGCTGAACCTGATCTCGGACCTGCTGACCCTGCTGGGGGCGGTCGGCCTGGGCTGGGCGCTGATGATCTGGTTCGTGTCGCGGCCGCTGTTCCCGATCGGCGAGGTCGTGGTGCTGACGCCGCCGGCGCAGGTCACCGGGGAGCAACTCGAGTACGCCGCGCGTACCGCGATCGACGGCAATTTCTTCACCGTCGATCTGGAGGCGGTGAAGGCGACCTTCGAGAAGCTGCCCTGGGTGCGCAAGGCCGAGGTGCGCCGGCGCTGGCCCGATGCGCTCGAACTGCGCATCGAGGAGCACCAGGCGGTGGCCTACTGGACGGTGTCCGACAGCGGCGACGCGCGGCTGGTCAATGCGCAGGGCGAAGTCTTCGTCGCTGCCAGCGACGCCGACATGCCGCATTTCGACGGGCCGCAGGGGACCTCGGGCTGGCTGCTGGCGCGCCATGGCGAATTTTCCGAACTGCTGCAGCCGATGGGCGTGCGGCTGGTCGGACTGGCGCTGTCGGCGCGTGAAGCCTGGCAGCTCAAGCTCGACAACGGCCTGGTGATCATGCTCGGCCGCGAGCAGGAACGGTCTCTACTCGCCGACCGGCTCAAGCGCTTCATCGCGGTGTGGCCGCGAGTGCGCGAGCAGGTCGACATCGACATCAAGGTGGCGGATCTGCGCTACCCGAGCGGATTTGCGCTGACGCCGACCGACGGCACGGTGCTGCTGCAAGCCGCGCCGCAAAGTGGCAGAAAGGGCAGGTAATGAGCAAGGAATACAAGGAACTGATCGTCGGACTCGACATCGGCACGACCAAGGTGACCTGCATGGTGGCCGAGGTGCGGCCCGACGGCCGGCTCAACGTCGTCGGCCTGGGCACCCAGCCCACCAACGGCCTCAAGCGCGGCGTGGTGGTCAATATCGAAGCCACGGTGGATGCGATCTCGCGCGTGCTGCAGGAGGTCGAGCTGATGGCCGAATGCAAGATCCACGACGTCTATACCGGCATCGCCGGCAGCCACATCAAGAGCTTCAACTCCAGCGGCACCGTGGCGATCAAGGAGAAGGAAGTCACGCCGACCGACGTCGATCGGGTGATCGAGGTCGCACGGGCGATGCCGATTCCGGCCGAGCAGCAGATCCTGCACATCCTGACCCAGGAATTCATCATCGACGGCCAGGGCGGCGTGCGCGAGCCGATCGGCATGAGCGGCGTGCGCCTGGAGGTGAAGGTGCACATCGTCACCGGCGCGGTGTCGGCGGCGCAGAACGTGATCAAGTGCGTGCGCCGCTGCGGCCTGGAAGTCATGGACTTGAGCCTGCAGCCGCTCGCTTCCAGCTATGCGGTGCTGACCGAGGACGAGAAGGAGCTGGGGGTCTGCATGGTGGACATCGGCGGCGGCACGACCGACATCGCGGTGTTCACCCAGGGCGCGATCCGGCACACCGCGGTGATTCCGGTGGCGGGCGACCAGATCACCAACGACATCGCCATGGCGCTGCGCACGCCGACCGCCGAGGCCGAGGAAATCAAGATCCGCCACGGCGTGGCGATGCACCAGATGGCCGACCCGGAAGAGATGATCGAAGTGCCCGGCGTGGGCGACCGGCCGCCGCGCAAATTGTCGCGCCAGGCGCTGGCCGACGTCATCGAGCCGCGCGTGTCCGAGCTGTTCGAACTGGTCCAGGCCGAGCTGCGCCGCAGCGGCTACGAGGAACTGCTGTCGTCCGGCATCGTGCTGACCGGCGGTTCGGCGGTGATGCGCGGCATGGCCGAGCTGGGCGAGGACGTGTTCCACATGCCGGTGCGCGTGGGCGCGCCGCAGTACGACGGCGGCTTGGCGGACGTGGTCTGCCAGCCGCGCTACTCCACCGCGATGGGCCTGGTCATGGAAGGCGCGGCGCAGCGCCGGCGGGGTTTCCAGGCACGCGACACGCGCAGCGTGAAACAGTTCTTCGGCCGCATGAAGTCGTGGTTCGAACGCAATTTCTGAGCGGACGCGAAAAGTCCAGGAATTTTGTCATGGTGTCATTTTGTATGAAGGCCGATTTGGCAGCCCGTATTTAGTATTACACTTTCCGGAATTTACTAGATGCAGGCGGATCGGCATTCGTTGTTGAGCAGGGCCGTTAATTCAGGAGGCGAGGCAAATGTTTGAAATCGTTGAGAAGGAACCGTCCGGTACGGTCATCAAGGTGATCGGTGTCGGTGGCGCGGGTGGCAATGCCGTCGACCACATGATCCGTGAAGGGGTGAAGGGGGTGCATTTCATCACCGCCAACACCGACGCCCAGGCGCTGAACCGCTGCCTGGCGTCCCACAAGGTCCAGCTCGGCAGCACCGGCCTCGGCGCCGGCTCCAAGCCGGAAGCCGGACGTGCCGCGGCGCAGGAGTCGCGCGAGGAGATCGCCGCCGCGCTGGAAGGCGCGCACATGGTGTTCATCACCGGCGGCATGGGCGGCGGCACCGGCACCGGCGCTGCGCCGGTGGTGGCCGAGATCGCCAAGGAAATGGGCATCCTGACCGTCGCCGTGGTGACCAAGCCATTCGACTTCGAGAACCGCATCCGCGTCGCCGAAAGCGGCGTCGAGGAGCTGACCCGCCACGTCGATTCGCTGATCGTCGTGCTCAACGACAAGCTGCTCGACGTCTATGGCGACGACGCCGGCTTCGAGGAGTGCTTCCGTTCGGCCGACAACGTGCTGCGCTCGGCCGTCGGCGGCATTGCCGAGATCATCAACGTCCCCGGCCTGGTCAACGTCGACTTCCAGGACGTGCGCACCGCGATGGCCGAAATGGGCCGCGCGATGATGGGCTCGGCCGAAGCCGCCGGCATGGACCGCGCCCGCATCGCCGCCGAACAGGCTGCGGTGTCGCCGCTGCTCGAAGGCACCGAGCTGTCGGGGGCGCGCTGCGTGCTGATCAACATCACCGCCAGCAAGTCGCTGAAGATGTCCGAAGTGCGCGACGCGGTGAAGACCGTGCAGGCCTTCGCCGCGCCGGAAGCCTTCGTCAAGTACGGCACGGTGTTCGAGGAAAGCATGGAGGACCGCATCCGCATCACCGTCGTCGCCACCGGCCTCGGTGCGCCGCGTTCGGCCCGCCAGCCGATCATGGAAGTGGTGAAGGGCACCGGTACCTACGGCCCGGCGATGGGCGGCAGCGGCGCGGTCGACATGAACAGCCTCGACGTGCCGGCGGTGATGCGCACCGGCCGCCGCACCACGGTCGAAGCGATGAGCACCAGCGGCGTCGGCACCTACGACATCCCGGCTTTCCTGCGCCGCCAGGCCGACTGACCGCCGTCTGCTCCGGTGCCGGGCGCCGCTTCGCGGTGCCTGGCGTCCGACGGGCATCTGCCGTGAACCGCCGCCTCCGGTTCGCGGCAGATGCCCGTTTCGTCTTGGGGCGGCAGTGCTTGCATGCCTGTTCCCCGCTTCCACAGCCCATCCCGCGTGTGGGGGAGAGGAGTTGAGCGGCGGCGGGGGTGCCCATGCAACAGCTTTGCTGCATTGCACCCATAGTCCGTACCGTCGGCGGGTGCGTGCTAAACTGCTGGCCGATATAAGGAATTTAACAATGATCAGGCAGCGCACCCTCAAATCCATCGTCAAGGCCACCGGCGTCGGTCTGCACGGCGGGCGCAAGGTGACGCTGGTGCTGCGTCCGGCGGCACCGGACACCGGCATCGTCTTCCACCGCGTCGATCTCGATCCGCCGCTGACCCTGCCGGCCGATCCCTACGCCGTCTGCGACACGCGGATGTGCTCGGGCCTGGAGAAGAACGGCGAGAAGGTCGGCACCGTCGAGCATCTGATGTCGGCGCTGGCCGGCCTCGGCATCGACAACCTGCACGTCGATGTCGATGCGCCCGAGATCCCCATCCTCGACGGCAGCTCCGCGCCCTTCGTGTTCCTGCTGCAGTCGGCAGGCATCGAGGAGCAGAAGGCGCCGAAGAAGTTCCTGCGCGTGAAGAAGCCGGTCGAATACCGCGAAGGCGACAAGTGGGTGCGCCTCGACCCCTACGACGGCTTCAGCCTCGAATTCTCCATCGTCTTCGACCATCCCGCGATCGACCGCACGGCGACCTCGGTCAAGGTCGATTTCGCCACCCACTCCTACATCCGCGACGTCGCCCGCGCGCGCACCTTCGGCTTCATGCAGGACGTGGAGTTCATGCAGTCCAACGGCCTCGCACTCGGCGGCAGCCTCGACAACGCGATCGTGATGGACGAGTACCGTGTGCTCAACGCCGAGGGGTTGCGCTACGCCGACGAATTCGTCAAGCACAAGGTGCTCGATGCCATCGGCGACCTCTATCTGTGCGGCCATCCGCTGCTGGCGTCCTATACGGCGCACAAGGCCGGCCATGCGCTGAACAACCAGATCCTGCGCGTGCTGCTCGAAGACCGCGAAGCCTGGGAGGTCGTCAGCTTCGAGCAGCCCAGGGCCGCGCCGCCGGCCGTCGTCCACCAGTTCGGCGACGCCCTGCCGGCCCAGGCCTGATGCCGGCCACGATCACGGAGCGACGGCGATGCTGATCATGCGTCTGCTGCTGTTGCTGGCGGTGCTCGCCATCGGCGGCTCGGTGATCCTGTGGCTGATCACCGGCAACCCGCGCTTCAAGCTGTGGGCGTGGAAGGCTTTCCGCATCGTCGTCGTGCTGCTGCTGGCCGTGCTGGCCTTGTTCGCCATCGAGCGCGTGCTGGTGCCGATGATCTGAACGGCCTTGGGCCGCCTGTTTTCGCGCCCGCCACTTTTCCCGCTGCTACTCGCGCCCGCGCCTGACCAGGCGCTCGAGAGATTCGCGCAAGGGTGAATCCGGTGGCAGCGAGGCGGCGAACTCCGACAGATTGGCCTTGGCATTGGCCGAAATGTGGCGCTCCGTCGCGGGCGGGCGCCAGGCCGTCTGTTCCGGCGTGCCGACCTTGACCCTGATCGTACCCAGCGCGTGGCCGGCGCGCAGGAAGTGCTCCTGCAGGCTGGGCAGCATCTGCTTGAGCCGCACCGCGGTGGCGCCGTTGCGCGTGCTGATGACCAGCACGTCGTCCTTCAGGTTGGCCACATGGCACTGCTCTGCCAGTTGCAGGGGCAGCGCGGCTTCCAGCGTGCCCTGCAGCCGCCGCAGGCGGGCGGCGTGGTCCTGCAGGCGGGCGAGGGATTCGGCGCTGCCGAGAAAACGATGGAGAAGGCGGCTCATGGGGCGTGGGAAAGGAGGAATGCGGAAGGTCGTGCCGTGGTGCGCAGTGGGGTGCCCTGCGCGGCATGATAAACTCGCGCCTTTGCCGAATCGACGTCCACCTCCAACATGATCTCCGGCCTGCTCAAGAAAATCTTCGGTAGTCGCAACGACCGCCTCGTCCGCCAGTATTCCCAGACCGTGCGCAAGATCAACGCGTTCGAGCCGGAAATCTCCGCATTGTCCGATGATGAGCTGCGCGGCAAGACCGCCGAGTTCAAGCAACGCGTGGCGAACGGCGAAGCGCTCGACATGCTGCTGCCCGAGGCTTTCGCGGTGGTGCGGGAGGCCGGCAAGCGCGTGCATGGCATGCGCCACTTCGACGTCCAGCTGGTCGGCGGCATGGTGCTGCACCACGGCAAGATCGCCGAAATGCGCACCGGCGAGGGCAAGACCCTGGTCGCCACGCTGCCCGCCTACCTGAACGCGCTGTCCGGCAAGGGCGTGCATGTGATCACGGTGAACGACTACCTCGCCAGCCGCGACGCCGAGTGGATGGGACGGATCTACGGCTTCCTCGGCCTCTCCACGGGCTGCAACCTGTCGCGCATGTCGCACGACCAGAAGCAGGCGGCCTACGCGGCCGACATCACCTACGGCACCAACAACGAGTTCGGCTTCGACTACCTGCGCGACAACATGGTCTATGCGGCCAGCGAGCGGGTGCAGCGCGCGCTGAACTTCGCCATCGTCGACGAGGTGGACTCCATCCTGATCGACGAGGCGCGCACGCCGCTGATCATCTCCGGCCAGGCCGAGGACCACACCGAGCTCTACCTGAAGATGAACCAGGTTGCACCGCTGCTGAAGAAGCAGGAAGGCGAGGGCGACAACATCACCGAGCCGGGCGACTACACCGTCGACCTGAAGTCGCACCAGGTGCTGCTGACTGAGGATGGCCATGAGAATGCCGAGCAGATCCTGATGCGCATGGGCCTGCTGGCCGAAGGCACCAGCCTCTACGATCCGGGCAACATTCTGCTGGTGCATCACCTGTACGCATCGCTGCGCGCCCATGCGCTGTACCACAAGGACCAGCACTACGTGGTGCAGAACGGCGAAGTCGTCATCGTCGACGAATTCACCGGCCGCCTGATGGCCGGCCGGCGCTGGTCCGACGGCCTGCATCAGGCGGTCGAGGCCAAGGAAGGCGTGCGCATCCAGGCCGAGAACCAGACCCTGGCCTCGATCACCTTCCAGAACTACTTCCGCATGTACGGCAAGCTGGCCGGCATGACCGGTACCGCCGACACCGAAGCCTTCGAGTTCCACTCCATCTACGGCCTCGAAACGGTGGTGATCCCGACCAACAGGCCCACCCAGCGCAGGGACGAGAACGACAAGGTCTATCGCACCGCGAAGGAGAAGTGGGACGCGGTGATCGAGGACATCCGCGACTGCGTGCAGCGCGGCCAGCCGGTGCTGGTGGGCACCACCTCGATCGAAACCAACGAATTCCTCTCGAACCTGCTGAAGAAGGCCGGGATCGAGCACCAGTTGCTCAACGCCAAGCAGCACGACAGCGAAGCGCAGATCGTTGCCCAGGCCGGGCGTCCGGGGGTGGTGACCATCGCCACCAACATGGCCGGCCGTGGTACCGACATCGTCCTCGGCGGCAACATCGAGCGGCCGGTCGCCGCGGTGCGCGACGACGACAGCGTGCCGCAGGACGAAAAGGAAGCGAAGATCGCCGCGATGCGCGAGGACTGGGCCAAGGTGCATGAGCAGGTGATCGCCGCCGGCGGCCTGCACATCATCGGCACCGAGCGCCACGAGTCGCGCCGCATCGACAACCAGTTGCGCGGCCGTTCGGGCCGCCAGGGCGATCCGGGCTCCAGTCGCTTCTACCTGTCGCTGGAAGACCCGCTGATGAAGATCTTCGCCGGCGAGCGCCTGAACGCGATCATGGTGCGGCTGAAGATGCCCGAAGGCGAGGCCATCGAGCACGGCATGGTCACCCGCTCGCTCGAATCGGCGCAGCGCAAGGTCGAGCAGCGCAACTTCGACATCCGCAAGCAGTTGCTGGAATACGACGACGTCGCCAACGACCAGCGCAAGGTCATCTACCAGCAGCGCAACGAACTGCTCGAGACCGAGGACATCTCCGACACCGTCCAGGCGATGCGCCAGGGGGTGCTGAATGACGTGCTCCGCCGCTACGTGCCGCTGGACAGCGTCGAGGAGCAGTGGGACATCCCCGGCCTGGAGCTGGCGCTGGCCGCCGAGCTGGCGCTGAAGCTGCCGGTGGGCGAATGGATCAAGGCCGAGCCGAGCCTGGACGACGAGGCGATGCTGGAACGTATCATCGCCGCGGGCGAGGAAGCCTATGCCGCCAAGATCTCGCTGGTCGATGTCTCGGCCTGGCATCAGTTCGAACGCAACGTGATGCTGCAGAGCCTGGATACCCATTGGCGCGAGCACCTCGCCGCGCTCGACCATCTGCGCCAGGGCATCCACCTGCGCGGCTATGCGCAGAAGAACCCCAAGCAGGAATACAAGCGCGAAGCCTTCGAGCTGTTCGAAACCCTGCTCGACGCGATCCGCGCCGACGTCACCAAGATCCTGATGACGGTCCAGGTGCGCACCGAAGCCCAGCTCGACGAGGCAGAAATGCCGCCTGCGCTGGAAAACGTGCAGTACCACCATGCCGACCAGGACGAAGTGCTGGCTGCCGCCAATGCCGCGCAGGCGGCGAAGGGGCCGCAGCCTGCGCAGGCCGGGCCGCGCGTCGGCCGCAACGATCCCTGCCCCTGCGGCTCGGGCAAGAAATACAAGCATTGCCACGGCCAGTTGAATTGAGCCTTTTCCGGAGAAGCACATGGCCGTCAATCTGAATACTCCGAATCCTGCCGATCTGCTGCCGGTTGCCGGCGTCCGTCTGGGTGTTGCCGAAGCTGGCATCCGCAAGGCCGCCCGCCGCGACCTGACCGTGCTCGAACTCGCCGAAGGCAGCCGCGCGGCGGGCGTGTTCACCCGCAACCGCTTCTGCGCGGCACCGGTGCAGGTGTGCCGCGAGCACCTGCCGTCCGGGGCGATCCGGGCGATGGTCATCAACACCGGCAATGCCAATGCCGGCACCGGCGAGCCCGGCCTGGCCGCTGCGCGTGGTACCTGCGCGGCGCTGGCGAAGGAAATGAACATCGCTGCCGGGCAGGTGCTGCCGTTCTCGACCGGCGTGATCCTGGAGCCGCTGCCGGTCGACCGGCTGATCGCCGCCCTGCCGCGCGCGATCGCCGATCTGCGCGCCGACGGCTGGTTCGACGCCGCGCACGCAATCATGACCACCGACACGCTGGCCAAGGCGGTGTCGAAGCAGGTGCAGGTCGGCGGCAGGACCGTGACGCTGACCGGCATCAGCAAGGGCGCCGGCATGATCCGGCCGAACATGGCGACGATGCTTGGCTTCCTCGCCTGCGACGCCGCCGTCGCCCAGCCGGTGCTCGATGCACTGGTCCGGGAAGCGGCTGACCTGTCCTTCAACAGCATCACGGTCGATGGCGACACTTCGACCAACGATTCCTTCATCCTGATCGCCACCGGCCGGGCCGGCAACGCCGAGATCGCCGCCGCCAGCGGCGCCGACTACCAGGCGCTGCGCGATGCGGTGGTCGAGGTGTCGATCGCGCTGGCGCAGGCCATCGTGCGCGACGGCGAGGGCGCGACCAAGTTCATGACGGTCGCGGTCGAAGGCGGCCGCGATCGCGACGAGTGCCGCAAGGTCGGCTATGCGGTGGCGCATTCGCCGTTGGTGAAGACGGCCTTCTTTGCCTCGGATCCCAACCTCGGCCGCATCCTGGCCGCGATCGGCTATGCCGGCATCGACGACCTGGAGGTGTCGAAGCTGCGCGTGTGGCTCGGCAATCCGGACGAAGCCGTGCTGGTCGCCGAGCACGGCGGCCGGGCGGCGTCCTACGTCGAAGAAGCGGGCGCGCGCATCATGCAGCACGCCGAACTGTCGGTGCGCATCGACCTCGCCCGCGGCCAGGCTGCCGCGAGGGTATGGACTTGCGACTTCTCGTACGACTACGTCAGGATCAATGCGGATTACCGCTCCTGAGATCCTGCTCGAAAACGACTGCTGCCTGGCGTGCCACTCGCGCGACATCGAGGCTGAGCGCGAGTCCTGATTCATCCAGCTCGTCGAGCTCGAACCACCTTGCTTCGAGTGCGTCGTCTCCGGCGATCGGCTGGCCCGACTGCCACTTGCACAGCACTGCAATCAGGACGAAGTGCCGGCGCAGCCTGCCGCCGCCATCGCGGTCGAAGACATCGACCGCGGTGAAGACCCGATGCGCCTCGGCGTGAACGCCGGTTTCTTCGAGCAGTTCGCGGACTGCCGCATTCTCGATCGTCTCTCCGGCGTCGATCTTTCCGCCCGGGAAACCCCATCGTCCGGCATCGGGCGGATTGGCTCGCCGCACCAGGAGTATGCGGCCGTCGAGAAACACCGCGGCGATGGTCGCTGCGATCGGCCGGAGCGGCGGCTCGGCGGGATGTGAAGGGGAGGTTCTTTCCGGCATGGCATGCTCCCGGGATGAGGCCGGCAGACAGGCGGTATTCCAGCGCCTACCTTTGCCGGGATGGAAACGATAGCTTGGGTTTCCGGCCGCAAGGCATCCGATTATGCCGGTTCTGCCTGTGCCTGGCGGCGGCAGCGACTCATCCGAAGCTCGCGCAGGCATCGCGCAGGGCCGCTCGCATTGCCGGTTCGAAAGGATCGTGCCCCGCGTCGTCCACCCACGCCAGCCGGCTGGCGGGCAGGTGCCGGTGCAGCGCGAGCGCGCCTTCCGGGCGGCAGACCGCGTCCCGGCGGCCGTGCAGCAGGACGATCGGCAGGCCGGCGAGCGCGGCGGCCTGGCGCCGCCATTCGCCCTCGGCCAGGAAGCAGTCGTGGCGGAGGTAGTGGGCCTGCACCCGGTACTTGTCCAGCATGCGTGCGGCGCTTGCCGCGTCGAGTTGCGGCAGCGGCGCCGGCTGGCCGCGGGTGAGGCTGTCTTCCCATTGCATCCAGTGGCGGACGACGTTCAGCGCCAGGCCGTGGCCATTCCCGAGCACCGCGTCGCAGATCCGTTCCGCCAGCCGTCCATTGCCCGGCACGCAGGCGGCGAGCCGGGCATGTGCCGTCGGCTGCAGCGCGGCCGCACCGTCGAAGAACCAGTCGATGTCACTGCGGCGGGCGAGGAAGATGCCGCGCAGCACCGCGCCGAGGCAGGC
This sequence comes from Thauera butanivorans NBRC 103042, assembly GCF_001591165.1. GTDB lineage: Bacteria > Pseudomonadota > Gammaproteobacteria > Burkholderiales > Rhodocyclaceae > Thauera > Thauera butanivorans. The sequence continues at coordinate 40,794 of NZ_BCUG01000016.1, forward strand.
TGCGCGATGCTGCGCGCTCCAGGCCAGTGCCAGCGTCGAACCCCATGAGCCGCCGCTGACCAGCCAGCGTTCGATGCCGAGATGGCGGCGCAGGCGCTCGATGTCGGCCACCAGGCCGGCCGTGGTATTGGCGGCCGGCGCGCCGCGCGGCGTGCTGCGGCCGCAGCCGCGCTGGTCGAACATCACGATGCGGAAGCGGCTGGCATCGAACAGGCCGGGATGACGCGGACTGCAGCCGCTGCCCGGGCCGCCGTGCAGGAACAGCAGCGGAATGCCGCCCGGGTTGCCGTATTGCCCGAACCAGATCGCGTGGCCGTCGCCGACTTCCAGCATGCCCTGCTGCCAGGGCCGCGAGTGGTCTGCGAAAGAGGCTCCGGAACGGACTTCGTCGGGGGCAGGGTTGTCGTTCATGGTGGCCATGCTACTGCTGCACGGCGGGGCCCGCGCCGGCGGCACACCAGCTTCATGAAAATCTTGAGGGCGGCTTCAGAGCTTTGCCGATGCCCGCGGTCGCGGGCAGGCGCAGGCTATGCACCGTGCCCCGGACGCTTCGTCCCGCACCGCACCGGGCGAACCGGCAAACCCCCGACCACGACAGGAGACACACCATGAAATGGGAAACCCCGACTGCCACCGACATGCGTTTCGGCTTCGAAATCACCATGTACATCGCGAACCGCTGATGCCGTCGCCCGGGAGCTGCGCGGCAGCTCCCGGCCAGGCAGGGATGGAGGGCTGCAGGTGAAAGTACGTGTTCTCGGCTCGGCTGCCGGCGGCGGATTCCCGCAGTGGAACTGCAACTGCCGCAACTGCGATGGCCTGCGCCGCGGCAGCGTGCGTGCCCGTGCCCGCACCCAGTCGTCGATCGCGGCGAGCGGCGACGGCGAGAACTGGGTGCTGTTCAACGCTTCGCCCGACATCCTGCAGCAGTTGCGCGAGACGCCGGAGCTGCAACCGGCACGTTCGCTGCGCGACACCGCGATTCGTGCCATCGTGCTGATCGATGCGCAGATCGACCATACCACCGGCCTGCTGATGCTGCGCGAGCACCGCCAGCCGCACGTGCTGTGGTGCACCGCGCCGGTGCGCGAGGACCTGAGCACCGGCAACCCGCTGTTCGGCGTGCTCGGCCACTACTGCGGGCTGGACCTGCACGAGATTCCGCTGCAGGGCGGCTTCAGCATTCCCGAACTGCCGGGCATCGGTTTCGCCGCGCTGCCGATCAGCAGCAATGCACCGCCGTATTCGCCGCGGCGCGACCGCCCGCAGCCGGGCGACAACATCGGCGTCACGCTGAATTGTGCGGACAGCGGCCGCCGCCTGTTCTACGCGCCCGGCCTCGGCGAGATGACGCCCGACGTCTGGGCGGCGATGCAGGCCGCCGACTGCGTGCTGGTCGATGGCACCTTGTGGACCGACGACGAGATGATCCGTCTCAGCGCTTCCGGCAAGACCTCACGCTCGATGGGGCACCTGCCGCAGAGCGGCCCCGGCGGCATGCTGGAGTGGTTGGAGCAACTGCCGGCTACTACCCGCAAGATCCTGATCCACATCAACAACACCAATCCGATCCTGGACGAGGACAGCCCCGAGCGTGCCGAGCTGAATGCACGCGGCGTGGAAGTCGCCTGGGACGGCATGGTGATCGAACTCTGAGCGGCTGTGCTGCAGCCTGCCGAGGATTGCCCGATGGGAGCGACTGATGGACGCTGAACTGATTGCCCCGCCGCCTGCCGCCCCTGCCGTCGATGACGGGGAGGCGCCGCTGCCGCACGAGGAATTCGAAGCGCGGCTGCGCGGCAAGAGCACGCGCTACCACATCCATCATCCCTTCCACGTGATGATGGCCGAAGGGCGGCTGACGCCGGCGCAGCTTCGCGGCTGGGTTGCCAACCGCTTCTACTACCAGGTGTCGATTCCGCTGAAGGACGCCGCGATTCTCGCCAACTGCCCGGAGCGCGAGATCCGCCGCGAGTGGATCCAGCGCATCCTCGACCATGACGGCCGCGGCGCCGACGACCCCGGCGGCATCGAAGCCTGGATCCGGCTCGGCGAAGCGGTCGGACTGACGAGGGAGGACGTCACCTCGCTGCGCCTGGTGGCGCCGGCGGCGCGCTTCGCGGTCGATGCCTACGTCAATTTCGCCCGCCGGCAGCCCTGGGAGGAGGCGGTCGCTTCCAGCCTCACCGAGCTGTTCGCGCCGCACATCCACCAGCAGCGCATCGACACCTGGCCACAGGTCTACCCCTGGGTCGATCCGGCGGGGCTGCAGTATTTCCGCAACCGCCTCACCCAGGCCAGGCGCGACGTCGACCACGGCCTGCGCTTCACGCTCGAGCACTTCAGCCGCAGCCGTGCCTTGCAGGAGCGTGCGCTGGAAATCCTGCAGTTCAAGCTCGACGTGCTGTGGGCGCTGGCCGACGCGATCATGCTCGATCAGTGCGAGATCGAGATACGGGGAGCGAAGGCATGAGCCGGGAAAATATCGCGGAAGCTGCCGGGCCGCTCGCCGGCGCCTGCCCGAAAGTGTCGCGCCGCTTTCGTCTGCAATGGGAGGAGGCGCAGCAGTCCTGGGTACTGCTCTACCCGGAAGGCATGGTCAGGCTCAACCGGAGCGCCGGCGAGATCCTGCGGCGCTGCGACGGCACTCGCACGCTGGAGACCATCGTCGGCGAACTGGAGCAGAGCTTCGGTGCCAGTGATCTGACCGCCGACGTCAGTGCCTTCATCGACATGGCGCGCCAGCAGCAATGGCTCGAAGCCAGGGCAGGCCGGCCATGAACGCGCCGCTGCCAGTTACGCCGGTTGCCTCGCCCGGCCCGCCGCTGTGGCTGCTGGCGGAAGTGACTTATCGCTGCCCGCTGCATTGCGCCTTCTGCTACAACCCGGTCGATTTCGCCCGCCACGATAGCGAACTGGCCACCGAGGACTGGCTGCGGGTGCTGCGCGAAGCGCGTGCCGCCGGCAGCGTGCAGTGCGGCTTTTCCGGCGGCGAGCCGCTGATGCGCGACGATCTCGAAATCCTGGTGGCAGAAGCGCACCGCCTCGGCTTCTACACCAACCTGCTGACCTCGGGCGTCGGCCTCGATGCCAGGCGCGCCCAGGCCTTGCGCGAGGCCGGGCTGGATCACATCCAGTTGTCCTTCCAGGACTCGACCCGCGAACTCAACGATTTCCTCTCGCACACCCGCACCTTCGACCTCAAGCAGCGCGTTGCCGGCCTGATCAAGCACAACGGCTGGCCGATGGTAATGAATTGCGTGATCCACCGGCTCAACATCGACTACGTCGAGAACATCATCGACATGGCGGTCGAGCTCGGCGCCGAATACCTGGAGCTCGCCAACAGCCAGTACTACTCCTGGGCACTGCTCAACCGCGACCAGTTGATGCCCTCGCGTGCCCAGCTCGAGCGCGCCGAGCGTATCGTCAACGAATGCCGGCAGCGCCTCGGCGACCGCATCCGCATCTTCTTCGTCGTGCCCGACTACTACGAGACGCGGCCCAAGAAGTGCATGAATGGCTGGGGCGAAGTCTTCCTGACGGTGACGCCGGACGGCACGGCCTTGCCCTGCCATACCGCGCGCATGCTGCCCGGGCTGGACTTTCCCAACGTCCGCGACATGGACGTGAAGTCGATCTGGTACGGCTCGGAAGGCTTCAGCCGCTATCGCGGCGATGCCTGGATGAAGGATCCGTGCCGAAGCTGTCCCGACAAGGAAAAGGACCGCGGCGGCTGCCGCTGCCAGGCCTGGATGCTGGCCGGCGATCCGGCTGCGGCCGATCCGGTCTGCGACAAATCGCCCCACCACAGCAAGGTCGTGCAGGTGGTGGAACAGGCCAGCGACCCCGGCTGGAAGGGCGGTGCGAAGCCGCTGATCTTCCGCGATCTGCGCCGCTCGCGGGAACTCGGGGCGCTAGAAAAGAGTGCGGCGGACGGCTGAGCCGTCGCCGATGCCGTCATTCAGCCGATTCGGTCCAACACTCCATGTACCGTATCCGCAGGGACGGCTTCAGCCGGGAGCGCCTGGCGGCGAAAGCAGCCGTGGAAGCGCGGCGCAGCCCCGTTCGCGGCCAGGCGCCCCGGGCCAAGCCGCTCCTGCAATGACTGGGCCGTCGTCGGTACGGTGTCATGGCTTCAATGCAGCACATGCGGCATTGCCAGCATGAAAGGCGGAATCGCCGCATCGAAACGATGGCCGTCGGCCGCCACCATCTGGTAGCTGCCATGCATGGTGCCGACCGGCGTTTCCAGCACACAGCCGCTGGTGTAGCCGAAGCTCTCGCCGGGCGCCAGCAGTGGCTGCTCGCCGACCACGCCCTTGCCGCGCACGTCCTGCACCTTGCTGTTGCCGTCGGTGATGATCCAGTGCCGGCTGATCAACTGTGCGGGCAGGCTGCCGGTGTTGCGCAGGCTGATGTGGTAGGCGAACACGTAATGCCCTTCGTCCGGGCGGGATTGCGCGGCGATGTATTCGGCCCTGGCCGATATCTCGATACGGTAGGGGGGCGCCGGGGTGTCTGGGGTATTCACGTCTCTGCCTCTCCTTGGTCTTGTTGTGCTCTGTTTCGCCGGGGCGAAGCGGTAAAATAGCACTTTTGCCCGGAACCGCCGCCATGTCCCAAGCCGTACCGTCTCCGCTCACCGCCCTGTCTCCGCTCGATGGCCGCTACCACGGCAAGGTCGCGGGCCTGCGCGACCACTTCTCCGAGCACGGCCTGATCCGCAACCGGGTGAAGGTGGAAGTCGAATGGCTGAAGGCGCTGGCCGCCGAGCCGGCGCTGGCGGAGATCGCGCCCTTTTCGCCGGCCACGGTCGCGGAACTCGACGGCGTCGTCGCCGCCTTCTCGACCGCGGACGGCGAGGCGGTGAAGGCGATCGAAGCCACCACCAACCACGACGTCAAGGCGATGGAATACTGGCTGAAGAAGCGCCTCGGCCACAACGCCGAAGTGATGAAAGTGTCCGAGTTCATCCACTTCGCCTGCACCTCGGAAGACATCAACAACACTTCGCATGCGCTGATGCTGGCCGAAGGCCGCGACCAGGTGCTGCTGCCGGCGCTCGATGCCGTGATCGCCCGCTTCCGCGAACTGGCCCACGCGCTGGCCGAGCTGCCGATGCTGTCGCGCACCCACGGCCAGCCCGCCAGCCCGACCACGCTGGGCAAGGAGATGGCCAACATCGCCGCTCGCCTGATGCGTGCCCGCGCGGCGATCGCCGGCGTGGCGATGACCGCCAAGTTCAACGGCGCGGTGGGCAACTACAATGCCCACCTGTCGGCCTGGCCGGCCTTCGACTGGGAAGGCTTCAACCGCCGCTTCATCGAATCGCTCGGCCTCGCCTTCAACGAATACACCATCCAGATCGAACCGCACGACGCGATGGCCGAACTGTTCGACGCCGTCGCCCGCGCCAACACCATGCTGATCGACGCCTGCCGCGACATCTGGATGTACATCTCGCTCGGCTACTTCAAGCAGAAACTCAAGGAAGGCGAAGTCGGCTCGTCGACGATGCCGCACAAGGTCAACCCGATCGACTTCGAGAACGCCGAAGGCAACTTCGGCATCGCCAACGCGGTGCTGAAGCACTTCTCCGAGAAGCTGCCGATCTCGCGCATGCAGCGCGACCTGACCGACTCCACCGTGCTGCGCAACATGGGCGTGGGCTTCGGCCACACCGTGCTGGCGCTCGACAGCTGCCTGCGCGGCCTGGGCAAGCTCGAAGCCGATCCGGCCCGCCTCGCCGCCGACCTCGACGAATGCTGGGAAGTGCTGGCCGAGCCGGTGCAGACCGTGATGCGCCGCTTCGGCATCGAGAACCCCTACGAGCAGCTCAAGGCGATGACGCGCGGCAAGGGCATCACCCGCGAAGCGCTGCAGGACTTCATCCGCACGCTGGCGATTCCCGCCGAAGCGCGCGACCACCTGCTGGCGATGACGCCGGCCAGTTACGTCGGCAAGGCTGCCGAACTGGCGCGCCGCATCTGAGTCCCGCAGGAGAGGATCAATGAAAACGAGCGCCACCTGCGGGTGGCGCTTTGCCGTAAGCAAGGAGCAAGCACATGGCTTTTGCCGACAACCTGAAAGCGATGCCCGGCGTGTCGCATCTTTGCGCCCTGAACCTGATCGACGCTGCCGACAGCATCGTCGCCTCCATCGAGAACAAGCCGGGCCAGGCGGGCTCGCTGGTGGTCTACAACCACCTCGCCCAGCTCTATGGCGCGATCACGCCCGAGGCGGCGAAGAAAGGCCTGGAGCTCTACGCCGAGCACACCGAGGATGCGCGCACCAACCCCGGCAAGCATCCCAACATCGACCGCCTGATCGGGCTGATGGAGCGGGGCGAGACCCTGCGCGTGAAGCAGGTGTTCGCCGTCTGATCGCCTGTGGCCCTCGCCTGCGGGCGAGGGGGCGTTCAGGCTTTCCGGGCGAGGAAGAAGGCGGTGTCCCCAGTGAAACTGCCATCTTCCTCGATCTCGAAGCATTCCTTCACGGCAGGCGTAGCCTGATCCTGCAGCGAGCGGATCGCGGCGACATGCGGTGCCGGCGTGTTCATGCGCGCGACCCAGGTGGGAAAGGCGAGGCGCAGGCGGAAGGTCCTGCATTCCTCGATGGCGAAGCCCGCGCGCGCCAGTGCCGCCAGCCATTCGGCGGCCGAGGCGTTGCGCACGTGGGAAGGGGCGCGCAGCAGTTCGAGGCTTTGCAGCCAGATGTCGAGCAGGAAGCTGCCGGGCGACACTACGTCCATGAAGATGGCCGTGCCGCCGGGCTTGAGGACGCGCTGCATTTCGGCCAGCCCGCCGTCGAAGGCGTGCCAGTGATGGGCGCTGAAGCGCGTTGCCTGCTCGAATACGTGCTGCTGGCAGAAGAAGCGCGGAAGCCGCGTCGCGTCGGCGGCGCCGGCTGCGTCTGAGCCAGGCGTATGGAAAGGGCTGCGGGAGACCCGAAGGTTCGGAGCCGAAAGCACGGCCGGTTCAGCAAGGTGTGTTGTACAGCGCACTCGAAAGTATCTTTATACGGTACTTTTTCTCAGAATGAAGATTGAAAGTGTTTTCAGGACTATGCTGCGAACCCTGTCATCACTTCCCGAATTTCTACGCCATGAGCACTTCCGCCGATCTCGTCGCCGCGCTGAAAGCCGAACTGCGCGAGGCCCGCATCACCTATGCCGAGCTGGCCGAGCGCATCGGCCTGGCCGAATCCAGCGTCAAGCGCATGTTCGCCCAGGGCGGCGACATGCCCTTGTCGCGCGTCGATGAAATCTGCCGCGTGCTGCGGCTGGACTTCGCCGATCTCGCCCGCCGCGTGGCGGAGCGTCAGCCGCTGCTTGCCGAACTGACGCTGGAACAGGAACAGGCGGTGGTGGCGGATCGTCGCCTGCTGCTGGTGGCGACCTGCTGCATGAGCCAGTGGAGCGCCGAGCAGATCGTCGCCACCTACCGTATCGACGCGGCCGAATGCACCGCCCATCTGCTGCGGCTGGACTGCCTTGGCATCATCGAGCTGCGGCCGCTCAACCGTTACCGCTTGCGCGTGGCGAAAGGCTTTCGCTGGTGTCCGCACGGCCCGGTGATGAGTTATTTCCGCAGCGAAGTGCTGGACGAGTACTTTGCCGGCGGCTTCGACGGCGAAGCCGAGATGCTGAGCGTGGTCCATGGCCAGCTCGGCGTCGGTGTGGCCGAAGGCTTCCGCGAACGGCTGATGCGCATCGGCGAGGACTTTTCCCGCCAGCACGTGGCCGACCAGAAACTGCCATCCGCCCGGCGCCGTCCCTACACCTTGGTGATCGCGATGCGTTCGTGGCTGATGTCGGCGTTCCGCGACCTCAAGCGCGACGACGTCGCCTGGCCGGATGCCGGCTGAAGCCTCATCTGGCCAAGTCCTGACCAAATCCCGGCCGAATCCTGCCGCTTGCCGGGCTTCATTCCTTTTCCCGCTTTCCTGTCCAGACCCGACACCATGTTCCGTTCCCTGCTCAAGACCGTGCTGCGCGCCGCCGCACGGGTGCTGTTCCGCGTCCGCGTCGAAGGCTGCCTGCCCGCGCAGCCGTCGCGGCTGCTGGTCATCGCCAACCACGAATCCTTTCTCGACGGCCTGCTGCTCGCCCTGTTCCTGCCTTACGACCCGGTGTTCGTCGTCAATACCCGGATCGCCGAGCGTCCCTTCTTCCGCCTTCTGCTGGCACTGGTCGATCACCTGAAAGTCGATACGAGCAGCCCGATGGCGATGAGGCAGGTGGTGCGCCTGATCGAATCCGGCCGCCCGGTGGCGATCTTCCCGGAAGGGCGCATCACCACTACCGGCAGCCTGATGAAGACCTACGACGGTCCGGCCTTCGTCGCCGCCCGCACCGGCGCCACCTTGCTGCCGGTGCGCATCGACGGCGCCGCGCGCACCTATTTCTCCCGCCTGGGTGGGCGCTATCCGCGCCGCCTGTTGCCGCAGATCAGCCTGTTCGTGCAGCCCGCCACGCGCATCGACATGCCGTCGGCGCCGACCGCCCGCGAACGTCGGCGCAAGGCGGGCGAGGCGATGCGCCGGGTGATGCAGGAGATGATCTTCGCCAGCCGGCCGCGCCAGACCCTGTTCGAAGCGCTGCTCGACGCCAGCGCCATTCACGGCGCCCGGCGGCCGGTGGTGGAAGACGTCAAGCAGCAGGAATACGGCTACGGCGAAGTGTTGCGCATGGCGCTCGGCCTGGGGCGGCTGGTGTCGCGCCATACCGAGGCGGGCGAGAACGTCGGCGTGCTGCTGCCCAATCTGGCGCCCACGTTGGCGCTGGTGTTCGGTTTGAGCGCGCAGCGCCGCGTGCCGGCGATGCTCAACTACACTGCCGGCGTGGACGGCATGCAGGCTGCCTGCACTGCCGCCGGCATCCGCACCGTGCTGACCGCCCGCGCCTTCGTCGACCAGGCCAGGCTGGGCGACAAGCTGGCGGCGCTGCAGGGCGTGCGCGTACTGTACCTGGAAGACCTGCGTGCCGGCATGTCGCTGGCCGACAGGCTGTGGCTGGTGCTGTGGGCGGTACGCTTCCCGCGCCTGGCCAGTCACATCGGCGATGCAGAGGATCCGGCGGTGATCCTGTTCACTTCGGGTTCCGAAGGCAAGCCCAAGGGCGTGGTGCTGTCGCACCGTGCGCTGCTCGCCAACATCGCGCAGATTCGTGCGGTGGTGGATTTCTCGGTGGATGACAAGGTGCTGGATGCGCTGCCGCTGTTCCATTCCTTCGGCCTGACGGCCGGCGGCCTGCTGCCGGTGCTGTGCGGCGCGCGGGTGTTCCTGTATCCCAGCCCGCTGCACTACCGGGTGATTCCGGAACTGGCCTACGATCGAGGCTGCACTGCGCTGCTGGGTACCTCGACCTTTCTCGGCAACTACGCCAGGCACGCCCACCCTTACGATTTCCATCGCCTGCGCTACGTCATCGCCGGCGCCGAGAAGCTGGCCGAGCCGGTGAGGGAGGCCTGGTTCGACAAGTTCGGCATCCGTATCCTCGAAGGCTATGGCGCCACCGAAACTGCCCCGGTGATTGCGGTGAACACGCCGATGGCTTTCCGCCGCGGCACCGTCGGCCAGATCCTGCCCGGCCTGCATGCGAAGCTGGTGCCGGTGGCGGGCATCGGCGATTTCGATGGCCGGCGCGGCATGCTGCACGTGCAGGGGCCGAACCTGATGAGCGGCTACCTGCGCGCCGAAGCGCCGGGTCTGCTGCAGCCGCCGGTGTCGGCGCTGGGCGAAGGCTGGTACGAAACCGGCGACGTGGTGGAGATCGACGACGAGGGCTTCGTGCGCATCGTCGGCCGCGTCAAGCGCTTCGCCAAGCTTGCCGGCGAAATGGTCAGCCTGGAGGTGGTGGAGAAGATCGCCGCGCTGGCTTCGCCCGCTGCCCAGCACGCTGCCAGCAGCCGTGCCGACGCGGCGCGCGGCGAGGCGCTGGTGCTGTTCAGCACCGACCCGGCGCTGGGCCGCGAGGCGCTCACCGCCGCGGCGCAGAAGGCCGGCATGGCCGAACTGGCGGTGCCGCGCCTGATCGTACCGGTGGCGGCACTGCCGCTGCTGGGCACCGGCAAGACCGACTACGTCACCCTCAAGCAATGGGCGGAGGCCGCATGATGAAACCCGTCCCGAAGATCGCTTCGCCCGCGCGCCGGCGCTGGCTGCGCGCAGGGCTTGCTGCCGGCGTGCTGGCAGCGGGCGGCGGCGTGGCTGCCAGGATGGCCCAGTCCCGGCTGCTGAATCCCTGCTTTGCGGCATTGCCGCCGGAATGGGCCGGGCATCCGCTGGTGGCGGCTGCGTGGCAAGGGCTGGACCCGGCACAGGTGTGGGACTGCCATGTGCACCTGGCCGGCACCGGCGATGGCGGCCATGGCATCGAGATGTCGCCGGACATGCTGAGCCCCTTGAATCCGCTGCAATACCTGCAGCGCCTGTTCTACCTCAATGCCGGCTGCGTGCATCAGGCGCCGGGCCGGGTGGACGACAGCTACGTCGAGCGCCTGCTGAACCTGAGCGACGGCATGGCGCCCGGCTACAAGAGCATGCTGTTTGCCTTCGACCGCGCCCATGCGGCGGACGGTACGCCGATGCCCGAGCGCAGCGCGCTGTATGTGCCGGACGCCTATGCCCGCAAGCTGGCGCAGGCGATGCCGGAGCGTTTCGAGTGGGTGTGCTCGGTGCATCCGTATCGCGCCGATGCCGAGGACGCCTTGCAGCAGGCGGCGGAGCAGGGCGCCCGTGCGGTGAAGTGGCTGCCGCCGGCGATGGGCATCGACCCCGCCGATCCGGCCTGTGACCGTGTCTACCGGGTGCTGGCACGGCTGGGGCTGCCGCTGATCACCCATGTCGGCGAGGAGAGGGCGGTGCACGGCATCGGCCGGCCGGAATGGGGCAATCCGCTGCGCCTGCGCCGCGCGCTGGACCTGGGGGCGCGGGTGGTGATGGCGCATTGCGCGACGGTGGGCGAGGATGTCGATCTGGACCGGGGCGAGAACGGCCCGCGTGTGCCGAGCTTTGCATTGTTCGAGCGCATGATGGCGGAGCCGGCCTGGCGGAGCCTGCTGTTCGGCGACATCTCGGCCATCGTGCTGCGCAATCGTGAGCCTGAACGCCTGCGCGTGCTGATCGAGCGCGAGGACTGGCATCCGCGCCTGCTGTACGGCACCGATTATCCTCTGCCCGGCATCCTGCCGCTGATCTCGCCCGCCGCGCTGGCGCGCGAGGACATGCTGGACGAGGAGGCCGTACCCTTGCTCGAAACGATTCGCGAGCACAATCCGCTGCTGTTCAGTTTCGTGCTGAAGCGCCTGCTGCACAGCAAGGGCCGCCGTTTTTCGGCAGCAGTGTTCGAAACCCGCCGTTTCTTCGACCGGAATCCTGTATGAGCAGCCAGTTCAAGCTGATGGAGCAGCGCCGCTTCCTGCCTTTCTTCCTGACCCAGTTCCTCGGCGCCTTCAACGACAATTTCTACAAGAATGCGCTGGTGGTGCTGATCACTTTCCAGGCCGCCCGGCTCACCGAACTGTCGCCCGGCGTGCTGGTGAATCTGGCGGCGGGGCTGTTCATCCTGCCTTTCCTGCTGTTTTCCGCGATTGCCGGGCAGTTCGCCGACAAGTTCGAGAAGAGCCGGCTGATCCGCTGGACCAAGCTGCTGGAAATCGGCCTGATGCTGCTCGCCGCGCTCGGCTTCGCGCTGATGTCGCTGCCGCTGCTGCTGGCGACGCTGTTCCTGATGGGCACGCAGTCGGCGATCTTCGGCCCGGTGAAATACGCCATCCTGCCGCAGATGCTGGACGAAACCGAACTGGTCGGCGGCAATGCGCTGGTGGAATCGGGCACTTTCCTGGCGATCCTGCTCGGCACCATCGTCGGCGGCCTGCTGATCGAGGCGCCGAACGGCGTGGCCTGGGTGTCGGCCGGCACGCTGGCGGTGGCGGTGCTGGGCTATCTGAGCAGCCGCGCGATTCCGCCGGCGGCCGCGGTCGATCCGCAGATGAAGATAGCCTGGAGCCCGGTCCGCCAGACCTGGCAGATGATCCGCTTCGCTGCCGACGAGCGCACGGTGTTCCTGTCCATCCTCGGCATCTCGTGGTTCTGGTTCTACGGCGCGATGTTCCTGTCGCAGTTTCCCGGTTTCGCCGCCACCGTGCTGGGCGGCGACGAGAAGGCGGTCACCCTGTTGCTGGCAGTGTTCTCGCTCGGCATCGCGCTCGGTTCGCTGCTGTGCGAGCGGCTGTCGGGCAAGCAGGTCGAGATCGGCCTGGTGCCATTCGGTTCGATCGGCCTGACCCTGTTCGGCCTGGACCTGTGGTGGGCGAGCGCGGGGCTGGAAGCCGGCGCGGCGATGCGTCCGCTCGCCGAACTGCTGGCCGAGCCGGCGGTGTGGCGCATCCTGTTCGATCTGGTGATGCTGTCGCTATGCGGCGGCTTCTACATCGTGCCGCTGTACGCGCTGGTGCAGAGCCGCTCTGCGCCTTCGCACCGTTCGCGCATCATCGCTGCCAACAACATTCTCAATGCGCTGTTCATGGTCGCGGCGGCCGGTCTGGGGGCCGGGCTGCTGGCGGCCGGCGCCAGCGTGCCGCAACTGTTCCTGGTGACGGCGCTGCTCAATGCCGTGGTGGCGATCTACATCTACACCCTGGTGCCGGAGTTCCTGCTGCGCTTCATCGTCTGGCTGCTGGTGCATACGGTGTACCGGCTGCGCGTCGAGGGCATCGAGCAGGTGCCGGAGAAGGGCGGCGCGGTCATCGTCGCCAACCACGTGAGCTTCGTCGATGCGCTGATCATCATGGCGGCCTGCCGGCGGCCGATCCGCTTCGTCATGGATCACCGCATCTTCCGCTGGCCGATCCTGTCCTTCATTTTCCGCACCAGCCGCGCGATTCCGATCGCGCCGGCCAGTGAAGACCGGGCAATGATGGAGCGCGCCTTCGACGAAGTGGCGCGGGCGCTGGAAGCCGGTGAACTGGTGGGCCTGTTTCCGGAAGGGAAGATCACCGGCGACGGCGGGATGTCGCCTTTCCGCCCCGGCATCGCCCGCATCGTCGCCCGCACGCCGGTGCCGGTGGTGCCGATGGCCTTGCGCGGGCTGTGGGGCAGCTTCTTCAGCCGCAAGGGCGGCGCGGCGATGACGCGGCCCTTCCGCCGCGGTGCCTTCAGCCGCATCGAGCTGGTGGCGGATGCGCCGATCGAAGCCGCCGAGGTTTCGCCCGAAGCCTTGTATCAGCGGGTGGCGGCCCTGCGCGGCGACCGGGCTTGAGTTGGCGGGCCGGGCGGATTGGCACGACGGCAACAAGGAAGACGCGCGGCGCTACCTGGCCTGGGAGACGGGCCTGGTCGGCCCGCTCGATGAGCAGGAGCCGGCGTCTTTCCGTCTCCCTGCCGGCCCTGCGCCTGATCGGAGGACTGCGCCCTGTCCGGGCGTTTCGCCGCGGTGACGGGCCTGCCATGCCGGGATTCGGCGCAGTCCAGCGGAACCCGGTGCCGAAATGAAAAAGGCGCCCGGGTGGGGCGCCTTTTCCTCAGCGTGCCGGGCCGTATCAGACCACCGCTTCTTCTTTCTCCTTCTTCACCTTCACGAACTGCTCGCGCTTCATGCCGAGCCAGATCGCCAGCGGGCTGGCGACCAGCACCGAGGAGTAGATGCCGAAGCAGATGCCGATGGTCAGCGCCAGCGAGAAGTAGAACAGCGTCTCGCCGCCGAAGATCAGCATCGACAACACCATCATCTGGGTGCTGCCGTGAGTGATGACGGTACGCGAGATGGTGCTGGTGATGGCATGATCGACCACCTGCTCGGTGGTGTAGCCGCGCTTCTTGCGGAAGGTTTCGCGCACGCGGTCGAAGATGACCACCGATTCGTTCACCGAGTAGCCCAGCACCGCCAGCGTCGCCGCCAGTACCGCCAGCGAGAATTCCCACTGGAAGAAGGCGAAGAAGCCCAGGATGATGATCACGTCGTGGAGGTTGGCGACGATGGTGGCGACGCCCAGGCGCCATTCGAAGCGCAGCGCCAGATAGACGACGATGCCGATGATCACCAGCAGCAGCGCCATCGCGCCGTCGCTGGCGAGCTCCTTGCCCACCTGCGGGCCGACGAACTCGACGCGGCGCAGTTCCGGCGCCGGCGCGTCCATCTTGTGCAGCGTGGCCATCACGCGGTCGGCGATGCCGTTGCTGTCGACGTCGTCGCGGTTGGGCAGGCGGATCAGCACGTCGCGCGCGCTGCCGAAGTGCTGCACCAGGATGTCGGTGTTGCCGTCGGCCGCGAGCGCGGTACGGATCGGCTCCAGCGGCTGGGCCTCGGTATAGATGACTTCGACCAGCGTGCCGCCGGTGAACTCCACCGACAGGTGCAGGCCGCGGGTGGCGATGAAGAACACCGCGAGCAGGAAAGTGGCGAAAGAGATCGCGTTGAACACCAGCGAGTGGCGCATGAACGGGATGTCTTTCTTGATGCGGAAGAATTCCATGATTGTGCGTTCCCTTGTCCCGCGCTCAGTTGCTGTCCGGTTTCCAGACCTGGCCGATGGACAGGCTGTCGATCTTGCGGCGGCGGCCGTAGATGAAGTTGATCAGCATCCGCGACACCAGGATGGCGCTGAACATCGAAGTCAGGATGCCGAGGCAGTGCACCACGGCGAAGCCGCGCACCGGCCCCGAACCGAACACCAGCAGCGCGATACCGGCGATCAGGCTGGTGACGTTGGAGTCGAGAATGGTGCTCCCGGCACGCTCGTAGCCGGCGGCGATCGCGGCCTGCGGGCTGGAACCGTTGCGCAGTTCCTCGCGAATGCGCTCGTTGATCAGCACGTTGGCGTCGATCGCCATGCCCAGTGTGAGCGCCATTGCGGCGATGCCGGGCAGCGTCAGCGTGGCCTGCAGCAGCGACAGCAGCGCCACCAGCAGCAGCAGGTTGGCGGCCAGCGCGATCGACGACACGACGCCGAACAGCGCGTAGTACAGGCACATGAACACGGCGATGGCGACGAAGCCCCACAGCGTCGAGTTGAAGCCCTTGGTGATGTTGTCGGCGCCGAGGCTGGGGCCGACGGTGCGCTCCTCGATGATTTCCATCGGCGCGGCGAGCGAGCCGGCGCGCAGCAGCAGAGCGACGTCATTGGCTTCGGTGGTGGTCATGCGGCCGGAGATCTGCACGCGGCCGCCGCCGATCTCGGTGCGGATCACCGGCGCGGTGACGACTTCGCCCTTGCCCTTCTCGATCAGCAGGATCGCCATGCGCTTGCCGACGCTCTCGCGCGTGACGTCGCGGAAGATGCGGGCGCCGGCGGCGTCCAGCGTCAGATGCACCGCGGGTTCGTTGGTCTGGCCGTCGAAGCCGGGCTGGGCGTCGGTGAGGCGGTCGCCGGTCAGCACGACCTGCTTCCTGACCAGCAGCGGACCGCCGCCACGCTCCGAATACAGTTCGGTGCCGAAGGGGATGTTGCCCGCCAGTGCCGATTCGATCGCGCCGGGGGTGTCGTCCACCATGCGCACTTCCAGCGTCGCGGTGCGGCCAAGGATGTCCTTGGCCTTGGCCACGTCCTGCACGCCCGGCAGCTGGACGACGATGCGATCCGCGCCCTGCTGCTGGATCACCGGCTCGGCGACGCCGAGTTCGTTGATGCGGTTGTGCAGCGTGGTGATGTTCTGCTTGATGGCGAAATCGCGCATCGTCTGCTGCGCCTGCGGCGTCAGCGTGGCGACCAGGCGCAGGTCGTCGGCGCCGGCGTCGCGGTCGCTCAGTTGCAGATCGGCGGTGTTGTCCTGGATGGCTCGGCGGCCGGCCTCGCGCTGGGCGGCCTCGCGGAAGCGGATGACGACGGTGTTGCCTTCGCGGCTGATGCCGGCGTGGCGGACGTTCTTGTCGCGCATCAGCGTGCGCAGGTCGCCGGTGGTGGAGTCGAGGCGCTTGGTCAGCGCGCCCGGCATGTCCACTTCGAGCAGGAAATGCACGCCGCCGCGCAGGTCGAGGCCGAGGTACATCGGCAGCGCGTGGATCGCGGTCAGCCAGGCGGGCGAGGCCGGCAGCAGGTTCAGCGCGACGACGTAGGACGGGTCTTCGGCATCCGGGTTGAAGGCGCGCTCGATGACGTCCTTGGCGCGCAGCTGGATGTCGGTGCTGGCGAAGCGGGCACGCACGCTGCCGGCGTCGGAGAAGATGCCGTCGTGTTCGATGCCGGCGTCCTTCAGCGCATTGGCGACGCGATCGGAGGCGGCAGCGGGGTCGAGCCTCAGCGTGGCCTTGGCGCTGGACACCTGGACTGCGGGAACCTCGCCGTAGAAGTTGGGCAAGGTGTAGATCAGACCCCACAACAGCACGAGGCCGATCATGAGGTTCTTCCAGAGGGGATAGCGATTCATCGTCGGCGGCAGACAGTATGGTGCCGGGCCGCGACCATCGCCTGGGGCGGTGGCGGGCGGGGCAGCCGGGATTGCGCAAAACCGGGCAAGCCTCTGGGGAGGACACCCGGCTCCACGGCAAATGGGATCAAAGGGACTTCAGGGTGCCCTTGGGCAGCACGGAGGCGACGGCCTGCTTCTGCACCGCGATCACGGTGTTGGCAGCCACTTCGACCTGCACGAAGCTGTCACCGACTTCGGTCACGCGGCCGGCGATGCCGCCACCGGTGATGACTTCGTCGCCCTTGGCCAGGGCTTCGACCATGGCCTTGTGTTCCTTGGCGCGCTTCATCTGCGGGCGGATCATCAGGAACCACAGCACCACGAACATCAGGATCAGGGGCAGCAGGCCCATCAGGCCGCCGGTCGGGTCGCTGCCCGCAGCTTGGGCATAGGCATTGGAAATCAGCACGTTGGTTACTCCGGGTTAGCGAAAAAGCGCTCGATTATAGCAGTTGCCGGCGAGTGCTCCGGCCGGGTGAGACGTTGCCGGGCGCGCGGGGTTCAATGCACGCCTCGTGCGCGTTCCTCGCGGAAGCGGCGCACATGGGCCTCGAAAGCCTGGCCGGCGATGGCTTCGCGCAGTTCGGCCGTCAAGATCTGGTAGTAGCGCAGGTTGTGCACCGTGTTGAGCATGCTGCCGAGAATCTCGCCGGTACGGTGCAGGTGGTGCAGGTAGGCGCGGCTGAAGTTGCGGCAGGTATAGCAGTCGCAGGATGGATCGAGCGGGCGGGGGTCGGCCTTGTGCACCGCATTCTTGATCTTGACGTCGCCGTAGCGGGTGAACAGCCAGCCGTTGCGTGCGTTGCGGGTCGGCATCACGCAGTCGAACATGTCGATGCCGGCGGCCACGCCTTCGACGATGTCCTCGGGCGTGCCCACGCCCATCAGGTAGCGCGGCTTGTGCTGCGGCAGGCGCGGCGCGGTGTGGGCGAGGATGCGCGCCATGTCCTCCTTCGGTTCGCCGACCGACAGCCCGCCGATGGCGAAGCCGTGGAAGCCGATGTCTTCCAGCGCGCCGAGCGATTCGTCGCGCAGATCCTCGTACATGCCGCCCTGGACGATGCCGAACAGGGCGTTGGCGTTGCCCAGTTTGTCGAACTCGTCGCGCGAGCGGCGCGCCCAGCGCTGCGACAGCCGCATCGACTTCGCCGCCTCGTCGCGGCTGGCGGGGTAGGGCGTGCATTCGTCGAAGATCATGACGATGTCCGAGTTCAGCACGGCCTGGATCTGCATCGAGATTTCCGGCGTCAGGAACAGCTTTGCGCCGTCGATCGGGCTGGCGAACTTCACTCCCTCCTCGCTGATCTTGCGCAGCGCGCCCAGGCTGAAGACCTGGAAGCCGCCCGAGTCGGTGAGGATGGGCTTGTCCCAGGCCATGAAGCGGTGCAGGCCCTCGTGCGCGCGGATGATGTCCAGCCCCGGGCGCAGCCACAGGTGGAAGGTGTTGCCGAGGCAGATCTGCGCGCCGATGTCGGCGAGCATGGACGGCGTCATGGCCTTGACCGTGCCATAGGTGCCGACCGGCATGAAGACCGGTGTTTCGACCGTGCCGTGGTTCAGCGTCAGGCGGCCGCGGCGGGCGCCGCCGTCGGTGGTGAGGAGTTCAAACTGCATCGTGTTCGGCGTTTTCGTTGCGGGTCAGGAACATCGCGTCGCCGTAGCTGAAGAAGCGGTAGCGCCGGGCGATGGCGTGGGCGTAGGCACGGCGGATCTCGTCCATGCCGGCGAAGGCGGAGACGAGCATCAACAGCGTGGACTTGGGCAGGTGGAAATTGGTGATGAGCGCATCGACGACCTGGAAGTGGAAGCCGGGCAGGATGAAGATTTCCGTCTCGCCGCTGCCGGCAGCGAGCGGGCCGTCCTGCGCAGCGGCCTCCAGCGCCCGCATGCTGGTGGTGCCGACGGCGATGACGCGGCCGCCGGCGGCGCGGGTGGCGGCGATGGCATCCACGGTTTCCTGCGGGATCACGTAGCGTTCGCGGTGCATGCGGTGTTGACCGAGGTCGTCGACGCGCACCGGCTGGAAGGTGCCGGCGCCGACGTGCAGCGTCAGCCAGGCGCAGCGCGCGCCCTTTGCCGTGATGCGGGCGAGGGTGGTTTCGTCGAAATGCAGGCCGGCGGTGGGGGCGGCGACCGAGCCGGGCTCGCGCGCGAACACGGTCTGGTAGCGGCTTTCGTCGTCGTCGCCGGCGGCGCGCTGGATGTAGGGCGGCAGCGGCAGCTTGCCGTGGCGTTCCAGCAATTCGAACAGGCCTTCGCCGGCGGGAAAGCGCAGGTGGTAGAACTCGCCGGCGCGGCCGAGCACCTCGACCTCGAAGGCATCGGCCAGGCGCAGCGTGCTGCCGGTTCTGGGCGACTTGCTCGCGCGTACCTGGGCGAGCGCTTCGTGCGGGCCGACGGCGCGCTCGATCAGCACTTCGACCTGGCCGCCGCTGGCCTTGACGCCGTGCAGGCGGGCATGGATCACGCGGGTGTCGTTGAACACCAGCAGGTCGTTCGGGCCGATCAGCTCGGGCAGATCGGCAAAGTGGCGATCGAGAAGGGGCACGTCCTTGTCCGCGGGCACGACCAGCAGGCGGCTTGCGCTGCGCTCGGCGAGCGGCGCCTGGGCGATCAGTTCCGGCGGCAGGGGATAGTCGAAATCGTTCAGCGTGAGCTGCATGTGATCAGGGGATGATGTTGAATGGAAGGCTGCAGGCGCAGCCTGCGCTCGGCCCTCGGCGTCCTGCTTGCCGCGGCGAGCAGTATTCGTGGATAATGCGCGCCTTCCTGGCCGGGATGGCGGAATCGGTAGACGCAGCGGATTCAAAATCCGCCGCCGCAAGGTGTGTGGGTTCGAGTCCCACTCCCGGCACCATGAATGAAATCAAAGGGCTGCCTGACTCCGGCACGGCGAAAGCCGGCCATTCTAGAGTTTTTGCTGCAAGTTTGCAGCACCAAGCCCGGTTTCCTCCTCCTCTGGCCCATATCTGGTACCACAGCGCTTCGGCGGCATTCGCTGCAGGCGCGAGGATGTCATGGCGCTCAATCTCGAGCGGCATGCACCTGCCATCGAGCGACCCCAGGCACCATTCTGGTGATCCGGGCACCGTTGTAGTGCGTCGGTCGTGGGCGGCCTGAGCCCTTGCTCCCCGGAAACACGCTCATTTCTCCCTGATTTCATTACTGGCACGAGACCTGCTTTATGGCCATTGCTCGCCAGCAACGGCGCTGCGAGCGAGAACCTCCGCCAATGACGGTGGATGCTGGTGGACATGGCCCTGCTTCGGTCCGTGTCGGCCACGGAATCCATCTGATTTCGAACCGCGTTCCGCGGAGGTCTTCATGCTTGCGCCGGGTCGAATCCGCTGCGCCGGTATCGCCAGCCTCCCGGGGCCCGAATGAGTGATACCCGCATGAAGATCGTTCTCGTTGGCCACGGTATGGTCGGCCACAAGTTCCTCGAAGCGCTCCGGCAGTTGCAGTTTCCGGCAGCCGACGTCACCGTGCTGGGCGAGGAGCCGCGTACGGCTTACGACCGCGTACATCTGTCGGATTTCTTTGCCGGCAAGACGGCGGAAGACCTGTCGCTGGTCGAGCCCGGTTTTTTCGCCGACACCGGCTTCGATCTGCGTCTGAACAGCCGTGCGGCGGCCATCGATCGCCGCGCGAAAACGGTGACGACGCAGGACGGTGTCACCCTCTCCTACGACAAGCTGGTGCTGGCCACCGGGTCCTATCCTTTCGTGCCGCCGGTCAAGGGTAGCGACCGTGGGCAATGTTTCGTCTATCGCACGATCGAGGACCTCGAGGCGATGAAGGAGGCCAGCGCGATCTCGCGCAAGGGCGTCGTGGTGGGCGGTGGGCTGCTTGGCCTGGAGTGTGCCAAGGCCTTGCGCGACCTTGGCCTGGAGACCCATGTGGTCGAGTTTGCGCCGCGGCTGATGGCGGTGCAGGTCGACGACGATGGCGGGCGCATCCTGCGCAGCAAGATCGAGGCGCTGGGCGTGCAGGTGCATACCGAGCGCAACACCCTGGAGATCACCGACGGCCGCCAGGCCCGCCACCGGATGGTGTTCGCTGATGGCAGCCATCTGGAAACCGACATGATCGTGTTCTCCGCCGGCATCCGCCCGCGCGACGAACTGGCGCGCCAGAATGCGCTCGCGGTCGGCGCCCGCGGCGGTATCGCGATCGACGACCAGTGTCGCACCAGCGACCCGGACATCTACGCCATCGGCGAATGCGCGGCCTGGCGCGACCAGACTTTCGGTCTGGTCGCGCCAGGCTACGAGATGGCGCGTATTGCCGCGCGCCAGCTTGCGGGTGAGGCCGGGGCGGTTTTCGCCGGCGCCGACATGAGCACCAAGCTCAAGCTGATGGGGGTCGATGTGGCCAGCATCGGCGACGCCCACGGCCGGACGCCGGGCTGTCGCAGCTTCCGTTATACCGACGAATGCAAGCAGATCTACAAGAAGATCGTCGTCAGCGCCGACGGCAAGCACCTGCTCGGCGCAGTGCTGGTGGGCAATGCCGACGAATATGGCACCCTGCTGCAGATGGCCCTGAACGGCATCGCGCTGCCGGAGGCTCCGGAGTTCCTGATCCTGCCGGCAGGGGACGGCAAGGCCCGGCCCGGCCTCGGTGCGCATGAGCTGCCCGACAGCGCGCAGATCTGCTCGTGCAACAACGTCAGCAAGGAGCAGATCTGCACTGCGGTGGCCGAGGGCGCAACCAGCATCGGCGAGATCAAGGCCTGCACCCAGGCCGGCGCCACCTGCGGCGGCTGCGTGCCGCTGGTGACGCAGATCATGAAGGCCGAAATGGCCAAGCTCGGCATGGCGGTAACCGACCACCTGTGCGAGCATTTCCCCCATTCGCGCCAGGAACTGTATCACCTGGTGCGCGTCGGCGGGATCCGCAGCTTCGATGAACTGCTCGCCCGCCACGGCCGCGGTCTGGGCTGCGACATCTGCAAGCCGACCGCGGCCTCGATCTTCGCCTCGTGCTGGAACGACTTCGTGCTCAAGGGCGAGCTTGCCAGCCTGCAGGACAGCAACGACTACTTCCTCGGCAACATCCAGAAGGACGGCAGCTACTCGGTGGTGCCGCGCATGCCCGGTGGCGAGGTGACGCCCGACGGCTTGATCGCAGTCGCCCAGGTGGCGAAGAAGTACGGCCTCTACACCAAGATCACCGGTGGCCAGCGGGTGGACCTGTTCGGCGCCCGTGTCGAGCAGTTGCCGCTGATCTGGGAAGAGCTGATCGCCGCCGGCTTCGAATCCGGCCATGCCTACGGCAAGTCGCTGCGCACGGTGAAGAGCTGTGTCGGCTCGACCTGGTGCCGCTACGGCGTGCAGGACTCGGTGGGCTTGGCGGTCGAACTGGAGAACCGCTACAAGGGCCTGCGCGCACCGCACAAGATCAAGTTCGGCGTCTCCGGCTGCACCCGCGAATGCGCCGAGGCGCAGGGCAAGGACGTCGGCATCATTGCCACCGAGCGCGGCTGGAACCTCTACGTCTGCGGCAACGGCGGCATGAAGCCGCGCCACGCCGAGCTGATCGCCAGCGATCTCGACAAGACCGCCCTGGTGCGTCTGATCGACCGCTTCCTGATGTTCTACATCCGCACTGCCGACCGCCTGCAGCGCACCAGCACCTGGCGCGACAACCTCGAAGGCGGGCTGGATTACCTGAAGGCGGTGCTGATCGACGATTCGCTGGGCATCGGCGACGAACTCGAGCGCCAGATGCAGCACGTGGTCGATACCTACCAGTGCGAGTGGAAGACCGCGGTCACCGACCCCGGCGTGCGCAGGCGCTTCCGCAGTTTCGTGAACGACCCGCAGCCCGACGCGCGCATCGTCTTCGTCGAGGAGCGCGGCCAGATCCGGCCCGCCCGCGCCGACGAGCGCGTCCCGGCGTTGGCGGCAACTGCCGAACTGAGCACCTGAATCCACCGAGGAACACCCCATGAGTACAAAGAAACCGCGCTGGACCGCCGTCTGCAAAATCGGCGACATCTTGCCCGGCACCGGCGTCTGTGCGCTGGTGGAGGACCACCACGTTGCTGTCTTCCGCCTGGGCGAGGACGGCTTCTACGCCATCGACAACATCGACCCCCGCTCCGGCGCCAGCGTGCTGTCGCGCGGGCTGATCGGGAATCTCGGCGAGCATCTCGTCGTCGCCTCGCCGCTGTACAAGAACCACTTCGACCTGCGCACCGGCGCCTGCCTGGAGGCGCCCGAGCATTCGGTGCGTGCGCACCGGGTGCAGGTGCGCGGTGAAGCGGTCTTCGTTTCCCTTTCCACCCTTTCCTGATCCAAGACCATTTTCCGAGAGGTCCTTCATGGCATACCTGGCTCCTACCGAATTCGTCACCAAGATGATCGACGCCGGCGAATCCAAACTCCTGATGTCCACCCGCGACACCCTGATCCGTGCCTACATGGCCGGCGCCATCCTGGCATTGGCTGCGGCCTTCGCCGTGTCGGTGACGGTCAACACCGGCAATCCGCTGCTCGGCGCGCTGCTCTTCCCGGTCGGCTTCTGCATGCTCTACCTGCTCGGCTTCGACCTGCTCACCGGCGTGTTCACGCTGGCACCGCTGGCGGTCTTCGACCGCCGGCCCGGCGCCACCTGGGGCGGGGTGATGCGCAACTGGTCGCTGGTGTTCATCGGCAACTTCGGCGGTGCGATCACGGTGGCGGTGTTCATGGCCATCATCTTCACCAACGGCTTCACCGAGGCGCCCAACGCCATCGGCCAGAAGATCGGCCACATCGGCGAAGGCCGCACCGTCGGCTACGCCGAGCACGGCGCGGCCGGCATGCTGACCCTGTTCGTGCGGGCGGTGATGTGCAACTGGATGGTGTCGACCGGTGTGGTCGCGGCGATGATGTCCACCAGCGTGTCGGGCAAGGTGATTGCGATGTGGATGCCGATCCTGGTGTTCTTCTACATGGGTTTCGAGCACAGCATCGTGAACATGTACCTGTTCCCCTCCGGCCTGATGCTCGGCGGCCAGTTCACCTTCATGGATTACATGTTGTGGAACGAGATCCCGACGGTGCTGGGCAATCTGGTTGGCGGCCTCACCTTCGTCGGCGCCACGCTGTACTCCACACACTACAAGACCGCGCCCAAGCGCAAGGTCGCCTGAGCGCCGCCGGCTGCCGATGCGCAAGCCGCCACGCGTATCCGTCGGCCAGCATTCGCTGGTCGGCGCCCATCCCGTCAACCAGGATTTCCACGGCGCCATGCTGCCGGGCGGAAACCTGCTGGCCACCAAGGGCATCGTGCTGGCGCTGGCCGACGGCATCAGCTCGAGCCGCGTCAGCCATCTGGCCAGCCAGACCGCAGTCCACTCCTTCCTGGAGGACTACTACGCCACTTCCGAAGCCTGGACGGTGCGCCGCGCGGCGCAGTGTGTGCTGGGAGCTACCAACGCCTGGCTGCATGGCCAGACGCAGCGCGGCGAGGGCTGCTTCGACAAGGATCGCGGCCATGTCTGCACCTTCAGCGCGCTGGTGCTGAAAGGGCGTGATCTGCACCTGCTGCACGTCGGCGATTCGCGCATCTATCGGCTGCATCCGCAGTCGCTGGAGCAATTGACGGAGGACCACCGGATCCGCCATTCGTCGGTCGAGAGCTATCTCGCCCGCGCGCTCGGCACCAGCCCGCACGTCGAGATCGACTACGCTTGCTGGGAGGCCGAGCGTGGAGAAATCTATGTGCTGGCGACGGACGGGGCCTATGAATATCTCGACGCCACACTCGTCCATCGCGGTATCGCCCGCCATCCCGACGATCTCGATGCAGCGGCCGCGTGGCTGGTGGCGCAGGCGCGCGCGGCCGGCAGCGAGGACGACGCCACACTGCAATTGCTGCGGATCGACGAACTGCCGCAGGACGAAGCGCCAAAGGCGCAACTGCGGCGGGAAGGGCTGGCCCTGCCGTCGGTGCTGACGCCGCGCGCGGTGTTCGAAGGTTTCACCATCGTGCGCGAGCTGCAGGTGAGCGCGCGCAGCCACGTCTTCCTCGCGGTGGATGAGGACAGCGGCCGGCAACTGGTGCTGAAGACGCCGTCGATTGATCTGCGCGGGGATGCGGACTATCTCGACAGTTTCGTGCTGGAGGAGTGGGTGGCGCGTCGCGTCGATAGTCCGCACGTCATCAAGGCCTGGCCGGGCGAGCGCCGGCGTGCTCATCTCTACGTGGCGATGGAGTACATCGAGGGGCAGACGCTGGCGCAATGGATGATCGACCATCCGAAGCCGCCGCTCGACGTCGTGCGCGGAATCGTCGGCCAACTGGCGCAGGGCCTGCAGGCATTGCACGGCCGCGACATGCTGCATCGCGATCTGCGCCCCGAGAACGTGATGATCGATCGCGACGGCACGGTCAAGCTGATTGACCTGGCGAACGTGCATGTCGCCGGACTGGCCGAGGGGTGGCGCGAGCCGGCGCATACCATCCCGCCCGGCACCCTGCAGTACATGGCACCGGAATGCCTGCTCGGCCAGGCGGCCGGCGTGGAGGCGGATCTGTTCTCGCTGGCCGCCATCTCCTACCAGATGCTCTGCGGCCAGCTACCTTACGGCCTGAGCGCAGCGCGCGTAAGGACGCTGCATGATCTGCGCAAGCTGCGCTACGTGCCGCTGCGCCACTTCCGGCCCGAATTGCCGCCGTGGCTGGATGCGGTGCTCGGCAAGGCGCTGCATCCGGTGCCGGCGAAGCGGCAGCAAGTGATTTCGGAGTTCGTGCACGACCTGAGCGCGCCGGATGCGAGTTTCCTGCGATCACGGCGAACGCCGTTGGCGGAGCGCGATCCGGTGCTGTTCTGGAAGTGCCTTTCGATCGTGCTGGCGCTGCTCGTCGTGGCGCTCGTGTTCTACATCGACATGGGGCGGCATTGAGCCGGCGGATGGGTGAGGGCTTCTGTCCGCGCGGCTTACGCCGACTGCTGGCCTTCGTTCGCCGCGGCGCTGATCGCGCGTACCGCAGGGTGGGTCAGCCGGCGCTCCACCGAGATGGCGTAATAGGTTTCGACGACGCCGTCGGCCGTGCCCAGATGCACCATCGCATCCTGGCGGCAGAGCTGCTCGCCGACCGCCTGGGCGCTGGGGAAGATGCCGGCGCCGGCTTCGGCGAAGGCGCGCATCAGCGCGCTGTCGTCGAATTCACCGACGATGTGCGGCTTCAGCCCGGCGGCGTCGAGCCAGCGCAGCAGCGGGCCGCGTACCGCGGCTTCGCTGCCCGGCAGCAGCAGCGGCGCGCCGTTCAGGCTGTGCGGAAAGTCGCTGCTCAGGGCCTCGGCCAGGCTGGGCGCGGCGAAGAAGCCGATGGTCGATTCGCTCAGCTTGTGGCTGTAGCCGCGCACGTCCATGTTCGACGGCATCGGGCCGTCGGCGAGTACGACGTCGAGCTTGTGGATCGCCAGTTCCCCGAGCAGGGCGTCGAACTTGCCTTCGCGGCAGACGATGCGCATCGGCTCGGCCAGCGTCATCGACGGCGCCAGCAGCAGCCAGGCGATCGTCTTCGGCACCACGTCGGCGACGCCGACCCGGAAGGGAACCGCACGTCCGCTGGCGCGGCTGCGGATCGCTTCTTCCAGTTCGTCGCCAAGACGGAAAATTTCTTCGGCATAATCGAGAGCGACGCGCCCGGTGTCGGTCAGCGCCAGCCCGCGCCCCTGGCGCTTGAACAGGCTGACGCCGAGTTCGGCTTCGAGTGTGGCGATCTGGCCAGACAGGGTTTGTGGTGCAAGTCCGGAACGTTCTGCGCCGCGCACGATCCCACCTGCTCGGGCGACGGTCCAGAAGTGATGCAACTGCTTGTAGTTGATCATGGCTGGCTCCCGGGTGTCGTGAATACTTCGAAAAAATCGGATGCATATTCTGTTGAACCGAGATTCTATCGAAGCGTCTGAGGTTTAGTATCCGGCAGGCGTCCAGCCTGGCGGTGATGCGCAACTACCAATAAGGAGACTCGAGATGCGAATCGATCTGCATTGTGAGGGCGTCGAAGCCGCGCCCGTCCTGCGTGATTACGTGACCCGCCGGATGGGCTTCGCAATCGGACGTTTTCGTGACCACATCCAGTGGGCGCGCGTGAAAGTGGCCGACGTCAATGGCCCGCGCGGCGGCCAGGACAAGCGTTGCGTGGTACAACTGCGCCTGCGCAACCTGCCCGACGTGGTGTTCGCCATCACGCAGCTCGACGTCCGCGCTGCGATCGACCAGGCTGCCGAGCGTGTCGCCCGTGTGCTTGCCCAGCGCGTGCGTCGTGTCCAGCGTCCGAACCGGGCCCGCATCGCGTCGATGCAGGTACAGCCGGCCTGACGTCATAGTACTGAGGCCGGGCCATCCCGATACACCCAAAACAAAACCCCCTGACCGGAGGAAGCAAGACCATGGAAAACCGCCTTTCGACGACGACTCGCTCCGAAGCATCGGTGCTGTCGACCAACAAGGTCATTCGCAACACCTACATGCTGCTGTCGCTGACGCTGGCCTTTTCCGCACTGACGGCCGGGCTGTCGATGGCGATGGGGCTGCCGCACCCGGGGCTGATCATCACCCTGGTCGGCTATTTCGGCCTGCTGTTCCTGACCAGCAAATTCCGCAACAGCGGCCTGGGCATCCTGTTCGTGTTCGCGCTGACGGGCTTCATGGGCTTCACGCTCGGCCCGATCATCTCGGCCTACCTGTCGCTGCCCAACGGCAGCAGCATCGTGATGCAGGCGATGGCCGGTACCGCAGCGATCTTCCTCGGCCTGTCGGCCTACGCGGTGACGACGAAGAAGGACTTCTCCTTCATGGGCGGCTTCCTGATGGTCGGCATCCTGGTGGCCTTCCTGGCCGGCCTGGGCGCGATCTTCTTCGAGATCCCGGCGCTGTCTCTGACCGTTTCCGCCGCCTTCGTGCTGCTGATGTCGGGCCTGATCCTGTACGAGACCAGCAACATCATCCATGGCGGCGAGACCAACTACGTGATGGCGACGGTGACGCTGTTCGTGTCGATCTTCAATCTCTTCACCAGCCTGCTGCACCTGCTGGGCTTCATGAACAACGACTGATCGCCGGCACTGCCGGAGTCGTGTGCGGGGTGGTTGCCGGAAGGCGGCCACCCCGCTTGTTTTGGGCGTTCAGGCGGGCACCCCGGACATGTTCGTCCGAATGTGATGGGCACGGTCCGGGCCGTGTGGCGCTACAATGGCGCACATTTCTCAGTGGGAACGGTTGGATGAAGACCACTTTTCTGGATTTCGAACAGGCGGTTGCCGAACTGGAAGCGAAGATCGACCAGTTGCGTTTCGTGGCGGACGACCCCGCCGTGGACATCTCCGAGGAGATCGCCCGTCTCGAAGCCAAGAGCCAGTCGCTGACCAAGGATATCTACGCCAAGCTGACGCCATGGCAGATCGCGCAGGTCGCGCGCCACCCTCAGCGGCCCTACACGCTCGACTACGCCCAGCACATCTTCACCGACTTCGAGGAGCTGCACGGCGACCGCGCGTATGCCGACGACAAGGCCATCGTCGGCGGCCTGGCGCGTTTCAACGGCGAGAGCTGCGTCGTCATCGGCCACCAGAAGGGCCGCGACACCAAGGAAAAGATCGCACGCAACTTCGGCATGCCGCGGCCCGAGGGCTATCGCAAGGCGATGCGGCTGATGAAGCTGGCCGAGAAGTTCGGCCTGCCGGTGTTCACCTTCATCGATACGCCGGGCGCCTATCCTGGCATCGGTGCCGAGGAGCGCGGCCAGTCCGAGGCCATCGGCCACAGCCTCTACCTGATGGCCGAACTGCGCGTGCCCATCATCGCCACCATCATCGGCGAAGGCGGTTCCGGCGGCGCGCTGGCGATCGCGGTCGGCGACCAGGTGCTGATGCTGCAATACTCCACTTATTCGGTGATCTCGCCCGAAGGCTGCGCGTCGATCCTGTGGAAAAGTGCCGACAAGGCGGCCGAGGCGGCCGAGACCATGGGCATCACCGCGGCGCGGCTGAAGTCGCTCGGCCTGGTCGACAAGGTCGTCAGTGAACCGATCGGCGGTGCCCATCGCGATCACCGCGCGATGGCGGCGTCGCTGAAACTGGCGTTGGCCGAATCGCTGCGCCAGCTGGAACATCTGTCGCCTTCCGAACTCGTGGCGCAACGCTACGAGAAGCTGATGAGCTACGGCCGCTTCAAGGAACAGGCGGCCTGAAGCCATGTTGCCGGAGGCCGCTTCCCGCAGCTTGAAGGCAGCGGGAGTCGGCCCGGGCGCGCGGCTGTGCTGCGCGCTGTCGGGCGGCGTCGATTCGGTCGTGCTGCTCCATGTCCTGCATGTCCTGGCGCCGCGCCTGGGGTTTTCCCTTCAGGCCGCCCACGTCCATCATGGCCTCAGCCCGAACGCGGATGCGTGGGCCGAAGCCTGCGGGCGGCTCTGCGCACAGTTGCAGATTCCCTTCTCCTCGTTCCGCGTGACCGTGCCGCGCGACGATGCCGCCGGGCTCGAAGCCGCCGCCCGGCGCGAGCGCCATGCGGCGCTCGATGGCGTCGATTGTGACTGGCTGGCGCTGGGCCACCACCTCGACGACCAGGCCGAAACCTTGCTGTTCCGGTTGTTGCGGGGCAGCGGCGTGCGCGGTGCGGCGGCGATGGCGGCATGCGAGCCGCCGCAGGCCGGCCGGCCTGGGCGGCTGCGGCCGCTGCTCGACTGCCGCCGTGCCGGGATCGAAGCCTGGGCGCGGAGCCACGGGCTGAGCTGGGTCGAGGACGAAAGCAACGCCGTGCTGGATTACCGCCGCAATCATCTGCGCCATCGCGTGCTGCCGGTGATCGGTGAGCGCTTTCCGGCGGCAACTGCGACGCTGGCGCGGGCGGCAGGGCATTTCCGCGAGGCGAGCGATCTGCTCGACCAGCTTGCCGAACTGGATCATGCCGCCTGCGGTGGGCGGGCGCTGAAGCGCGAGCGCCTGCTGGCCCTGCCCGATGCCCGCATCGCCAATCTGCTGCGCTGGCTGGCGCGGCGGCAGGGCTTCCGTGCGCCCGGTCAGGTTCGGCTGGGCGAAGCGCTGCGCCAGTTGCGTGCGGTGCCGGCTTCCCGTCCATTGCGCCTCGAACTGGGCGATCTGGCCTGCTGCATCTACCGGGGCGAACTGTGGCTGGAGGAGAATTTCGCCGGCCGTCCGCAGCCGCAGCTCTGGCAGGGCGGCGCCCGCCTGCCGTGGGGGACGGGCAGCGTCGATTTCCGTCCCGCGGTCGGTGCAGGCATCGCCCGTGCCGCAGTCGATGGCCTGGCGCCGGTCGTGCTGGATGCGTATCGGTCCGGCCTGCGCATGCGCATGCGCCTGGGCATGGGGCGGCCGCGGCGCAGCTTCAGGAAGCTGTGCCAGGAAGCGGGGATTCCGGCCTGGATGCGCGAGCGCTTGCCCGTGCTGTGGATCGGCGGCGAAGCGGCCTGGATCGGCGGCATCGGTGTCGCCGCGGACTTCGCCTGCGAGGCCGGTGGCGCCGGCCTGGTGCCGGAGTGGAGGCCGGGGGGAGAAAGCCGGTGACAACCGGCCCGCAGCAGCTTCAGTCGCGCAGGTCGGTCAGGATCTGTACCAGTTCCACCGCCGAACGGACGGCCATCTTGTCGAAGATGCGGGAGCGGTGCGCTTCGACCGTGCGCATCGAGATCGAGAGCTCGTCGGCGATGACCTTGTTGTACTTGCCTGCCAGGATCAGGTCCATGACTTCGCGTTCGCGCTGCGTCAGCGTCGCCAGCCGGGCTTCGATCGCTTCGCGGCCGGCCGCGGCGCGCAGGCGTTCGGCATCGAGCGCGAGCGCCTTTTCCACCAGTTCGACCAGATCGTGGTCGTTGAAGGGTTTCTCGATGAAATGGAACGCGCCTTTCTTCAGCGCGGCCACCGCCATCGGCACGTCGCCATGGCCGGTGATGAAGATCACCGGCAGGCGACAGCCGCGTGCCAGCAAGGCGTCGAAGCATTCGAGCCCGCTCATGCCTGCCATGCGGATGTCGAGGACGATGCAGCCTTGCCATTCTGCCTGCCAGGCGGCGAGGAATTGTTCGCCGCCTTCCCAGGCCCGGCAAGCGACGTTGCGGGTCTTGAACAGCCACTGAAGGGCATCACGGATGGCGTCGTCGTCGTCGATGATGTGCGCGAAAGCCGGGTTCATGCGTTTTCCACGGGGAGCGTCAGGGTGAAGATGGTACCGCTGCCGGGCGTCGTGTCGAAAGTGAGACGGCCGTGGTGAAGTTCGGCGATCGAGCGGCAGATGTTGAGCCCCATGCCCATGCCTTCGCTCTTGGTGGTGAAGAAGGGTTCGAACAGGCGGGCAGCGGTGTCGGCCGGAATGCCGCAGCCGTGATCGGTGACGCGGACCGCGACCGATCGGCCTTCGAGCCGGGTGGCGACGAGGATCTTCCGCCTGGCCGCCGGCGTGTCGCGCATTGCGTCCATGCCGTTGCGCACCAGGTTGACGACGATCTGTTCGATCATCACCGCGTCGGCCGTGATCTGGGGAAGATCCGGGGCCAGGTCGAGGACGAGCTGCATCCGCCGCTTGCGGACGTCCGCCTCGGTCAGGCCGGCGGCGTCGCGCACGACGGCATTGAGATCGAGCGGGCCGAGTCGCGGCTCCGAGCGGCGCACGAAGTCGTGCACCCGGCGGATGATCTCGCCGGCGCGGCGGGCCTGGCGCCCGATCTTGCGCTGGATGTCGAGCAGATCGTCGCGGTTGGTGTCGGCTGCTTGCAGGTGGTTCAGGCAACCGTCGGCATAGCTTGCGATGGCGGTTAGGGGCTGGTTGAGCTCATGCGCAAGGGTGGAGGCCATCTCGCCCATGGTGACCAGGCGTGACGTGGCCTGCAGCCGCTCGTTCTGCTGGCGCGCCAGTTCCTGGGCCTGTTTCTGTTCGGTGATGTCGAGTACCGATCCCATCCAGCCGGTGTGGCGGCCGGCGGCATCGATCAGGGGGGCTTCGAACAGCAGCACGTCGACCATCTCGCCATTCTTGCGGCGGAAGCGCAGTTCGATGCCTTCGGGTGTCGAGCCGGTGTCTTCCAGGCGGTCGAGCAGTTGCTGACGCTGTTCGGTGTGGTTCGGCAGCCAGTAGGGCAGTGGGGGTTCGAGGCCGACCAGTTCGTCGGCGCTGTAGCCGGTCATGCGGCAGAAGGCGGAGTTCACGTAGGTGAGGCGGCCGTCGAGGTCGCGGGCGCGCATGCCGGTCAGCATCGAGTCCTCCATCGCCTTGCGGAAGGCCGATTCGGCGCGCAGCGCGATTTCGGCCTGCTGGCGGCGGGCGAGTTGACGCCGGAGCTGGGCCACGCTCCAGACGATGACGCCGCCCAGCAGCACGATCGAGGTGACCAGCAACACGGGGATCCAGCGCGTCTCGGGCCGGTACGCGGTGATCTGCAGGCTCAGGCCGTGGCCGGGCGGCTCGAGGGGGATCTGGTAGTCGAGCTGCGACGACAGCGGTGCGACCTTCGATTTTGCGGCGATCTCGCGCCCGTCGTCATCGAGTACCGCGACCCGGTAGCGCGCCGAGAACCACCAGGGCAGATCGCGGACGACGATGTCGTTCAGCGAGTAGACGCCGGTCACCAGGCCTTTCAGTGCGCTGTCGGACCAGACCGGGATGTGCACTTCGAAGCGATGCTTGCCGTTGCCTCCCGCATAGGGCGGGCCGTAAGTGGGGCGACCGATGTTGCGTGCGAGCTGGAAGGGCGTGTCGGCGAGGGAAAGCTCGGTCGCCTCGTCCGGATTCGGCGCAGGCAGTGGCGGCATGGCGCCGACCAGGGTGCCGTCGGGTGTGCGCCAGAGGATGCGCACCAGCCCCCGACCCTGGGTCAGCAGATGCGCCAGCCGGGCCTCGGTCTGCTGGTGCCGCTGGGGAACGAACAGATCCGGGCCGAGCTGCTGGAGATCCGCTTCGTTGCGATCCAGCTCGAAGCGGAGGTTCTGCTCCATCCACAGCACGTCGCTGATCAGCGTCGATCGTTGCTCGTCGGCGTCGTACTGGCGCGTCAGCCACACGAGTGCGGCGATCGCAGCCAGGAACAGCGGCAGGGCGAAATAGGAGACCCGGCCGACCCAACGGGCGCGTCCGGCCGTGGCCGGGGGAAGGGTGTCGTCGGCGTGGGTCATGAGGCCTGAGGCGTGGAGTCGGTGGGCGGATGCTACCCGGCTGGAACTGCGGATTTCCACAATAGAACCTGTCGGCGGGCACAAAGGATACTGATGGGGCTGTGCAGAAAAACTTATCGGTGCAGTCAGCCGCGTTGGGCGCCATCGTCCGGCGGGGGAATGGAAACGTCAATATGAACGCTGTTCGTTCGGAGGAGAGAAATCCATGAAGATCCGTGCACTTCTGGTGGGTCTGGTCGCTGTCGGCCTGTCGGCTGCCGCCGTCGCCGCAGACCCGATCGTCATCAAGTTCAGCCACGTCGTCGCGCAGGACACGCCCAAGGGCAAGGGAGCCGACAAGTTCAAGGAACTGGCCGAGAAATACACCAATGGCGCGGTCAAGGTCGAGGTGTACCCGAACAGCACGCTGTACAAGGACAAGGAAGAGATGGAAGCGCTGCAGCTGGGCGCGGTGCAGATGCTCGCGCCCTCGCTGGCCAAGTTCGGCCCGCTGGGCGTGCGCGAGTTCGAAGCTTTCGATCTGCCCTACATCTTCGACGGCTACGATGCCCTGCACAAGATCACCAAGGGTCCGGTCGGCCAGCAGCTGCTGGACAAGCTGGAGCCGCGCGGCATCAAGGGCCTGGCCTACTGGGACAACGGCTTCAAGTCCTTCTCGGCCAACAGCCCGATCACCAAGCCGGAAGATCTGCGCGGCAAGAAATTGCGCATCCAGTCGTCCAAGGTGCTCGAAGAGCAGATGCGCCAGATCAGGGCCTTGCCGCAGGTGATGGCCTTCTCCGAAACCTACCAGGCCTTGCAGACGGGCGTGGTCGACGGCACCGAGAACCCGCACTCCAACCTGTACACGCAGAAGATGCATGAAGTGCAGAAGCACCTGGCGCTGACCGATCATGGCTATCTGGGCTATGCGGTGATCACCAACAAGCGCTTCTGGGACGGCCTGCCCGCGGACGTGCGCAGCCAGCTCGACAAGGCGATGGACGAAGCGACCGACTACGCCAACCAGATCGCCAAGGAAGAGAACGACAAGGCGCTGGAAGCGGTGCGCGCCTCGGGCAAGACCGAGATCCGCGCCCTGAGCGACGAGGAGCGTGCGGCCTTCATCAAGGCGCTGCTGCCGGTGCACAAGAAGATGGAATCGCGCGTGGGTGCGGCGACGATCAAGTCGATCTACGAAGCCACCGGCTTCGATCCCGGCAAGTTCTGACCGCTGACCGGCTGATGCCCTGCCGCGCCCGTCGGGGCGCGGCGGGCCTCATGGGGGAGTCACCATGGTATTGAAACTACTCGATCGCCTGGAAGAGGTGCTGGTCGCCTTATTCATCGGGGCGGCGACCGTGATCATTTTCGTGGCGGTGGTGCACCGCTACATGTCCGGGTTCGACATCCCCGGGCTGCAGGACATGCTGCTGGACATCAACCTGGGCTGGGCGCAGGAGCTGTGCATCATCATGTTCGTGTGGATGGCCAAGTTCGGCGCGGCCTACGGCGTGCGCACGGGCATCCACGTCGGCGTCGACGTGCTGATCAACCACCTGTCGGAGGCGGTGCGCCAGAAGTTCATCATCTTCGGTCTGCTGGCCGGAGCGCTGTTTACCGGCATCATCGGCACGCTGGGCGCGCACTTCGTGTGGGAGAACGGCATGGCCTACGCGGTGCTGAGCACGCTGGGCGCGGACACGGGCCACTTCTTCGAAGGCCCGGTCACGCCGGACCTGGAATGGCCGACGTGGATCGTGTATTCGGCGATCCCGCTGGGCTCCTACCTGATGTGCTTCCGCTTCCTGCAGGTCACGGCCAGCTTCTGGCGCACGGGCGAGCTGCCGCACCACGACCACGGCCACGTCGATGGCATCGACGAAGAAGGGCACGTGCCGGTCGATGTGAACCACTTCTCGATGGACGACGACCTGCACCCGCACGACCTCAAGCACAAGCGCCCGAACGAAAGCGCCGATAGCCGCGATGGCGGCCACCGTAATGACGGCCAGGGAGGCAAGCCATGACCGCCGCGATCATCTTCGTGCTGCTCACGGTCCTGATGCTCACCGGCATGCCGGTGTCGATCTCGCTGGGCCTGACGGTACTCACCTTCCTGTTCTTCTTCACCGACGTCCCGCTCGAATCGGTGGCGCTGAAACTCTTCACCGGCATCGAGAAGTTCGAGATCATGGCGATCCCGTTCTTCGTGCTGGCGGGCAACTTCCTGACCCACGGCGGGGTGGCGCGGCGCATGATCGACTTCGCCACGGCGATGGTCGGGCACCTGCGCGGCGGGCTGGGCATCAGCTCGGTGTTCGCCTGCGCGCTGTTCGCCGCGGTGTCGGGCTCGAGCCCGGCCACGGTGGTGGCGATCGGCAGCATCATGATCCCGGCGATGATGAAGGCAGGCTACCCGAAGCCGTTCGGTGCGGGCGCGGTCGCCTCGGCCGGGGGCCTCGGGGTGCTGATCCCGCCCTCGATCGTGATGGTGATGTACGCGGTGTCGACCAACAGCTCGATCGGTGCGCTGTTCATGGCCGGGGTGATCCCGGGGCTGCTGTGCGCATTCATGCTCGGCTTTACCACCTGGTGGGTGGCGCGCAAGGGCGACTTCCCGCGCGAGCCCAAGCGCAGCTTCGCTGACGTGTGGGTGGCGTTCCGGCGGGCGATCTGGGGCCTGGCGCTGATCATCGTGGTGATGGGCGGCATCTACTCGGGCATGTTCACGCCGACCGAAGCGGCGGCGATGAGCGCGATGTACGCGTTCTTTATCGCGATCTTCGTGTACAAGGACCTGAAGCTGTCGGACGTGCCGAAGGTGCTGCTCAATTCGGCGAACATGAGCGCGATGTTGCTGTACATCATCACCAACGCAGTGCTGTTCTCGTTCATCCTGACCAACGAGCAGATCCCGCAGGGGATCGCGCAGTGGATCATGGACTCGGGGATGGGGATGATCGGGTTCCTGATCGCGGTCAACATCCTGCTGCTGGTGCTGGGCAGCTTCATGGAGCCCTCGTCGGTGATCCTGATCACGGCGCCGATCCTGTTCCCGATCGCGATGACGCTGGGGATCGACCCGATCCACTTCGGCATCATGATCACGGTGAACATGGAGATCGGTCTGATCACGCCGCCGGTGGGGTTGAACCTGTACGTGGCCAGCGGCATCAGCAAGCTGGGGCTCACGGCGATGGCCAAGGCGGTGTGGCCGTGGTTGGTGACGATGCTGGTGTTCCTGATGTTGATCACCTACGTGCCCATCATCTCCACCGGGCTGCCAACCGCGCTCGGAATGATGTAGGCGACTGGCGCAGCAAGCGAGGAGCAACGAAGCCCGGCGATGAGCCGGGCTTCGCCTTTCATGCCCCGGCCGCGAGTGTTTCATCGTGCATCCTGCAACATGCAGGGACGCGTGCTCGGGGTAGAATCTCGCGCGCCCCGCCCGCTCGGAAACCTCATGGAATATCTTGCCCTGCTGGTCGACCTGCTGCTGCACGTCGACCGCCACCTTGCCGCCTTGCTGGCCGAATACGGCAACTGGATCTACGCGATCCTGTTCCTGATCGTGTTCTGCGAGACCGGCCTCGTCGTCACGCCCTTCCTGCCAGGCGATTCGCTGCTGTTCGTGGCCGGTGCGCTGGCCGCCGGCGGCGGCATGGACCCGGCGATCCTGATCGGCGTGCTGTTCGTTGCCGCGGTGCTGGGCGATTCGGTCAATTACTCGATCGGCAGGCATTTCGGCGGGCGCATCTCGCAGTGGCCGGACAGCCGCTTCTTCAACCGCCGCGCGCTGGAGTACACCCGCACTTTCTACGAGCGCCATGGCGGCAAGACGATCATCATCGCCCGCTTCATGCCGCTGATCCGCACTTTCGCCCCCTTCGTCGCCGGCATGGCACCGATGGATTACCGCCGCTTCGTCGTCTTCAACGTGCTCGGTGCTGCGCTGTGGGTCGGCCCGCTGGTGATGCTCGGCTACTGGTTCGGCAATCTGCCGGTGATCCAGAACAACCTGACGCTGGTGATCCTGGGCATCATCGCGCTGTCGCTGATGCCGTTGTTCATCGGCTGGCTGCGCCATCGCGCCGGGGCGGCGCGCGCGCGCGCCTGAGTTCGAGGCAAGGCCCCGGCCGTTCCGCGCCGGCGGCCTGGCGACTGCGGCTGATCTCCCGTGTTCAGCCTGGTCTCCGAGCCGAGGTGGAAACCTGCTAAAATTCCCTGTTTTTTTCAAACACCGCTTGGAGCTTTTCATGGCAATCGAACGCACCCTTTCCATCATCAAGCCCGACGCCGTGGCGAAGAACGTCATCGGCCAGATCTATGCCCGCTTCGAAGCCGCCGGGCTGAAGATCATCGCAGCCAGGATGGTGCACCTGTCCGAACAGGAAGCCGGCCAGTTCTACGCCGTGCACAAGGAGCGTCCGTTCTTCAAGGATCTGGTGTCCTTCATGACCTCCGGCCCGGTGATGGTCCAGTGCCTCGAAGGCGACAACGCGATTGCCAAGAACCGCGAGCTGATGGGCGCCACCGACCCGAAGAAGGCCGACAAGGGCACCATTCGCGCCGATTTCGCCGATTCGATCGACGCCAACGCGGTGCACGGCTCCGATGCGCCGGAAACCGCTGCCGTGGAAGTGGCTTTCTTCTTCCCCGGAATGAACGTTTACTCGCGCTGAACGGTCCCTTCCCACGGCCCGTCGCGCACGCCGCGGTGCTCAGGCGCCGCGCGCGGCGTGGTCGGGCCGTTTGCATTACAGGACTGAAGTTTCAGGCATGAGCATTTCCAAGCCGCCATCCCGGCCGATATCCAAGCCGGTCAATCTGCTCGATTTCGACGTCGACGGTCTCGTCGCCTGGTTCGCCGGGCTGGGCGAGAAGCCGTTCCGCGCCCGCCAGGTGATGCGCTGGATGCATCGCGAAGGCTGCGCCGACTTCGACGCGATGACCGACGTCGCCAAGGCCTTGCGCGCCAGGCTCAAGGAGTCGGCGGTGATCGCGCCGCCGGTGCCGGTGCGCGACTCGGTGTCGGCCGACGGCACGCGCAAGTGGCTGCTCGACGTCGGCAATGCCAACGCGGTCGAGACCGTGTTCATCCCTGAAACCCACCGCGGCACGCTGTGCGTGTCCTCGCAGGCCGGCTGCGCGCTCGACTGCGCTTTCTGTTCGACCGGCAAGCAGGGCTTCAACCGCAACCTGTCGGCGGCCGAGATCATCGGCCAGCTGTGGCTGGCCAACACCTTGCTCGGCGCGGCGCGGGACGAGGGGCAGGTCGGGGGGCAGGACCTCGAAGCCGGCGAGAAGGACAACGGCCGCATCATCAGCAACGTGGTGATGATGGGCATGGGCGAGCCGCTGGCCAACTTCGACAACGTCGTCACCGCCTTGCGCCTGATGCTCGACGACCATGCCTACGGCCTGTCGCGCCGCCGCGTCACGGTATCGACCTCCGGCATCGTGCCGGCGATGGACCGGCTGCGCGACGAATGCCCGGTGGCGCTGGCAGTGTCGCTGCATGCCTCCAACGATGCCTTGCGCGACCGGCTGGTGCCGATCAACCAGAAATACCCCTTGCGCGAGCTGATGGCCGCCTGCCAGCGCTATCTGGAGCGGGCGCCGCGCGACTTCGTCACTTTCGAGTACGTGATGCTCGACGGCGTCAACGACAGCGAGGCCCATGCGCGCGAACTCGTCGCGCTGGTGCGCGACACGCCGTGCAAGTTCAACCTGATTCCGTTCAATCCCTTTCCGAATTCGGGTTTCCTGCGCTCGCCGGCGGAACGCATCCGCCGCTTTGCCGCTATCCTGATCGACGCCGGCATCGTCACCACCACGCGCAAGACGCGCGGCGACGACGTGGATGCGGCCTGTGGGCAGCTTGCCGGACAGGTCCAGGACCGGACCCGGCGCACGGTGCGCCTGAAGCAGGCAACGGAGGGACGTTCATGAAGCAAAACCTTGCGCTGGCCGGTGCGCTGCTTGCAGCCATGCTCGCCGCGGGCTGCGCCACGGCGCCCGGGACGCGGGGGGCGGGCGATGCGGCGGTCAGCCGGCCGATGTCCGACACATCGCCTTCGACGCCGGCCGAAACCCGTGCCCGCGTGCATGTCGATCTCGGCATGGCCTACTTCGAGATCGGGCGCAACGACGTGGCGCTGGACGAAGCGCGCATCGCGCTCAACGACAGTCCCGGCTATGCGCCTGCCTACCATCTGCTCGGGCTGGCCTACATGATGATCGAGGAGAACGGTCTGGCGCGGCAGAATTTCGAGCTGGCGCTGCGCCATGCGCCGGGCGATCCCGAGTTCAACAACAGCTATGGCTGGTTCCTGTGCACCCAGGGCGAGGAGGTGCGCGGACTGGAGCGGCTCGCCCAGGCGGCCCGCAATCCCTATTACCGGCATGCGACGCGTCCCTACACCAATGCGGGGCTGTGCCACCTGCGGCTCGGCGACCTTGCCGCGGCCGAAACCCAGTTTCTCGCCGCCGTGCAGGCCGACCCGTCGAACAACCAGGCGCTGTACCAGCTGGCGGACATCGCCTATCGTGGCGGGCGCTACGATCAGGCCAGTGCCTTCCTGATCCGCCTGCATCGGCAAATCAATCCGACCGCGGCCTCGGTCTGGCTCGGCCTGCGCGCGGAACGCCGCCTGGGCAACCGGGATGCCGAGGCCAGCTATGCCGCGCAGCTCGAGAGCCGCTTCGGTTCGTCCGAGGAATACCAGAAGATGACGCAAGGGAAGTACGAGTGAGCAGCATTCAATCCCAAGCTTCCGCTACGCCGGAGGCCGAGTCCGCCGCGATCTCTCCCGGCGCCCGTTTGCGCCAGGCACGTGAGCAGCGCGGCGAGTCGGTGAGCGAGGCCGCGTTCGCGCTGAAGCTGAATCCGCGCCAGGTCGTGGCGCTGGAGTCGGACGACTTCGCCGCGCTGCCGGGCATGGCCTTCGTGCGCGGCTTCATGCGCAACTATGCGCGCTACCTCGGGCTCGATCCCGCGCCGCTGCTGGATGAGGTGCAGCGCCTGAGCGGTGGCGCCGCGGTCGATCTGACGCCGATCCGCAACGCCGAAGGGGAAATGCCGAACGGCAGCGGTTCGAAAGCGCGCACGGCGCCGATCGGCGGGATCGTGCTCGCACTGCTGCTGATGGTGCTGGTCGGCTGGTACTTCGACTGGTTCCAGACCGAGCCCTCGACCGCCGAGGCCACGCTCGAAGCGCCGGTGATGGGCGGTGTCCGCGTCGAGCCGGCGCCGCCGCCTGCAACGATGACACCGCAGGCCGTCATGCCGCCGGCAGCGGCCGAGCCGGCTCCTGCCGTGGCGAGCGAGGCCCCGGTGGCCGGCGTCCCGGCGACCGACTCTTCGGCCGCCGATGCAGCGCCGTCGGAGCCCGTTCCGCCAGCTGAAGGCGGTGCGGACGCGAGCGTGGCCCAGACCGATTCCGGTGCTGCCGAAGCCGGCTCGGCCGGCGCCGAGCCGGCTCCCGCGCCTTCGGCCGGCAACGGGGTACTCGCTTTCCGCTTCAACGGCGAGTCCTGGATCGAAGTGCGTGATGCCAGCGGAAGCATCGTCTATTCGGGCATCAATCGTGCCGGTGCCACGCGCAACGTCCAGGGCAGGCCGCCGTTCGCGCTCGTCGTCGGCAATGCGGCAAACGTGAGCCTCGAATTCGATGGCAAGCCGGTAGACCTGGCTGCCCACACCAAGGTTTCGGTGGCGCGCCTCACCGTCCAGTAAACGATGCCGATCAACATGATCCAAGACGATAAGTCCTTCTCATTCGCTGCCGGGCCACGTGGCCGGCATCCGACGCGCCAGGTGGCGATCGGCCGCGTGCGCGTCGGCGGCGACGCGCCGGTGGTGGTGCAGTCCATGACCAATACCGATACCGCGGATGTGCTCGGCACCGCGATGCAGGTCGCCGAACTGGCGCGGGCCGGTTCGGAACTGGTCCGGATCACGGTGAACAACGAAGCCGCGGCCAGGGCCGTGCCCCACATCCGCGACCGCCTGCTGGCGCTGAACATGGACGTGCCGCTGGTCGGCGACTTCCACTACAACGGCCACAAGTTGCTGACCGATTTCCCGGCCTGTGCCGAGGCGCTGGCCAAGTTCCGCATCAACCCCGGCAACGTCGGTGCCGGCGCCAAGCGCGATCCGCAGTTCGCCGCCATCGTCGAGCTTGCCTGCCGCTACGACAAGCCGGTGCGGATCGGCGTCAACTGGGGCAGCCTCGACCAGTCGGTGCTGGCGCGGATCATGGACGAGAACGCCCGCCGTGCCGAGCCGAGCGACGCCGGCGCGGTGATGCGCGAGGCGCTGGTGGTGTCGGCGCTCGAATCCGCTGCCAAGGCCGAGGAATACGGCCTGGCCGGCGACCGTATCATCCTGTCGGCCAAGGTCTCGAGCGTGCAGGACCTGATCGGCGTCTATCGCGATCTCGCCCGCCGCAGCGACTATGCGCTGCACCTGGGGCTGACCGAGGCTGGCATGGGCAGCAAGGGCATCGTCGCGTCGACCGCGGCGTTGTCGGTGCTGCTGCAGGAAGGCATCGGCGACACCATCCGCATCTCGCTGACGCCGGAACCCGGCGGCAGCCGCACGCAGGAAGTCGTGGTCGCGCAGGAGATCCTGCAGACCATGGGCCTGCGCGCGTTCACGCCGATGGTCACGGCCTGCCCGGGCTGCGGCCGCACCACCAGCACTTTCTTCCAGGAGCTGGCGTCCGGCATCCAGGACTACGTGCGGGCGCAGATGCCGGTGTGGCGGGAGCAGTACGATGGCGTCGAGAACATGACGCTGGCGGTGATGGGCTGCGTGGTCAATGGGCCGGGCGAGTCCAAGCATGCCAACATCGGCATTTCGCTGCCCGGCACCGGCGAATCGCCGGCCGCGCCGGTCTATATCGACGGCCAGAAGGCCGTCACGCTGCGCGGCGACAACATCGCCGCCGAATTCAAGGCCATCGTCGATGACTACGTGCTCACCCATTACGTGAAGAAGGGTGCCTGAACCTGCGGCGCCCGGCACGGCCGGGCGTCGGATAATCTCCCGAACCCAGCCAGCAACGACAACGCCTCCGGGCGACACCAACAAGACCAAGCACTCATGAGCCAGACCCTGCAAGCCGTGCGCGGGATGAACGACATCCTGCCCGACGACGCCGAAACCTGGGAATACTTCGAAGACATCGTGCGCGACTGGCTGCAAAGCTACGGCTATCGTCCGATCCGCATGCCCATCGTCGAACCCACGCCGCTGTTCAAGCGTGCCATCGGCGAAGTGACCGACATCGTCGAGAAGGAGATGTATTCCTTCGAGGACGCGCTGAACGGCGAGCACCTGACGCTGCGCCCCGAAGGCACGGCCTCCTGCGTGCGTGCGGCGATCCAGCACAATCTCGTCGCCTCGGGCGGCCCCCAGCGGCTGTACTATTACGGCCCGATGTTCCGCCACGAGCGCCCGCAGAAAGGGCGCTACCGCCAGTTCCACCAGATCGGCGTCGAGGCGCTGGGCTTCGCCGGCGCGGAAACCGATGCCGAACTGATCCTGATGTGCGCCCGGCTGTGGGAAGATCTCGGCCTCGAGGACGTC
Organism: Thauera butanivorans NBRC 103042; assembly: GCF_001591165.1. Classification (GTDB taxonomy): domain Bacteria; phylum Pseudomonadota; class Gammaproteobacteria; order Burkholderiales; family Rhodocyclaceae; genus Thauera; species Thauera butanivorans. The sequence continues at coordinate 82,904 of NZ_BCUG01000016.1, forward strand.
GCCCTCGAGATCAATTCGCTGGGTGCGCCGGAAGAGCGTGCCCGGCATCGTGCCGCGCTGATCGCCTACCTGGAGCAGTACCAGGACAAGCTGGACGAGGACGGCAAGCGGCGCCTTTACACCAACCCGCTGCGCATCCTCGACACCAAGAACCCGGATCTGCAGCCGATCGTCGAAGCCGCGCCCAGGCTGGCGGACTACCTCGGCGAGGAGTCGAAGGCGCATTTCGAGGCGGTGCAGATCTTCCTGAAGGATGCCGGCATTCCGTTCCGCATCAATCATCGCCTAGTGCGCGGCCTCGACTACTACAACCGCACGGTGTTCGAGTGGGTGACGACGCGGCTGGGCGCGCAGGGTACGATCTGCGCCGGCGGGCGCTACGACGGCCTGGTCGAACAGCTCGGCGGCAAGCCCCAGCCGGCGGCCGGTTTCGCCATCGGTATCGAGCGCCTGCTGCTGCTGTGGAAGGATTGCGGCGGCGAGGCCGAGCGGCCGGTGGTCGATGCCTATGTCGTGCATATGGGCGATGCCGCGGCACGGCTGGCTTTCCGCGCCGCCGAGGCCTTGCGTGCGCATGGCTTTGCCGCGATCCTGCATTGCGGCGGCGGCAGCTTCAAGTCGCAGATGAAGAAGGCCGATGCCAGCGGCGCGCCGGTGGCGCTGGTGATCGGCGAAGATGAAGCCGCCGCGGGCGAAGTGGGCCTGAAGCCGATGCGCGGCCCGGGTGCGCAGCAGCGCGTGGCGCTCGATGCGCTGCCCGAGGCGATGGCGCAGCTGCTGTATGGCGGTGATGACGAAGAAGGGGCTGAATGATGGCGGTATATGATCTCGAGGAACAGGAACAGATTTCCGAGCTGAAAGCCTGGTGGGCGCAGTACGGCAATCTGGTGGCGACGATCGCGGCGCTCGTAGCGCTGGCGTCGGTTGGCTGGCAGGGCTGGCAGTGGTACCAGAACCGCAATGCCGCCGAGGCCGGCGCGCTGTACCACGCCGTGCAGAAGGCGGCGGACGGCAATGAGGCGCAGCAGGCGCGCGACGCCGCCGGCCGCCTGATCGGCGACTACCCGGGCACGACTTACGCGCAACTGGGGGCGCTGTTGTCGGCAGGCACCCAGTTCAGGGCCGGCGAGCTGGACAATGCGCAGGCGCAGCTCGAATGGGCGGTGGACAAGGGCCAGGATCCGGCATTGCGCGATCTGGCCCGTCTGCGCCTGGCCACGGTGCTGCTGCAGAAGGGCGAATTCGACGCTGCGCTGGCCCGCCTGCAGGCGGCGCCGGTGGAGGCGTATGCCGCGCGCTTCTCCGACCTGCGCGGCGACGTGCTCGCCGCGCAAGGCAAGGCGGCGGAGGCCCGCAATGCCTATCAGGCCGCGATCGACGCGCTCGCCCGCGAAGGCGAGCAGGCCGTGACCCTGCGCGAAGTGGTGCGGGTGAAACTCGAATCCCTGGAAGGCTGACCGATGAAGCTCGCTTCCCTGCGTCTCATACCGCTCGTCGCAGCAGCCGTGCTGGCTGCCGGCTGCTCGTCCCTCAACCCCTTCGCCAGCGACAAGCCGAAGCCGGCACCGCTGGCCGAGTTCAAACCCACTGCCGAGCTGATCCAGCTGTGGCGTGCCGACATCGGTGAAGCCGGCCCCTATCTGTTCGAGCCCGCGGTGGTCGGCGACAGCGTCTATGCCGCCGGCGAGGACGGCGACGTCGCCCGTTTCGAAGGCGGTCGCGCGGTGTGGCGGGTGGATGCCGACACCCGGCTGTCCGCAGGCGTCGGCGCCAACCGCAGCCTTGCCGTGGTGGTTACCGCGAGCGGCGTCGCGATTGCCTACGATGCCGACAGCGGCAGCGAGCGCTGGCGTTCGAACATCGGCGCCGAAGTGCTGGCGCAGCCGGCGGTCGATGGCGATCTGGTCGTGCTGCGTGCCTCGGACAACCGCCTGATCGCATTGAACGCACGCGACGGCAGTCGGCGCTGGATCTACCAGCGCGCCAATCCGCCGCTGGCGCTGCGCAACTTCTCGGGTGTCGTGCTCGAAGGCAACGTCGTGCTCGCCGGCTTTCCGGGCGGCAAGCTGGTCGTGATCAACGCGGTCAACGGCGGTGCGATCACCGAGCTGTCGGTGGCGAATCCGAGGGGCTCCACCGAGCTCGAGCGCGTCGCCGACGTCGCCGGCACGCCGGTCGCGGGCCGCCGCGAAGTGTGCGCGGTGACCTACCAGGGGCGCATGGTCTGCTTCGACACCAGCAACGGCAATGCGCTGTGGGCGCGCGACTTTTCGAGCAGCGTCGGCATGGACCGCGATGCGCGCTTTGCCGTTGCCACCGACGACCGCGATGCAGTGCATGCGCTCGACGTCTATAGCGGCGCCAGCGTGTGGAAGCAGGATGCGCTGGCGCGGCGCGCGGTGTCGCGGCCGCTGATCGTCGGCGACCACATCGTCGTCGGCGACATCGAGGGCTATGTCCACGCGCTGGACCGCGACACGGGCGCCTTCTCCGCGCGCAGCCGCGCCGGCGACGGCCCCTTGTCGGCGGCGCCGCGGCCCTACGGGCGCGGCTTCATCGTGCAGGGGCGCGACGGCACGGTCGCGGCCTATGAACTGCGTTGAGGCGGGCGCCCTGAAGTGAAACCTACCATCGTTCTGGTCGGCCGGCCCAACGTCGGCAAGTCGACCCTGTTCAATCGGCTCACGCGCACGCGCGATGCCCTGGTGGCGGACCAGCCGGGCCTGACGCGCGACCGTCATTACGGCGTCGGCCGGGTCGGGGAGCGCGACTACCTGGTCGTCGATACCGCCGGCTTCGATCCTGTCGCCAAGGACGGCATCATGCACGAGATGGCCCGGCAGGCCGAGCAGGCCATCGCCGAAGCCGACGTGCTGCTGTTCCTCGTCGATGGCCGCGCCGGCCGCACGCCGCACGACGAGCAGATCGCCGCCCGCCTGCGCCGTGCCGGCCGGCCGGTGCATCTGGTGGTCAACAAGGCCGAAGGCCTGGACCGCGCGATCGTCGCCGCCGATTTCCATGCCCTCGGCCTGGGCGATCCGCTGCCGGTGTCGGCGGCGCACGGCGACGGCGTCAAGCAGCTCGTCGAGATCGTGCTGGCGCCGTTTACGCTCGAAGACGAAGCGGAGGCTGCAGAAGACAGCGGCCCCAAGGTCGCGATCGTCGGCCGTCCCAACGTCGGCAAATCGACCCTGGTCAACACCCTGCTCGGCGAGGAGCGGGTGATCGCCTTCGACCTGCCGGGCACCACGCGCGATGCCATCGCGATTCCGTTCGAGCGCGGCGGCAGGCGCTATACCCTGATCGACACCGCCGGCCTGCGCCGCCGCGGCAAGGTCTTCGAAGCGGTCGAGAAGTTCTCGGTGATCAAGACCCTGCAGGCGATCCAGGAGGCGAACGTGATCGTCCTCGTGCTCGACGCCGCGCAGGACATCTCCGACCAGGATGCGCACATCGCCGGCTTCGCACTCGACGCCGGGCGCGCGCTGGTGGTCGGCATCAACAAGTGGGATGCGGTCGACGACTACCAGCGCGACCGCCTGAAGGCGGACATCGCGCGCAAGCTGGCCTTCCTGGGCTTTGCCCGTTTCCACCAGATCTCGGCGCTCAAGTCGCAGGGCATCGGCGGCCTGCTGAAGTCGGTCGATGCCGCCTATGCGGCGGCGACCTCGAACCTGTCGACGCCGCGGTTGACGCGCACGCTGCAGCAGGCCGTGGCCCGCCAGGCGCCGCCGCGCCACGGCCTGTCGCGGCCGAAGATGCGCTATGCGCACCAGGGCGGCATGAACCCGCCGGTGATCGTGATCCACGGTACCGCGCTGGAGGCCATTCCCGCCTCCTACGTGCGCTACCTGGAACGCTGCTTCATGGAGGCTTTCAAGCTGCAGGGCACGCCCTTGCGCATCCAGTTCCGCACCACGCACAATCCGTACGCTGCACGGGACTGAGCGCGTGGACGACGAGAACCTGTTTCCACACCCGGATTTCGATGCATACTGCCATGTGGCGGTGCAGCATCAAATCCATTACATTCTTACAAACAGAAAATAAAGAGGTTCATACATGAGCAACAAAGGGCAACTTCTACAAGACCCGTTCCTGAACACGCTGCGCCGGGAACACATCCCGGTGTCGATCTACCTGGTCAACGGCATCAAGCTGCAGGGCCAGGTCGAGTCCTTCGACCAGTACGTCGTGCTGCTGAAGAACACCGTCACCCAGATGGTCTACAAGCACGCCATCTCCACCGTCGTGCCGGCCCGTCCGGTCGTCATCCAGCAGCAGGAAGAAGGCAACTGAGCATCGTAGCCATCGTTCGCAGCCGCGCGCGAGCGGCTGCCGGGAGCGCCCATGTTTGAGCGCCCCGCAGCGGGAGAGCGCGCCGTCCTCGTCCAGCTCGACCTCGGCCAGGGGCTCATCGACGAACGCCTGTCCGAACTGAAGCTGCTGGTCGGCAGCGCGGGCGCATCGATCGAGGCCGTGGTCCAGGGCCGGCGCCAGGCGCCCGATCCGAAGCTGTTCGCCGGCAGCGGCAAGGTGCAGGAGATCGGCGAAGCGCTGCGCGCGCATTCGGCCGACATCGTGATCTTCAACCACGCGCTGTCGCCCGGCCAGCAGCGCAACCTCGAGCGCGAACTGCAGTGCATGGTCATCGACCGCACGGCGCTGATCCTCGACATCTTCGCCCAGCGCGCGCGCAGCCATGAAGGCAAGCTGCAGGTCGAACTGGCCCAGCTCGAGCACCTGTCCACCCGGCTGGTGCGGGGCTGGACCCACCTCGAACGGCAGAAAGGCGGCATCGGCCTGCGCGGCCCCGGCGAGAAGCAGCTCGAAACCGACCGCCGCCTGCTCGGCCATCGGGTCAAGATGCTGAAGTCGCGCCTGGCCCAGATCGAGAAGCAGCGCAAGGTTCGCCGCCGCGCCCGGGAACGCCGGGAGGTGCTGTCTGTCTCTCTGGTCGGTTACACCAATGCGGGCAAGTCGACGCTGTTCAATGCACTGACGAAGGCGGGCGCCTATGCGGCCGACCAGCTCTTCGCCACGCTCGACACCACCTCGCGCCGGCTCTACGTCGGCGGTGCGAACGTGGTGCTGTCGGACACCGTCGGTTTCATCCGCGACCTGCCTCACGCCCTCGTCGCCGCGTTCCGCGCGACGCTCGAGGAAACGGTGCAGGCCGACCTGCTGCTGCACGTCGTCGATTCGGCAAGCGAGGATCGCGATGCGCAGATCGCTGCGGTGAATGAGGTCCTTGCCGGGATCGGCGCGGCCGACGTGCCGCAGGTGCTGATCTGGAACAAGATCGACCTCACGCATGCCGTGCCGGCGGTCGAACGGAGTGACTGTGGTAACATTCGGCGCGTTTTTTTGAGCGCCAGAACGGGCGAAGGTCTTGATCTGCTTCGCGAAGTGCTCGCGGAAGTGGCTCAGCAGGCCTTTCATGAAGATGCCGACCGGGAGTCCGGTACGGTGGAAGAGCTTCCTATTCAATCGTGATTACGGGCATTCTCATGTCACTTAACGACCCCCGCTGGGGCGGCCAGGGCGGCGACGATGATCGCGACCGCGACGATGGGCGGCGCGGCAACGACAATCGCGGCGGTAACGACAACCGTGGCGGCAATCAGGGGCCGCCCGACCTCGAGGAGGTTTGGCGCGACTTCAACCAGCGCCTGTCCGGCATGTTCGGCGGCAAGCGGCAGAACCGCGGCTCGTCGGGCGGCGGTGGCGGCGGCAGGCCGCAACTGCCCGAGTTCTCGTTCAAGCAGTTCGGCGGCGGCCTGGGTGCGCTTGTCGCGCTCGTCGCCGTGGTGTGGGCCGCGAGCGGCTTCTACACCGTCGACGCGAACCAGCGCGGCGTGGTGCTGCGGCTGGGCGAGTACGTCCAGACCACCGAGCCCGGTCTGCGCTGGCGCCTGCCGTATCCGTTCGAATCGCACGAGATCGTCGACCTGACCGGCGTGCGTACCGTCGAAGTGGGCTACCGCGGCTCAGAGCGCAACAAGGTGCTGCGCGAGTCGCTGATGCTGACCGACGACGAGAACATCATCAACATCCAGTTCGCGGTGCAGTACGTGCTGAACAGCCCGGAGAACTACATCTTCAACAACCGCTATCCGGACGAGTCGGTGGCGCAGGTGGCCGAAACCGCGATGCGCGAGATCGTCGGCAAGAGCCGCATGGACTTCGTGCTCTACGAAGGGCGCGAGGAGATCGCCGCGACCGCGCACGAACTGATGCAGCGCATCCTCGATCGCTACCAGACCGGCATCCAGATCAGCCGCGTGACGATGCAGAACGCCCAGCCGCCCGAGCAGGTGCAGGCCGCGTTCGACGATGCGGTGAAGGCCGGCCAGGACCGCGAGCGGCAGAAGAACGAAGGCGAGGCCTATGCCAACGACGTCATCCCGCGGGCACGCGGTGCCGCGTCGCGCCTGATCGAGGAAGCGAACGCCTACCGCGAGCGTGTCGTCGCCAACGCCGAAGGTGAGGCGAGCCGCTTCGACCAGGTGTTCACCGAGTACCAGCGTGCGCCCGACGTGACGCGCGAACGCCTGTACATCGAGACCATGCAGCAGGTGATGTCCAACACGTCCAAGGTGATGATCGATGCGAAGGGCAACGGCAATCTGCTGATGCTGCCGCTCGACAAGCTGATGCAGCAGGCCGGCGCCGCGTCGCGGCCGGCTGCGGGAGCCGCGCCCGCCCAGTCGGCGGCCGGATCGAGTGCATCCACGCTGGCATCGGATCCGCGCAACAGCCGCGACCTGATGCGCAGCCGTGAGCGGGGAGAACGTTGATGCGTGACAAGCTGTCTCTGATCGGCGGCATTATTCTGGTCGCCATTGTGATCGCCTCGGCGTCGCTGTTCACTGTCGACCAGCGCCAGTATGCGATCGTGTTCCAGCTGGGCGAAGTCAAGGAGGTCATCTCCGAGCCCGGCCTCAACTTCAAGCTGCCGCTGATCCAGAACGTGCGCTATTTCGACAAGCGCATCCTGACCCTGGACACGCCCGAGCCCGAGCGCTTCATCACTTCCGAGAAGATGAACGTGCTGGTGGATCACTTCGTCAAGTGGCGCATCGTCGATCCACGGCTCTACTACGAGTCGGTGGCCGGCGACGAGGCGCGTGCGCGCACCCGCCTGACGCAGACGGTCAATTCCGGCCTGCGCGAGGAATTCGGCCGCCGCACCATGCACGACGTGGTGTCCGGCGAGCGCGACCGCATCATGGACCAGATGCGCGAGCGCGCCGACCGCGACGCCCGCAGCATCGGCGTGCAGATCGTCGACGTGCGCCTGAAGCGGGTCGACCTGCCGAACGAAGTGTCGGAATCGGTGTTCCGCCGCATGGAAGCGGAGCGTACCCGGGTGGCGAACGAACTGCGCTCCCAGGGTGCCGCCGAAGCCGAGAAGATTCGCGCCGACGCCGAGCGCCAGCGCGAGGTCATCATCGCCGAGGCCTACCGGACTGCCCAGCAGCTCCAGGGTGAAGGCGATGCCAAGGCCACCGCGATCTATGCCGAGGCCTTCGGCAAGAGCCCGGATTTCTACGCCTTCTACCGCAGCCTCGAAGCCTACCGTGCCAGCTTCGCCGGCAAGGATGACGTGATGGTGGTCGATCCGAGCTCGGATTTCTTCCGCTTCATGAAGGACATCGGGGGCGCACAGCGCAATTGAGACCCTGATGGGCGCCTCCCTGTTGACCGCCTTCGCGCTGATGCTGATCATCGAGGGCATCCTTCCCTTCGTCGCGCCAGCCGCCTGGCGCGAAACTTTTTTGCGCCTCGCCAGCATGGCCGATGGCCAGATCCGCTTCGTCGGGCTGACTTCGATGCTGGGGGGTGTGTTGCTCCTTTTCGTCCTGAACTGAATGCTCATGCGCTGGGTATTGCCCGACCACATCCAGGACGCGCTGCCGTCCGAAGCCCACCAGCTCGAAACGCTGCGCCGCCGGCTGCTCGACGCCTTCCGCGTCCGCGGCTACCACCTGGTGATGCCGCCGCTGCTCGAATATCTCGACTCGCTGACCACCGGAGCGGGGCAGGACCTCAAGCTGCGCACCTTCCAGCTCGTCGACCAGTTGTCGGGGCGGACCATGGGCGTGCGCGCCGACATGACGCCGCAGGTCACCCGCATCGACGCGCACCTGTTGAACCATCGCGGCGTGTCGCGGCTGTGCTACTGCGGTAGCGTGCTGCACACCCTGCCGTCGACGCTGACGGCGACGCGCGAGCCGCTGCAGCTCGGCGCCGAGCTCTACGGTCACGCCGGCATCGAGGCCGACGTCGAGATCCTGCGCCTGCTGGCCGAAGTGATGCGCCTGGCCGAAGTACCGGCTTCGCGCATCGACATCAGCCACGTCGGCCTGTTCCATGCGCTGGCGGCCCGCGCCGGTCTGGTGCCGGGACGCGAGGAAGAGCTGTTCGATCTGCTGCAGGCCAAGGACGTGCCGGCGCTTCGGACGATGCTGGCCGATGCCGCCGAGCCGGTGCGCGCCGCCCTGCTTGCGCTGCCCGACCTCTATGGCGGGCCGGAAGTCCTCGAGCGCGCGGCGGCCTGTCTGCCGCGGGACGAAGAAATCACGGTACTGCTGGACGAGCTGCGCCAACTGGCCGGCGTGCTGGCCGACCTGCCGATCAGCTTCGACCTGTCGGACCTGCGCGGCTATCACTATCACAGCGGCATCGTCTTTGCCGCCTATGGCGCCGAGTCGCCGGCGGCGCTGGCGCTCGGCGGGCGTTACGACCGGGTCGGCGAGGCCTTCGGCCGCGCGCGGCCGGCGGTCGGCTTCAGCCTCGATCTGCGCGAACTGGTGTGGCATCTGCCGGCGCCGCTGGCGCATCCGGGCGCGGTGCTGGCGCCCTGGGTGGGCGATGATGCCGAGCTGGCTGCCGAAGTGGCGGCGCTGCGTGCGCACGGCGAGATCGTCGTCACGGCATTACCCGGGCATCAAGGAACTTGGAACGAGGCCGGTTGCGACCGGCAACTGGTCAGGCGGGACGGTCGCTGGGCGATCGTGCCGTTACAGGGAGAGTGAGAAATGGCAAAGAACGTCGTCGTCGTCGGCACCCAGTGGGGTGACGAAGGCAAGGGCAAGATCGTCGATTGGCTGACCGACCACGCCAAGGGGGTCGTCCGCTTCCAGGGCGGCCACAACGCCGGCCACACGCTGGTGATCGGCCAGACCGAATACAAGCTGAACCTCGTGCCCTCGGGCATCGTGCGTGAAGGCGTGGCCTGCTTCATCGGCAATGGCGTGGTGCTCGACGCCCATCACCTGCTGTCGGAAATCCGCACGCTGGAAGCCGGCGGCATCGAGGTCCGCGACCGCCTGCGCATCAGCCCGGGCTGCCCGCTGATCCTCGGCTATCACAGCGCGCTCGACCGCGCGCGCGAGGCCGCCAAGTCCGCCGGCGACAAGATCGGCACCACCGGCAAGGGCATCGGCCCCACCTACGAGGACAAGGTCGCCCGCCGCGCGCTGCGCATCTATGACCTGTTCGACCGCGAGCGCTTCGCCGCCAAGCTGAAGTCCAACCTGGAATATCACAACTTCGTGCTGACCCGGCATCTGGGCGCCGAAGCGGTCGATTTCCAGACGGTGTTCGACGAAGCGATGGCCGATGCCGAAGAGCTGCTGCCGATGGTGGCGGACGTCTCGGCCGAGTTGTACGCGATCAACAAGTCGGGTGGTTCGCTGCTGTTCGAAGGCGCGCAGGGCACCCTGCTCGACATCGACCACGGCACCTATCCCTTCGTCACCTCGAGCAACTGTGTCGCCGGCCAGGCCGCGGCAGGCTCGGGCGTCGGTCCCAGCCGCCTGCACTACGTGCTGGGCATCACCAAGGCTTATTGCACCCGCGTCGGCGGCGGCCCCTTCCCGACCGAGCTCGACATCGACACCAAGGGTGCGCCCGGCGAGCAGATGTCGACCAAGGGCCGCGAATTCGGCACCGTCACCGGCCGCAAGCGCCGCTGCGGCTGGCTGGATCTGGCCGCGCTGAAGCGCTCGATCATCATCAACGGCGTCACCGGCCTGTGCATCACCAAGCTCGACGTCCTCGACGGCCTGGAAGAACTGAAGCTGTGCACCGGCTACATGCTGGACGGCAAGCGCATCGACCTGCTGCCGATGGGCTCGGAAGAAGTGACGCGCTGCGAGCCGATCTACGAGACCATGAAGGGTTGGAGCGGCACCACCTTCGGTGCGCAGAGCTGGGATGCGCTGCCGCAGGAGGCGCGTGCCTACCTGCACCGCATCGAGGAGATCTGCGAAATTCCGATCGACGTGATCTCGACCGGCCCCGAGCGCGACGAAACGATTCTGCGTCGCCATCCGTTTGGTGCCTGAGCGCAAGCCGCAGGCGGCGAAGGCGCCATACGGCCGCTTTCGCCTGCCTGCCGGAAAGACGGCGCTGTCCGTATCTCCGGCCACCTTGTGTGGCCGTGGCGCGGGCGGTGCCGTTTTCTTTTGGGCAGGCACGGCTGGCGATGTAAACGAAAAAAGCCGACTGAAAGCCGGCTTTTCCCTGCAGCTGGTGCCCAGAAGAGGACTCGAACCTCCACGCCTCGCAGCGCTAGTACCTGAAACTAGTGCGTCTACCAATTCCGCCATCTGGGCAGGGAGGCGCATAATAGCAAAGGCTTCGGCATTTGCAAAGGTTTTCCCCCATTTTTCTTTTTTCCGCAAGCTGTCGCCGAAGGGCATCCGCTCGAAAGGAAAGCAGAAGAATACGCGGCAGAAAAACAAAAAAGCCGCTCCGAAGAGCGGCTTTCCTGTGAAACTGGTGCCCAGAAGAGGACTCGAACCTCCACGCCTCGCGGCGCTAGTACCTGAAACTAGTGCGTCTACCAATTCCGCCATCTGGGCAAGAAGACGCGCATTATAAGCACTCGAAGAAAACTGTCAATGACTCGCAGAACAAAAAACACCACAAGAAACACTCAAGCACGCGCGACGGCCCCGGCAGGCTCGCGCTCCCGCAACACTTCAGCCCAGGGACCGGCGACCGCCAGGCCGCAAGCGGGCGGCCATGCTGCCGCACCGACGGCCGGCCGCAGCCGTGCCGCGCGCAAGAGCGCAGCCCGGCAGAACGCTGCCCGGCAGAGCCCCATCCGCCTGGCCGATCCTTTCCATGAGCGCGAAGCGCAGAAATACGAACAGCCGCTGCCCAGCCGCGAATACGTGCTGCAGGTACTGGCCGAGCGCGGCGTACCGATGCCTTTCGACGAACTGGCGACGGCGCTCGACATCCAGGCTTTCGAGCGCGAGCACTTCGACCGCCGCCTGCGTGCGATGGAGCGCGAGGGCCAGGTCGTGCGCAATCGCCGCGACGCCTATCTGCTGCCCGACAAGGCCGAACTGATCAAGGGCCGCGTCGAAGGCCACCCCGATGGCTTCGGCTTCCTGCGCCGCGACGACGGCGGGCCGGACGTCTTCCTCGGCCCGAAGGAGATGCGCGAACTGCTGCACGGCGACCGCATCCTGGCGCGCATCGCCGGCCAGGATCGCCGCGGCCGCCCCGAAGGCCGGCTGGTCGAAGTGCTGGAGCGCGCCAACAGCCGCGTCGTCGGCCGCATCATCAACGAGCATGGCGTGATGATCGTGGTGCCCGAGAACCGCCGCCTGGCGCAGGACATCCTGATCGCACCCGGCGGGCGCAAGAAGCCGGAGCCCGGCCAGATCGTCACCGTCGAACTGGTCGAGCAGCCGACCAAGTTCGCCCAGCCGATCGGCCGCATCGTCGAAGTGCTCGGCAACTACGCCGACCCCGGCATGGAGATCGAGATCGCGCTGCGCAAGCACGACCTGCCGTTCGAGTTCTCCGCCGAAGCCAAGGCGGAGACGCGCAAGCTGCCGGCCGTCGTGCGCAAGAAGGACTGGGCGGGCCGCGAGGACCTGACCAGGCTGCCGCTGGTGACGATCGACGGCGAGACCGCCAAGGACTTCGACGACGCGGTGTATTGCGAGCGCCAGGGCAAGGGCTATCGCCTGATCGTGGCGATCGCCGACGTGTCGCACTACGTCGAGGCCGGCAACGGGCTGGACAAGGATGCCTACGATCGCGGCAACTCGGTCTATTTCCCGCGTCGGGTGATCCCGATGCTGCCGGAGAAGCTCTCCAACGGCCTGTGCTCGCTGAATCCGGAAGTCGAGCGCCTGGCGATGGTGGCGGACATGAACATCTCCGCCACCGGCGAGATCAAGACCTACCGCTTCTATCCGGCGGTGATCTGGTCGCATGCGCGCCTGACCTACACCCGGGTGGCGGCGGCGCTGTACGAGCAGGATGCCGCGGAGCGCAAGGCGCTCGGCAAGCTGCTGCCGCATCTCGAGAACCTCGACGAACTCTTCCGCGTGCTGCTGAAAGCGCGTGCCAAGCGCGGCGCGATCGACTTCGAGACCACCGAGACGCGCATGATCTTCGACGACAACGGCAAGATCGCGCAGATCGTGCCCGAGGTGCGCAACGACGCCCACCGCCTGATCGAGGAGTGCATGCTGGCGGCCAACGTCTGCGCATCGGATTTCCTCGCCAAGCACGAACATCCGACGCTGTACCGCGTGCATGACTCGCCGTCCGAGGAAAAGCTGGCCAAGCTGCGCGAGTTCCTGAAAGAGTTCGGCCTGGGCATCGGCGGCGGCGACGAGCCGCACGCCGGCGATTACGCGGCGCTGCTCGCACAGGTCAAGGATCGCCCGGACGCCCAGTTGCTGCAGACCGTGATGTTGCGCTCGCTGAAGCAGGCGATGTACAGCCCCGACAACGTCGGCCACTTCGGCCTGGCCTACGAAAGCTATACCCACTTCACGTCGCCGATCCGGCGCTACCCCGATCTGCTGGTCCACCGCGCGATCAAGGCGGTGCTGGCGGGCGCGCAGTACAAGCCGGGCGACTGGGAGCAGATCGGCCTGCACTGCTCGGCGACCGAGCGTCGTGCCGACGAGGCCACGCGCGACGTCGTCGCCTTCCTGAAGTGCTACTTCATGCAGGATCGCGTCGGCGAAACCTTCATCGGCAGCGTATCGGCGGTCGTGCCTTTCGGCCTGTTCGTCGCCCTCGACGACATCTTCATCGAAGGCCTGCTGCATGTCTCGGAGCTCGGCACCGACTACTTCCATTACGACGAGACCCGCCATGCAATGCTCGGCGAGCGCAGCGGCAAGCAGTTCCGCCTGTCCGACCGGGTCAAGGTGCAACTGGTGCGCGTCGACATGGCGACCAACAAGATCGATTTCCGTCTGATCGAAGGCCCGCTGCCCGTCGAAAAACCCCAGCCTGCTGCCGTCGTTGCACCTGCCGAGGCCGTCGTGGCGGCTCTGGTTGCCGAGCCGGCGGCAGCCGACGCTGCGGTGGACGAAGTCGCGGCACCTCCGGAGAAGGTGAGACGCACCCGCACGCGCAAGGCGAAGCCCGTGGCCGAAGCTGCGGCAGCCGGCGCTGCCGAGCCGGCCGTTGCCGAGGCATCGCAGGCAGCAGAAACCTCCGCTGTGGCTGAAGTCGCTGCTGCGCCCGAACTGAAGCCTGCTGCTGCACCGAAGCGGCGTTCCCGCACCAGTGCTTCCGCTACCCCGAAAACAGCGACGCTTCCTGCAGCCGAGGAGGGTGCCCGCCCGGCGCCGGCCAAGGCCACCCGCGCCGGCGCCAGCGTGCTCGACGACATCTGGCAGAAGGCGGTCGACCAGGAGGCCGCGGCGATCAAGTTGGCTGCCGAAGAGGCTGCGGCCACCAAGGCGCGCAAGACTGCCGCCGGCAAGGGTGGCAAGGCGGAGAAGAAGGAGAAGGCCGGCAAGAAGGACAAGGATGCTGCGGACAAGGGCAAGAAAGCCAAGACCGTGAAGGCGAAGACCAAGGCCGGCAAGGCCAAATCGACCGAGAAGGCAGAGAAGAAGGCGAAGAAGACCGGCAAGAAGGACAAGGCGGAAAAGGCCGGAAAAGCGAAATCGGCCAAGCCAGCGAAGACCGCCAAAGCCGCGGTTGCTGCCGAGCCGGTAGAATCGCGCGCCTCGAAACCGGCCGCGCGTTCTGGCGGCAAGACCTCCGCGAAGGAAAAACGCCGTGCCTAAGACGACCGCAAACACGAACACCAGCGCCGCCAGCCGGCTGATCTACGGTTTCCATGCCGTGTCCGCCAAGCTGCGGCATGCGCCGGACTCGGTGCTGGAAGTCCATCTGTCGGCCGACCGCAAGGACGCGCGGGTGAAGAAGTTCGTCGCCCAGGCCGAGGCGTCCGGCGTCCGCATGCTGTATTGCGAAGGCGACAAGCTCGATGCCATGGTCGGCACCCGCCGGCACCAGGGCGTGGTGGCGAAGGTCGATGCGACGCGGCGCGACATCAAGCTCGCCGACGTGCTCGACAGCCTGGAGGAGAACGCGCTGATCCTGGTGCTGGACGGCGTGCAGGACCCGCACAACCTCGGCGCCTGCCTGCGCGTCGCCGATGCGGCCGGCGCGCACGCGGTGGTCGCGCCCAGGGACCGCGCCGTCGGCCTCAACGCCACCGCGGTCAAGGTCGCCAGCGGTGCGGCCGACACCGTGCCCTACATCACCGTCACCAATCTGGCGCGCGCGCTGCGCGAGATGCAGGAGGCCGGCGTGTGGGTGGTCGGTGCCGCCGGCGAGGCGGAGAAGTCGCTGTACGACATCGACCAGAAAGGACCCGTGGCCTGGGTGCTGGGCGCCGAGGGCGACGGCTTGCGCCGCCTGACGCGCGAGACCTGCGACGAACTGGCGCGCATTCCGATGCACGGCAGCGTCGACAGCCTGAACGTGTCGGTGGCGAGCGGCATCTGTCTGTTCGAGGCGCGCCGCCAGCGCGGATGAGCGGTGGCGGCCGCGGGAGTCTGCGCTGCGGGAAGGTGGAACGGGCTGCGCGGAGCCGAGGGCGAAACTCATCACCCCCGGCGTGTGCCGCCGTCGATGGGTTTCGCCACCTTCCACATCCGGCTCGCCGAGCGGTGGCGGCGTACCTTGCCGGCCGCAGCTTGCCAGCCGCAGCGCGATTCAATACGCTTCACGTCTTTCGAGCTTCGGGGTGCCCGCGCCTGCGCGGGAGAATCGGGAAAGCGGTGCAAATCCGCTGCGTGCCCAGCGCCGTGAAGGGGACTGTCCGGGCAAGGTTTGCCCAGCCACTGGCCTGCAAGGGCCGGGAAGGCGCCCGGACGGGATGATCCTCAGCCGGAAGACCGGCCCCGAAGCGTCCAAGCAGCCGTCTGGTCGGCGGCTGCCCACTGCTTCACGCCAAGGGGACGACTCCGTGAGCAGCCATGCACAAACCATCCAGACCGATCCATCCTTCAGCGTCGCCGAGCGCGCCGCCGTTTACCGCGCGATCCATACCCGGCGCGACGTGCGCGGGCAGTTCCTGCCCGATCCCATTGCCGACGAGGTACTGGCGCGCGTCCTGACCGCCGCCCACCACGCGCCCTCGGTCGGCTTCATGCAGCCCTGGGACTTCGTCATCGTGCGTTCGCGCGAGGTGCGCGAGCGGATCCACCGCGATTTCCTCGCCGCCCATGCCGAAGCCGAACAGATGTTCGAGACCGGCAAGCGGGGCACGTATCGCAAGCTGAAGCTCGAGGGCATCCTGGAAGCGCCGCTCAACCTCTGCATCACCTGCGATCGCAGCCGCAACGGCCCGGTGGTGGTCGGCCGCACCCACATGCCGGAGATGGACATCTACAGCGCGGTCTGCGCGGTGCAGAACCTGTGGCTGGCGGCGCGTGCCGAAGGGCTGGGCGTGGGCTGGGTCAGCATCCTGCACCCGCAGGCGCTGCGCGAGACGCTCGGCATTCCGGACGGGATCGTGCCGATCGCCTATCTCTGCATCGGCCATGTCAGCCATTTCCATGAGCGCCCGGAACTGGAATCGGCCGGCTGGCTCAAGCGCATGCCGCTGACCGAGCTGCTGCATTTCGATCGCTGGCAGGGCGAGGCGGACGAAGCGGGCGAGCGTTTCGCCGACGCCGTATCGCGCGCCATGCCGGCATAACCGGGCCACCATTCCGCTTCTTCGGCCTTCGCGCAGCCGCCGCCCGGCGCGGCGCGCACAGGCTTGCACGGCAATTGCTTGTCGTTGTCGCCACGGCCATTCCGGCTGTGGCGACGGCAACGAGGATTGCGGAGAGAGGATGAAGACGGCGCTCGCATTTCTGCTCGCAGCGCGCCGCTGCGAAATCGATGACCTCGAACGGCTCGCGCTCAGCTGCGAACTGGTGCAGGCGGTGAGCGGACTCGTCCACCAGCTCCAGCGGGAACGCGGCGCTTCCAACGTCTTTCTCGGCTCGGAAGGCGCCCGTTTCGGTCCCCAGCGCGAAGCGCAACTGCTTGCCAGCCGGGCCGCGGAGGCCGGGGTCCGGGGCTGGCTCGAGCGCCCGGAGCCGGGCGGCGAGAAGTCGGGCGGCGCGGTGCATGGCGGTGCGCGCCTGCTGACGCGCATCGCGCTTGCACTGCATGCGCTGGATGCCTTGCCCGGGCTGCGCGGCGACATCGCCGCCCGGCGCTGCCGGCCCGACGCGTCGACCGCGCGCTACGGCGAGATCATCGCGGCCTTGCTCGCGCTGGTGTTCGAGGCCGCCGACGTGGCGGTCGATCCCGGGGTTTCGCGGCTGCTGGTGGCGTTGTTCAACCTGATGCAGGGCAAGGAGTTCGCCGGCCAGGAGCGTGCCCTGGGCGCGGCGCTGTTCGCCGCGGGGCATCCGGCGCCCGATCGCGTGCAGGCCATCCTGCATCTGATCGATGCGCAGGCGCAGTGCTTCCGGCGCTTCGAAGGTTTCTGCGGCGACGAGGTGCTGCGCCAGTGGCGGGCGCTGCAGTCCGTCATGCCGCTGGCCGAACTCGAGCGCCTGCGCCGGATGCTGCTGGCGTCGACGCTGGGTTCGGCGCTCGATCCCGCGCTGGCCGAGGCCTGGTTCGACTGCTGCTCGCAGCGCCTCGACCAGATGCACGAAGCCGAGGTGGCGCTCGCCCGCGGCCTGGGCGAATCCTGCGCGCGGCGGATCGCCTCGGCGCGGATCGAGGCGCAGGACCAGGCGGCTTTGCTCGAAGCCTTGTCCGCAGCGCCGGAGGTCCGGGCGCCGCTCGACATGCTGATCGGTACCGAGGTGACCGGGGAGGGGGCGCCGGCAGAACCTCTGGCTCGCGCCCGGGACGATGAGCCTTTCGGCCCGCAACTGCGGCGTTCGATCGTCGATCTGCTCCATGCCCAGTCGCAGCGCCTGCAGGCGATGAGCGACGAACTCGACGCGGCGCGTGCGGCGCTGGACGAGCGCAAGCTGATCGAGCGTGCGAAAGGCCTGCTGATGTCCTGCCGCGGCCTTTCCGAGGACGAGGCCTACCGCCTGCTGCGCCAGACCGCGATGAGCCAGGGGCGGCGCCTGGCCGAGGTCGCCGCGGCGACGCTGGCGCTGGCCCCGGTGCTGGGCAGGCACTAGGCGGGACGGCGCACCAGGGATGTGCAGGCAACTGTCGATGCTGCACTGCAGCAGTGCATCCGGCCTCGCCGCGTCGCCATGCAGCCAGCTGGCAAACCGATGAAATGCAAGGGAAACGAATCGATCCTGAAAACTGGCACGCTTGCTGCATAGGCTAGGGCAAGACTGGGCCAACGGCGGCCCTGCATTCGATCTTCCGACTCGAACACAGGACAACGGCGTCCATTCCCCTTCGCGCTGCGCGAAGCGGGGGATGGGCGCCTTTTCGTTTTTTCCATGCTTTCCAAGGAGCACATCATGAAGACGCTCAAGACCGGAACCACGGTGCTGTCGCGCCGCGGCTTCATCAAGGCGGGGGCCGCGGCCGGCACGGCCGCGCTGCTGCCGGGCCTGTTTCCCGGCGGCGCCTGGGCCGCCGGCTCCGATGCGCCGGAAAAGAAGGAGATCAAGGTCGGCTTCATCCCGCTGACCGACTGTGCCTCGGTGGTGATGGCGGCGGTGAAGAAGTTCGACGAGAAGTACGGCATCAGGATCGTGCCGAGCAAGGAAGCGAACTGGGCCTCGGTGCGCGACAAGCTGCTGTCGGGCGAGTTGGATGCCGCGCACGTGCTGTACGGCCTCGTCTATGGCGTGCATATGGGCGTCGGCGGGCCGAAGCGGGACATGGCGGTGCTGATGACGCTGAACAACAACGGCCAGGCCATCACGCTCGCGTCCCAGTTGAAGGAGAAGGGCGTGGCCGATGGCGCGTCGCTGAAGAAGCTGGTGGCGGCGAACGAACCGGGCAGCTACACCTTCGCCCAGACCTTCCCGACCGGCACCCATGCGATGTGGCTGTACTACTGGCTGGCGGCGCACGACATTCATCCGTTCAAGGACGTCAAGAGCATCGTCGTGCCGCCGCCGCAGATGGTGGCCAACGCCCGCGTCGGCAACATGCACGGCTACTGCGTCGGCGAGCCCTGGAACCAGCGCGCGGTCATCGACGGCATCGGTTTCACCGCGGTCACCACCCAGGACATCTGGACCGACCATCCGGAGAAGGTGCTCGGCACGAGCGCCGCCTGGGTCGACAAGCATCCCAACGCGGCGCGGGCACTGACCGCCGCGGTGCTCGACGCCTCGCGCTGGATCGACGCCTCGGAGGCCAACCGCAAGGAGACGGCCAAGGTCATCGCCGCGCGCTCCTACGTCAATACCGACGTCGACGTCATCGAAGGCCGGGTCCTCGGCCACTACGACAACGGCCTCGGCCGCAAGTGGCAGGACGCCAACGCGATGAAGTTCTTCCGCGACGGCGCCGCGACCTTCCCCTGGCTCTCCGACGGCATGTGGTTCCTGACCCAGCACCGGCGCTGGGGCCTGCTCGACAGGGACGTCGATTACCTGGCGACCGCCCGCGCGATCAATCGCCTCGACATCTACCGCCAGGCGGCGACCGCGGCCGGCGCCGCCCTGCCCGCGGGCGAGATGCGCAGCAGCACGCTGATCGACGGCGTGGTGTGGGACGGCACGGAGCCGGCGAAGTATGCCGGCAGCTTCAAGCTCAAGGCCTGAACCGGAGGACGGAAACATGACTGCAGCAATGATCGCGGCGCGGCCGGGAAACATGGCCGGAACCGACGCCACCGAAGCCGATGCCGGCAGGACGGCGGTGCCGATCGACGAGACAGGGAATGAGCTGCCGGCGACGGCGAGCGCAGCCAAGGTGGAAGGCGGCGTGAAAGAAAAGGCGGGAAAAAGCGCCAGCCCGCCGGCCGAACCGCTGGCCGGCCGGATCGGCGAGTGGGCCAGGGCCGCACTGCGCACGGTGCTGCCGCCGCTGGCCGGGCTGGCGCTGCTGATCGGCATCTGGCATCTCGCCACCTTCGGCGGCGGCGGCATTCCCGGCCCGGGCCAGACCTGGGATGCGGCGGTGGCGCTGTTCTCCGATCCTTTCTACATCGACGGGCCGAACGACCAGGGCATCGGCTGGAACGTGCTCGCCTCGCTCGAACGGGTCGGCATCGGCTTCGGCATCGCCGCATTGGTCGGCATTCCGGCGGGCTTCCTGCTTGGCCGCTTCGCGCTGCTGTCGCAGATGCTGAACCCGATCATCAGCCTGCTGCGGCCGGTGTCGCCGCTGGCCTGGCTGCCGATCGGCCTGCTGGTGTTCCAGCGTGCCGATCCGGCGGCGACCTGGACCATCTTCATCTGCTCGATCTGGCCGATGATCCTCAACACCGCCCAGGGTGTCACCCGCGTGCCGCAGGACTATCTCAACGTCGCCCGCGTGCTGAA
Source organism: Thauera butanivorans NBRC 103042 (assembly GCF_001591165.1). Classification (GTDB taxonomy): domain Bacteria; phylum Pseudomonadota; class Gammaproteobacteria; order Burkholderiales; family Rhodocyclaceae; genus Thauera; species Thauera butanivorans. The sequence continues at coordinate 102,622 of NZ_BCUG01000016.1, forward strand.
CCTGTCGGAGTGGAAGGTCTTCACCAGGATCCTGTTCCCGGCGGTGCTGCCCTACATGCTGACCGGCATCCGCCTGTCGATCGGCACAGCCTGGCTGGTCATCGTCGCCGCGGAGATGCTCACCGGTGGCGTCGGCATCGGCTTCTGGGTGTGGGACGAATGGAACAACCTCAAGGTCGAGCACATCATCATCGCGATCTTCGTCATCGGCATCGTCGGCCTGATCCTCGAGCAGATGCTGATGCTGGTCGCCCGCCGTTTCAGTTACGAGAACCGTTGAGGAGACCCATCATGACGAAGAAGATCGTCCAGATCGAGAATGTCGGCCAGAGTTTCGACACCAAGAAGGGCAGGTTCGTCGCCCTGCGCGACATCGATCTCGACATCCACGAAGGCGAGAGCATCGCGCTGATCGGCCATTCCGGCTGCGGCAAGTCGACGCTGCTGAACCTGATCGCCGGGCTGACCCGGCCGAGCAGCGGCGTGATGCTGTGCGGCGGGCGCGAGATCGCCGGCCCGGGGCCGGAACGCGCGGTGGTGTTCCAGAACCACTCGCTGCTGCCCTGGCTGACCTGCTTCGACAACGTCTATCTCGCCGTCGAGCGCGTGTTCGCGGCCAAGGAGGGCAAGGCCAGCCTGAAGCGGCGCACCCACGAGGCGCTCGAACTGGTCGGCCTGGCCCATGCCGAGACCAAGTTCCCGCACGAGATCTCGGGCGGCATGAAGCAGCGCGTCGGCATCGCCCGGGCGTTGTCGATGCAGCCGCGCATCCTGCTGATGGACGAGCCTTTCGGCGCCCTCGACGCGCTGACCCGGGCCAACCTGCAGGACGAGCTGATGAAGATCCTCGCCGCGACCAAGGCGACGATGGTGATGGTCACCCACGACGTCGACGAGGCGGTGCTGCTGTCGGATCGCGTGGTGATGCTGACCAACGGCCCGGCGGCAACCATCGGCGAGATCCTCGAGGTCGGCATCGAGCGGCCGCGCGACCGGCTGGCCCTGGCGCATGACGCCCATTTCGGCGAATGCCGCGCGGCGATCATGGAATTCCTCTACCACAAGCAGTTGAAGCGCGCCGCCTAGGCGCCGCAGACAGCCACGGCTTGCACGGCTGCCGCGACGCGGCAGGCTGCTGCATCGCCGTGCCCATGGCCTGAAGGAGAACCTCATGCATCAGCAAAGACTCGTGGTGGTCGGCAACGGCATGGTCGGCCACCGCTTCGTGCAGGAACTGCTCGCACTGCACCCCGACCTGCCGGCCGCCGGCCTGGCCGTCACCGTGCTCGGCGAGGAGCCGCGCCCGGCCTACGACCGCGTGCATCTGTCCAGCTTCTTTTCCGGCACCCGCGCCGAGGAACTGTCGCTGGTCGAGCCCGGCTTCTATGAGCGGCCGGGACTGACGCTGCGCCTGGACGCGCGCGTCGCCAGCATCGAACGGCGCAACAACACCTTGCAACTGGCCGACGGCGAAGTGCTGGCCTACGACAAGCTGGTGCTGGCCACCGGTTCCTACCCCTTCGTGCCGCCGGTGCCGGGCCGCGACCGCGACGCCTGCCACGTCTATCGCACCATCGAGGACCTGGAAGCGATGCAGGCCAGCGGTGCCCGTTCCAGCAGCGGCGTGGTAGTCGGCGGCGGCCTGCTCGGGCTGGAATGCGCCAAGGCGCTGCGCGACATGGGCCTGCGCACGCACGTGGTCGAATTCGCCCCACGGCTGATGGTGGTGCAGGTCGACGACGGCGGCGGGCGCGTCCTGCGCAGCCGGATCGAGGATCTGGGCGTGCAGGTGCATACCGAGCGCAACACGGTGGAGATCATCGACGGTCGCCAGGCGCGCCACCGCATGGTGTTCGCCGACGGCAGCTGGCTGGAGACCGACATGATCGTGTTCTCCGCCGGCATCCGTGCCCGTGACGAACTGGCGCGCCAGTGCCTGCTCGCGATCGGTCCGCGCGGCGGCGTGGTGATCGACGACCACTGCCGCAGCAGCGATCCGGACATCTACGCGATCGGCGAGTGCGCGTCGTGGAACGAGCAGGTCTTTGGCCTGGTCGCGCCCGGCTACGACATGGCGCGGGTGGCGGCCCGGCACCTCGGCGGCGTGGCCGATGCCGTCTTCGCCGGCGCCGACATGAGTACCAAGCTCAAGCTCATGGGCGTGGATGTCGCCAGCATCGGCGATGCCCAGGGCAGGACGCGGGGCGCGCTGTCCTGCGTGTTCACCGACGAGCTCAAGCAGATCTACAAGAAGCTGGTGGTCAGCGCCGACCGCAAGCGGCTGCTGGGCGCGGTACTGGTGGGCGACGCGGCCGAATACGGCACGCTGCTGCAGATGATGCTCAACGGCATTGCCCTGCCCGAAGCGCCCGAGCAGATGATCCTGCCCGCCGCCGACGGCACGGCCAAAGCCGGCCTTGGCGTGGATGCGCTGCCCGAGGGTGCGGTGCTGTGCTCGTGCAACGGCGTCACCAAGGGCCAGCTGTGCGCGGCGGTGGCCGACGGCGCGCACAGCATCGGTGAACTGAAGTCCGCGACCCGCGCCGGCACCTCCTGCGGCGGCTGCGTGCCGCTGGTGACCCAGGTGCTCAACGCCGAGCTGAAGCGCCAGGGCGTGGAAGTCAGCAAGCACCTGTGCGAGCACTTCGCCTGGTCGCGCCAGGAGCTGTACCACCTGGTGCGCGTGGGCGGGATCCGTAGTTTCGCCGAACTGCTGCAGCGCCACGGCAAGGGCCGCGGCTGCGACATCTGCAAGCCGGTCGCGGCCAGCATCCTGGCAAGCTGCTGGAACGACTTCATCCTGAACCGGGACCAGGCACGGCTGCAGGATTCGAACGACTACTTCCTCGGCAACATCCAGAAGGACGGCAGCTACTCCGTGGTGCCGCGCGTGGCCGCCGGCGAGATCACGCCGGAGCAGTTGATCGCGATCGGCCGCATCGCCAGCAAGTACGGGCTGTACACCAAGATCACCGGCGGCCAGCGCATCGACATGTTCGGCGCCCAGGTGCACGAGCTGCCGCTGATCTGGCGCGAGCTGGTCGATGCCGGCTTCGAGAGCGGCCATGCCTACGGCAAGTCGCTGCGCACGGTGAAGAGCTGTGTCGGCTCGACCTGGTGCCGCTACGGCGTGCAGGATTCGGTGGGCATGGCGATCCGGCTCGAGAACCGCTACAAGGGCTTGCGCGCGCCGCACAAGATCAAGTTCGGCGTCTCCGGCTGCACCCGCGAATGCGCCGAGGCGCAGGGCAAGGACGTCGGCGTGATCGCCACCGAGCGCGGCTGGAACCTCTACGTCTGCGGCAACGGCGGCATGAAGCCGCGCCACGCCGAGCTGCTCGCCAGCGACCTCGACGAGGCCACGCTGGTGCGCATGATCGACCGCTTCCTGATGTTCTACATCCGCACTGCCGACCGCCTGCAGCGCACCAGCACCTGGCGCGACAACCTCGAAGGCGGGCTGGACTACCTCAAGGCGGTGATCCTCGAGGACAGCCTCGGGCTGGCTGCCGAACTGGAAGCCGAAATGGCCCAGGTGGTCGGCAGCTACGCCTGCGAATGGAAGAAGGCCATCGAGGACCCGGCGGTGCTGCGGCGCATGCGCACTTTCGTCAACAGCGACGCGGCCGACGACAACATCGTCTTCGTGCGCGAACGCGGCCAGATCCGTCCGGCCACCGAGGCCGAGAAGCGCGAGCGCTTCAAGGGCATTCCGGTCGTCGCCGAAACCGTCTGAAGGAGCCTGCCATGACCGTCATGACCGCCCCCGCCGCCGCCGCCGTGGCGGCACACGTTCCCGCGGCAGCGCCTGCCGTTGCCGCCACCGCCGGACCGGTGTGGCAGCCGGTCTGCGCGCTGGACGACATCTGGCCCGACACCGGCGTGTGCGCGCTGCTGGGCGGCCGCCAGATCGCCATCTTCCGCCTCGCCGACGACAGCCTCTACGCCATCGACAACCACGACCCCAACAGCGGTGCCAACGTGCTGTGGCGCGGCATCGTCGGAGACCTCGGCGGCGAGCCGGTGGTGGCTTCGCCGATCTACAAGCAGCACTACCGGCTGCGCGACGGCGGCTGCATCGAGAATCCGGACACGCCGCTCGCCACCTGGGCCGTCGAACTGCGCGGCGGCACGGTATGGGTCGAAGCCTGAGGTTGCTGCGATGACGACGGCGGCCAGCGTGGTGAAATCCGTCTGCCCCTACTGCGGCGTCGGCTGCGGCCTGCGCATGGAGGTGGCGGACGGCAAGGTGGTGAAGGTCAGCGGCGACAAGTCGCACCCGAGCAACTTCGGCCGCCTGTGCACCAAGGGCAGCACCTGCGCCCAGCCGATCGGCGATCCGGGGCGGCTGACCCACGCCTACCTGCGCAGCCGGCGCGAGCAGGATCCGGTGCCGGCCGCGATCGACCAGGCCATCGCCGAAACCGCCGGCCGCCTGCGCCGCATCCTGGAGCGCGATGGCCCGGACGCCATCGCCTTATACGTCTCCGGCCAGATGTCGCTGGAAGCGCAGTACCTCGCCAACAAGCTCGCCAAGGGCTGGATCGGCACCCGCAACATCGAGTCGAACTCGCGCCTGTGCATGGCCGGCGCCGGCAGCGGCTACAAGCTCTCGCTGGGTTCGGACGGTCCGCCCGGCTCCTACCAGGACTTCGACCGCGCCGAGCTGTTCTTCGTCATCGGCGCCAACATGGCCGACTGCCATCCGATCCTGTTCCTGCGCATGATGGACAGGGTCAAGGCCGGTGCGCGGCTGATCGTCGTCGATCCGCGGCGCAGCGCCACGGCGGAGAAGGCTGACCTGTTCCTGCAGATCCGGCCGGGCACCGACCTGGCCCTGCTCAACGGCCTGCTGCACCTGCTGGTTGGCAACGGCCGCATCGACGAAGCCTTCATCGCCGAATTCACCGAGGGCTGGGAGGCGATGCCCGGCTTCCTCGCAGACTATCCGCCGGCGACCGTCGCCCGCATCACCGGGCTTGCCGAGGACGACATCCGCAAGGCCGCCGACTGGATCGGTCAGACGCCCGAGTGGATGAGCTGCTGGACCATGGGCCTGAACCAGAGCACGCGCGGCACCTGGCACACCAATGCCCTCTGCAACCTGCACCTGGCCACCGGCGCGATCTGCCGCCCGGGCAGCGGACCGTTCTCGCTGACCGGCCAGCCCAATGCGATGGGCGGGCGCGAGATGGGCTACATGGGGCCGGGCCTGCCGGGCCAGCGCTCGGCGCTGTCGGCGCCCGACCGCGCTTTCGTCGAGCAGGCGTGGGGTTTGCCGGCCGGCACGCTGCGCGCGGAAGCGGGCGGCGGCACGGTGGCGATGTTCGAGGACATGGCTGTCGGCCGGATCAAGGCTTGCTGGATCATCTGCACCAACCCGGTGGCCACCGTGCCCGACCGCGGCAAGGTGATCGCCGGCCTGCAGGCGGCCGAACTGGTGATCACCCAGGACGCCTTCCTCGACACCGAGACCAACCGCTACGCCGACATCCTGCTGCCGGGCGCGCTGTGGGCCGAAGCCGACGGCGTGATGATCAACTCCGAACGCAACATGACGCTGGCGCAGCAGGCCGTGGCGCCGCCAGGCGAAGCCCTGCCGGACTGGCAGATCATCGCCCGCGTGGCCTGTGCGATGGGCTACGGCGACGGCTTCGACTACGCCTCGGCAGCCGAAGTGTTCGAGGAGATCAAAGGCTTCTGGAACCCCAAGACGGGCTACGACATCCGCGGCGCCAGCCACGAGCGCCTGCGCCGGGGCCCGCTGCAATGGCCTTGCCCGCCGGACGGCGAACGGGACCGCCAGCCGCTGCGCTACCTCAACGACGGTGTGAGCCAGGCGCTGAGGCAGGCGCCGGATGGCCGGCGGCCGCGGCTGGCCTTCGCCACCGACAGCGGCAGGGGCGTCTTCTTCGCCCGGCCGTGGCTGCCACCTGCCGAACTCCCGGACGAGGATTTTCCCTTCGTGCTCAATACCGGCCGCCTGCAGCACCAGTGGCACACGCTGACCAAGACCGGCAGGATCGCCACGCTGAACAAGCTCAATCCCGGCCCCTTCATCGAGCTTCATCCCGAAGACGCGAAGCGGCTCGGCATCGCGGCCGGAGACCGGGTGGAAGTGCGTTCGCGCCGCGGGCGCGCGGTGCTGCCGGCCAGCATCTCCGACCGGGTGCGTGCGGGCAACTGCTTCGCTCCCTTCCACTGGAACGACGTGTTCGGAGAGAACCTGGCGATCAACGCGGTCACCAGCGATGCGGTGGATGAGGCATCGCTGCAGCCCGAATTGAAGTTCTGCGCCGTCACGTTGATGCGAGTGATGGGGGAAGCGGTGGCTGCGCCGGAAGCAGGCGCTGCCGGCAGCCGGCGCGAGGCCCGGGCCATGCCGCATGCGGCGGCAACTGCAACTGTGCTTGCAGGCATGGACGCGCAGGGCCAAGACATCGAGGAACTGGACATGCAGCACATCGACGCCCTGGCCGGCTTGCTCGGTCTCGACGACACGCCGCCGCTCACGCTGGACGCCCATGAGCGCCTGTATCTGCAAGGCTATCTCGCTGCGCTGCGCACCGAGGCTGCGCGCAGCGGCGGCGGTGTGCCGGTACTGCCGCCCAGCGCTCCTCTTGAGACGTCGAAACGCCTGTTTCTCGACGGCATGCTGGCTGGGCTCTTCGCCCGCAGCCGGATCGGCGAAGCCTTGCCGGCGGCCGCGGGCAGCGGTGCCGGCGATATTGCTGCACGCCAGCCGGTGCTGGTCCTGTGGGCATCGCAGACCGGCAATGCCGAGGCCTGGGCAGCGCGCTGCGCCGGGCGTCTGGAGCAGGCAGGCCACGCCGTCACCGTGCTGGGCATGGACGCTGCCAGCCCGGACCGGTTGGCTGCGGCGCCGCGTGTGCTGCTGCTGGCCAGCACCTTCGGCGACGGCGATCCGCCCGACAACGGCAGCAGCTTGTGGGAGAAGCTGCAGACCGATGCCGTGCCCCGGCTCGATGGCACCGCCTTCGCCGTCCTCGCATTCGGCGACTCCAGCTACGACCAGTTCTGCGGCTTCGGCCGCAAGCTCGATGCCCGCCTGGAGGCGCTCGGCGCGCGCCGGCTGCTGCCGCGCGTCGACTGCGAGCCGGACGACGAGGACAAGGCAAGGGCATGGCTGGAAGCTGTCGTCGAGGCCTGGGCCGAGGCGGCTGAGCCGGTAGCCGAACCTGCCGCTGCATTCGCCGGAGCGGCGGATGCCGGCGAGTCGGCGTCCTTGCCGGCTGTGCCCCAGCCGGCAGCCGTGCCTGCCCCGCAGACCGATCGCATCGCGTCAGATCGTGCCGCACCCGGCCTGTCGCGGCCCGGCCGGGCCTCACCGCAGCCCGTCCGCCTGAAGCTCGACCGCCTGCTCAGCGGCGCCGGTGCGGGCAAGGAGGTGCGGCAGTTCGTGTTCGATCTGTCCGGCACCGGCCTGGCTTACGAGGCCGGGGACGCGCTGGGTGTGTGGCCGGGCAACTGCCCGGAATTGGTGGCGGAACTGCTGGCTGTGCTGAATCTGCCCGCGTCGGCCCTGGTGAGCGTCGACGGCCACGGCGAAATGACACTGGCCGACGCGCTGGTGCGCCACTTCGACATCACGCGCATCACGCCGGATCTGCTGCGCTTCGTCTGCGAGCGTTCGGCCAGTGCGGAACTCGCCCGCCTGTTCGGCGACGATCGCCGGGAGGCGCTGAAGGAGTGGCTGTGGGGCCGGCAGATCACCGATCTGCTGCTGCAGTTCCCGATCGAGGTCGAGGCCGGCGAATGGCTGCCGGTGCTGAAGCGGCTGCAGCCGCGGCTGTATTCGATTTCGTCCAGCCCCAAGGCCTGCCCCGACGAGGTGCATCTGACGGTCTCGACCGTGCGCTACGCCTGCGAGGGCCGGCCGCGCGGCGGCGTGTGCTCGACCTTCCTCGCCGACCGTGCGCAGCACGCCGAGGTGCCGGTCTTCGTGCAGCGCTCGGCCCATTTCCGCCCGCCGCAGGATCCCGCCGCGCCGATGATCATGGTCGGTCCCGGCACCGGCATCGCGCCCTTCCGCGCCTTTCTGCAGGAGCGCCGCGCCACCGGTGCAGGCGGGCGCAACTGGCTGTTGTTCGGCGAGCGGCATGCGGCCACCGGTTTCTACTACCGCGACGAACTGGAAGGCATGCTGCGCGACGGCAGCCTGCATCGGCTCGATACCGCTTTCTCGCGCGACCAGGCGGAAAAGGTCTACGTCCAGCAGCGCATGATCGAGCACGGTGCGCGGCTGTGGGCATGGCTGCAGGAGGGCGCCCATTTCTACGTCTGCGGCGATGCGGCACGCATGGCGCGCGACGTCGATGCGGCGCTGAAACAGGTGGTGGCCATCCACGGCGGCATGAGCGCCGAGCGCGCCGCCGAATGGGTGGCGGCGCTGGGCCGCGACCGGCGCTACCTGCGCGATGTGTATTGAGCGCCACCGGCGCGGACCGCGCGATCCATCATGCCGCCCGCTGCGCCCGAGCCGCGGTGCAGGCCGTGCTCACACCATCGCCAGGAAATCCTGCCACTCCTCGATCGGCAGGGGCTTGCCGAACAGGTAGCCCTGGAAGAGTTCGCAGCCGCGCAGGCGCAGGAACTCGCGCTGGATCGGCGTCTCGACGCCTTCGGCAACCACTTCCAGGCTCAGGGCGTGGCTCATCGACAGGATGGCGATCACGATGGCCTCGCTGCCTTCGTCCTCTGCCATGTCGTGGATGAAGGAGCGGTCGATCTTCAACTGGGCGAAGGGCAGGCGCTTGAGGTAGGACAGCGAGGAATAGCCGGTGCCGAAGTCGTCCAGCGCGAACTGGATGCCGAGTTTGCGCAGCTGGTTCATGCGGGTGACGCTCTGGTCGAGATCGTCGAGAATCGCGCTCTCGGTCAATTCGAGCTTCAGCCGGGACGGATCGGCGCCCGCGCGCTCGATCGCGCTGCGCACGAGGCTGACGAAATCTGCCTGGCGGAACTGCCGTGCGCTGACGTTGACCGCGATCGACAGGTGGCGGGTCGCCGCCGACTGCTGCCATCGTGCGAGCTGCGCGCAGGCGGTGTCGAGCACCCACTGTCCGATCTGCACGATCAGCCCGGTGTCCTCGGCGAGCGGAATGAATTCGGCTGGCGAGATGGTCGTTCCGTCCGGGCCGGACCAGCGGATCAGGGCTTCGGCGCCGGCGGGCCGGCCCTGGCGATCGACCTGGGGCTGGTAGAGCAGGTGGAAACCGCCGTTGTCGAGCGCCGCGCGCAAGCCGATCTCCATGCGCGTGTGCGCATCGACCACGGCCTGCATCGCCGGGTTGAAGAAGCGGATGGCGTTGCGGCCGTCCTCCTTTGCCGAGTAGAGCGCGACTTCGGCCTGCTTCAGCAGTGTTTCGGGTGAGGAGGCGTGGCCGCGGAAGAGGCTGATGCCGACGCTCAGTGTCGCGTAGTAGGGGCCTTTCTGCGCGCCGCCCAACTGGTAGGGGATGTCCAGTTCCTTGTGCAGCTTCTTGGCGATCAGCTCGGCACGGGCAATGGCGTCGGCCTCGCCGGCGCCGATGTTCTCGATGATGATGGCGAAGTCGTCGTCGCCGTGGCGGGCGACGGTGTCGTCCTCGCGCACGGCTGCCTGCAGCCGCTCGCTGAGCACCTTCAGCAACTGGTCGCCGCTGCTGTGGCCGAGGGAGTCGTTGAGCTTGCGGAAGCGGTCGATGTCCAGCAACAGCAGCATGCCCCAGACTTCGTTGCGGCTGCTGACGCGGATCGCCTGCTCGAGGCGGTCGCGCAGCAGGGCGCGGTTGGGCAGCCCGGTCAGCGCGTCGTAGTAGGCGAGGCGATGCAGCAGGGCTTCGGACTGCTTGCGCTGGGTGATGTCTTCCTTGACGGCGACGTAGTGCGTGATCGTGCCGTCGGCCTGCTTGATCGGCGCGATCGTGGCCAACTCGAGATAGCCTGAGCCGTCCTTGCGGGAGTTGTGGAATTCGCCGCGCCAGACTTCGCCGCGGGTCAGCGTGTCCCACAGATCCATGTAGGTTTCTTTCGGTGTTCTGCCGGTGTTCAGGATGCGCGGATTCCGGCCGATGATTTCCTCGCGGCTGTAGCCGGTGATGCGCAGGAAGGCGTCGTTGACGTATTCGATGCAGGCGTTGGTGTCGGTGATGACGACGCACTCCGGGCTTTGTTCGATCGCCATCGACAGCCGGCGCAGTTCGGCGTCGCGCCGCTGGATTTCCGCGGCCATGTGGTCGATGCCGGCGCTGACCTCGTCCAGCTCCTCGACTTTCGCACCGTGGCCGACACGGGTGTCCAGCTCGCCGGCGGCAATCCGTGCCACCGCGTTGCGGATGCGCGAGGTCCATACCTCGATCGACTGATAGATGTACAGGCGGGCCACCAGTGCCGACAGCAGGGCCACGGCGGCGAAGATCGCCAGGTGGATCTGGAAGCGCCGGTCGACTGCGCTGAGCGAGCGTTCGAGCGGGGAGCCGATCGCGATGAGATCGTTTGCCGAGGTGAAACCCGGGGAGGTGACGCCGTACAGCCGCCGTTTGCCGTCGGGGCCGGCCAGTTCGGCGATGCCGCCTGCCGCCGTCAGCGTGTGGCGCAGTTGAGCCAGTTCATCCGGCGCGAGGACGTGGTTCTGCCACTGCTCGGGATTGGGGTAGTGCGCCAGGACATGGCCGCGCTGGTCGACCAGGCTGGCCTCCCAGCCCGGCGGAAGCTTGAAATCTTCGATCAGGCTGTTGAGCCAGTCCAGTGACAGCGTTGCGAATACGAGGCCATTCGTCTTGCCTTCGGGGCTACTCAGCGGATAGCCGAACGTCAGTACGGGTTTGTTCGATATGCGGCCGATGTAGGACTCGCCGTGGGAGATGCCGTTTCCGTCGAGGGTGGCCTGGAACCAGGCGCGGTCGGCGATGTTGGCGGTTTTGCGTCCGGGCAGCGCGCTGCAGAAAATCTCGCCGTCCGAGCGGGCCGCGCCGATATTCATGACGTCCTCCATCGACGCGAGCACGCGCCGGGCGATGTCTTCGCAGGCGGTGCTGTCGTTCGAGCGCAAGTCGTTCGAACGGGCCATCAACCGCAGTGCGAGGCCCACGTTCTGGTGGGCTTTGTCCGCCTCCCTGCGGGCGGCGGACAGATACTGACGGATTTCCTCGTGCGCGCGCTCGATGGTTAGCGTGCGCTGCTGGCGGTAGTCCGCCAGTGCGAACATCAGCACTGGTGCCAGGGCGAGGCCGATCGTCAGCCACAGCCGCAGGCGCAGCGAATTGCGGATCATCTTGCCTCTTGGGAAACGTTGGTCGGCAGGCCGGGGGCTGGCCCGTCGCGGATGTGCGCAATATGCCCCAAAATGGGTAATCCTGTCTTGCCGGGACTACCCTGGGCTGTCGAGTGCATCACGGTCTGCGGCCACTCGCTGTGCCTGCCTCCCGCCTCGTATCCCTACTTGAGCTGGAAGCCGCGTGCACGCAGCGCCTCGACCAGGCGGTCGCGGCCGGACAGGGGCTGCGGGCCGGCGATGCGCTTGGCCGAATGCACGGCCCAGGTGCCGCGCACGTTCATGCGCTGCTCGTCGTAGAAGCGGGCCATCGCGGCGTTGTAGGCTTCGATGCCGCTCTCCTGCGCTGCCAGCGAGTATTTTTCGTGGTGCAGTACGACCGATTGCGGCGGCCGCGGCTTGACTGCCGCGTAATGTGCGGGGTCGGGGTGGCCGACACACATGCCGAACACCGCGACCACGCGCTGGGGCAGCGCCAGCAGCTCCGCGACCTTCTCTGGCTGGTTGCGCATGCCGCCGATATAGACCGTGCCCAGCCCCAGCGACTCGGCCGCGGCGGCGGCATTCTGTGCCGCGAGCGCGGCATCGATGACGCCGACGAGGAACATCTCGGTGTAGTCGAGCGCTTCAGCCGGGCGCCCGGTGGTTTCGGCGACATGGGCCAGGCGGGCGAGGTCGGCGAGCCAGACCAGCTGCAGTGGCGCGTCCCTGACGTGGGCCTGGCCGCCGGCGCATTCGGCGAGGGCAGCGCGCGTGGCCGGGTCGCGCACGGCGATGACGCTCCAGGCCTGCAGGTTGGACGAGCTGGCCGCCGACTGCGCGGCAGCAATGATGGCTGCCAGCATGTCGTCGCTGACGGGATCGGGCAGGTAGCCGCGCACCGAGCGGTGGTCGAGAAGCTGTTCGATCAGCGGGGTGCAGGCGATCTCGAGGGGGCCGCCCGCGTCGTTGCCATAGCGGGCGTGAAGGCGTTGCTGGACGAGGGACATCTTTACTCCGGTCGTTGTCGCAAGGCCGCAAGTATGGCGCTGCGGTTGCGCTTCGGCGAGCCGTTCGGCAAGTCCTTCGGCAGGCATCTTCGAAAGTGCGGGGCAGGGATGCCGGCCGCCGTACTCCCCGCCCTGGTGCCGGCGAGTGCTATCGTTTGATTTCAGGCGTTTATTACGTTAACGTCAACGTAATAAACGATAAGAGCAGGCATGCAGCAACATGCCTGTCGACAGCTTTCGACGACAACCAGGAGGAGAGGCACCATGAGTGCTGCTGAATTCATCGCCGCGCGCGATTTCCTGCTGCAACACCGCAGCGACTACGCCACCGCCTACGCCGGCTTCAAGTGGCCGGAACTGACGGAGTTCAATTGGGCGCTGGATCACTTCGACGCCCTCGCGCAGGGCAACGACGATCCGGCGCTGTGGATCGTCGAAGAGGACGGCCGCGAGTCGAAGCTGAGCTTCGCCGAGATGTCGGCGCGTTCGAACCGTGTCGCCAACTGGCTGCGCAGCCAGGGCGTCGAGCGCGGCGACCGCATCCTGATCATGCTCGGCAACGAAGTGCCGCTGTGGGAAACCATGCTGGCGGCGATCAAGCTCGGTGCGGTGGTGATTCCCGCCACCACGCTGCTGACGCCGGACGACCTGGTCGACCGGGTGGAACGCGGCCAGGTCAGGCACGTGGTCATCGGTTCGGCCCATACCGGCAAGTTCGAGAGCCTGCCGGGCGAGTTCACCCGCATCGCCGTGGGCGGCGCGCCGGCCGGCTGGAAGGCCTTCGAGGATGCCGCCGCCGAATCCGACGCCTTCACCCCGGAAGGCGTCACCCGCGCGGACGACCCGCTGCTGCTGTACTTCACTTCGGGCACCACCTCCAAGCCCAAGCTCGTGCTGCACACCCACCAGTCCTACCCGGTCGGCCATCTGTCGACGATGTACTGGATCGGCCTGAAGCCCGGCGACCGCCACATGAACATCTCCTCGCCGGGCTGGGCGAAGCATGCCTGGAGCTGCTTCTTCGCACCCTGGAACGCCGGGGCCTGCGTGTTCCTGTACAACTACGGCCGCTTCGACGCCAGGGCGCTGCTCGACGTGCTGGTGAAATACGAAGTCTCCACGATGTGCGCACCGCCGACCGTGTGGCGCATGCTGATCCAGCAGGATCTCGCCGCGGTGAAGACCCGCCTGCGCGAGCTGATCGGTGCCGGCGAGCCGCTGAACCCCGAAGTCATCGAGCAGGTGAAGAAGGCCTGGGGCATCACCATCCGCGACGGCTACGGCCAGACCGAGACGACCGCGCAGATCGGCAATACGCCCGACCAGCCGCTCAAGCCCGGCTCGATGGGCAGGCCGCTGCCCGGCTACAGGATTGCGCTGCTCGACGCCGACAGCAACCCCGTCGATGAGGGCGAGATTTCGCTGGTGACGGGTGAGCACCGCCCGACCGGGCTGATGGTCGGCTATGCGGGCGACGAGGCCAAGACCGCCGAAGTGATGCGTGACGGCCACTACCGCACCGGCGACGTCGCCAGCATCGATGCCGATGGCTACATCACCTATGTCGGCCGTGCCGACGACGTGTTCAAGGCTTCGGACTACCGGATCAGCCCGTTCGAACTGGAAAGCGTGCTGATCGAGCACCCGGCGGTGGCCGAGGCCGCGGTGGTGCCCAGCCCCGATCCGGTGCGCCTGGCCGTGCCCAAGGCCTTCGTGATCCTGGTCGCCGGGCAGCAGCCGAGCAGGGAACTGGCCAGGGACATCTTCGCCTTCACCCGCGAACGGCTGGCACCGTACAAGCGCATCCGCCGCCTGTCCTTCGCCGACCTGCCCAAGACGATCTCGGGCAAGATCCGCCGTGTCGAGCTGCGCAAGGCCGAAGAGCTCCGCGCCCAGGAGGCGCGTGGCGAACTCGAGTTCTTCGAGGAGGACTTCCCCGAACTGAAAGGCTGAGCCTCGGGCCCCACACGGCCGGCATGCTGCTACAATGCCGGCCGTGGCGGGTCTCCCCGCATTGCAGCGCGGTGAATCTGGTCAGGGCCGGAAGGCAGCAGCCACAGCCGTTTCCTGCAAGTGCCGGGGGTCGGGCTCGCCACCCCGAATCCGGAAAGCCGAGGATGCTCCGTTGCGGAGCGCCTCGGCTTTTTCACTTTCTGAACCGGGAAGCCTGCGAATTTCTCCCTGGCGCCGCCGTGAGGGCCCGGTTTTCAGCCGAGCAGGCCGTCCAGCAGCATCATCGTGACGAAACCGAGGATCAGCCCGCCGGTTGCGAGGGTTTCGCGGCCCCGGCGATGCGATTCCGGAATGATTTCGTGGCTGACGACGAACAGCATCGCCCCTGCTGCCATTGCCAGTCCCCATGGCAGGATCTCCGCGGAAGCGGAAACCGCCATCGAACCGGTGATCGCGGCAATCGGCTCGATCAGGCCGGACGCGGTGGCGACGACGAAGGCGAACATGCGGCTGTAGCCGGCCGTGGCGAGAGCGATGGCGACGATCAGGCCTTCGGGCACGTTCTGCAGCGAGATGCCGGTGGCGACGGCGCTGCCGCTGCCGGCCTGCAGTTCGCCGAGCCCGGATGCCACGCCGATCGCCAGGCCTTCGGGAATGTTGTGCACCGCGATCGCGAACACGAACAGCCACGCCGAGGTGCCGTTGCGCACGTCGCTGGATCCTGCCCGGGCGGGCGTGTGCGAATGGGGCAGCAGGCGGTCCATTGCCAGCAACAGCAGGGCGCCGCTCAGGAATCCGGTTGCCACCAGCATGCCGGCGCCGGATGGCCCCCGACCTTGAGCCTGCGCCGCCTCGAATGCCGGCAGCAGCAACGAGAACAGACTGGCGGCCAGCATCACGCCGGCACCGAAACCGAGCAGCATGGCTTGCATGCCGGCGCCGATCCGGCGCAGCGTCAGCACCGGCAGCGCCCCCAGTGCAGTGGCGCCCGCCGCCATCGCACCGCCGGACAGCGCAGCGGCGAGCGGCAGCTCGAAACCGTCGATGCCGCGCAGCGCCTGGGCCGCCAGGACGGCAAGGCCGGTGAGCGTGATCATCCAGCCGGCGAGCGCACGTGCGACGCCGGAGGGGCTGGCGGGCTGGAGGTGCAGACGGGCGACTTCGGCAACCATGGATGGATTCCTTCTGATCGATGCTTCGGGTGGAAACCGCACGGCCGATCAAGTGCGGCCGGCCGTGCATGGCGCTAGAGCGTCTGCGCGAACTCGGCGCACACCTGGCAGAACAGTTCGAACAAGGCGCCGATGTCGGAGCGGGATGGGTTCATGTCCGGTTCCTCCTGGATTCCTTGGGTTCGATACAAGGATAGGTTCGGGAGATTGATAGCTCAAATTGATAAGAAAAATAACGTCAATTCTTTTTTGCTATCGATCGGCATTTCGGCCGCTCGCGCGATCGGCACCGGACGGGGCCTCCCGCTCTGCTAGAATCGGGCGCCATGAGCTATCAGGTCCTTGCGCGCAAGTGGCGGCCGAAGTCCTTCGGTACGCTGGTCGGTCAGGAGCACGTCGTGCGGGCGCTGACGCATGCGCTCGCCACCGGCAGGCTGCACCATGCCTGGCTGTTCACCGGCACCCGCGGCGTCGGCAAGACCACCATCAGCCGCATCCTGGCCAAGGCGCTGAACTGCGAGACCGGCGTCACCGCCGAGCCCTGCGGCGAATGCGAGGCCTGCCGGGCGATCGACGCCGACCGCTTCCCGGACTACGTCGAGATGGACGCTGCCTCCAACCGCGGCGTCGACGACATGGCGGCGCTGCTGGACAAGGCGGTGTATGCGCCGGTGCAGGGCCGCTACAAGGTCTACATGATCGACGAAGTGCACATGCTGACCGGCCACGCCTTCAACGCCATGCTGAAGACGCTGGAAGAGCCGCCCGAGCACGTCAAGTTCATCCTCGCCACCACCGATCCGCAAAAGATTCCGGTCACGGTGCTGTCGCGCTGCCTGCAGTTCAACCTCAAGCAGATGCCGCCCGGCCACATCGTCGACCACCTCACGCGCATCCTGCAGGCCGAGGCGGTGCCGTTCGAACCGGGCGCGCTGCGCCACCTCGCCAAGGCCGCCAGCGGCTCGATGCGCGATGCGCTGTCGCTGCTGGACCAGTCGATCGCGCATGGCGCCGGCAAGGTCGAGGAGGAGCAGGTCACGCACATGCTCGGCACGGTCGGCGACGACCACCTGTATGCGGTGCTCGATGCGCTGGCGGCCGGCAGCGTGGCCGGCCTGGTGGCGGTGGCGGACGGCATGGAGGCGCGCAGCCTGTCCTTCGATGCGGCGCTGCAGTCGCTGGCGAGCCTGTTCCATCGCATCGCGCTTGCGCAGCATGCGCCGGAAGCCATCACGGACGAAGTGGAACGTGCCCGCATCGTCGCCTACGTTGCCGCTTTCGACGCTGAGTTCCTGCAATTGGCCTACCAGATCGCCATCCACGGCCGCGACGAGCTGCCCTTGGCACCGGACGAATACACCGGCTTCGCGATGACGCTGCTGCGCCTGCATGCCTTCCGCCCGGAGCAGCCGGCCGCGCTCGGCAGCCCTGGCGTGGCGCCTGCCGGCAGCGGCCAGGCCCGGGGCCCGGTGGTGCCGGCTGCCGTCCAGCCGCCGGCGGCATCGCCCCGGGCACCGGCCGGCGAGGCGCCCGAACCGGCGAAGCCGTCGGCGGGGCCGGTTCCGGCAAGCGCGGCCACCGAACCCGGGAAAGCGGGCGGCGCAGCGCCGCTGCGCGTTGCCGAACTCCGCGTTCCGCGTGCGGCGCAGGCTGCTGCCCCGATCGCCCCTTCCGCGCCGCCTGCGGCCGGCTCCCGGCCTGCCGAGCCGCCCCCGCCGTCCGCGGACATGCCCCGGTGTGCGGAGCTCGGTGCCGTGCCCGTGCCCGCGCCGGCGCCGTCGGGCGGCGACCATGACGTGCCGCCGTGGGAAGAACTGCCGCCCGAGGCCTATGCCGGGGACTATCCCGCCTCTGCGCTTGTGCCGCCGGCCGTGCCGGTCGGTGCCGTGGTGGCGGGCGCGCGCGAAGCCGGGCCTGCGTCTGCCGTGGCGGCGGTGCAGCCGGGCGAGCCTGTCGCGACCGCGGAGCCGGAAGTGCCGCTGACCGCCGGGGCCGCAGTGCCGACGGCAACCGGCGGCGACGTGGCCGCCCTGCTGGCGATGGGCGACTGGCGCGGCCTGATCAGGGCGCTCGGCTTGAGCGGCCTGATGCGCGAACTCGCGCAGCATTGCGAATGGCTCGATTTCGACGATGGCGAGCTGCGTCTGCGGCTGTCGAATGCGCATCGCCACCTGTTCGACATGAACCGCGCGGCGGCTGAGCGGCTGCAGGACATGCTCGGCAATGCGGCCGGGCGGGCGCTGCGGGTGCGCATCGAAGTCGGCGACATCGCCGGCGAGACGCCGGCCCAGCGCGACGAGATCGAGCGCCGGGCACGCCATGCCGAGGCGGTCGCGGCGCTCGAGGCCGACCCTTTCGTGCGCGAGCTGATCGAGCGCTTCGATGCGACGCTGGTCGAGAACAGCGTGAAACCCTTGTGAATGGCGGTGGCTTGCCGCCTTCCTTCCCCCAGTTTGAACGATCAATTCCAGTGGAGTAGCCAGCATGATGAAAGGCGGAATCGCCGGGCTGATGAAGCAGGCCCAGCAGATGCAGGAAAACATGAAGAAGATGCAGGAGCAACTCGCTTCGGTCGAAGTCGAGGGCCAGTCCGGCGCCGGCATGGTCAAGGTGCTGATGACCTGCAAGTACGACGTGCGCCGCGTGTCGATCGACGATTCGGTGATGGACGACAAGGAAATGCTGGAAGATCTGGTCGCCGCCGCGCTGAACGATGCGGTGCGCAAGGTTGAAACCACCACCCAGGAAAAGATGTCGGGCTTCACCGCCGGCCTGAACCTGCCGCCGGGCATGAAGCTGCCGTTCTGACGGGAGCGGGTGGATGTCGCCTTCCAGCCTCGACGAGCTGATCGAAGCTCTGCGCTGCCTGCCCGGCGTCGGGCCGAAGTCGGCGCAGCGCATGGCCTACCACCTGCTGCAGCGCGATCAGCGCGGTGCCGCACGGCTGGCCGGTGCGCTCGCCCATGCGCTCGACGTGCTGCGCCACTGCGAGCGCTGCAACACCTTCAGCGAGGAGGCGGTCTGTGCACGCTGCGCCAACCCGCGCCGCGACGCTTCCTTGCTGTGCGTGGTCGAGATGCCGGCCGATCTGGCGATGATCGAGCAGACGCAGTCATACAGCGGGATGTACTACGTGCTGATGGGGCGCCTGTCGCCGCTCGACGGCATCGGGCCGAGGGAGCTGCGGCTCGACAAGCTGATCGCGCGCGCGAGCGACGGCAAGGTCGGGGAGGTCATCCTCGCCACCAACTTCACCAACGAAGGCGAGGCGACCGCCCACACCGTCGCCAGCCTGCTGTCGGCCCGCGGGCTGAAAGTCAGCCGCCTGTCGCGCGGCGTGCCGGTTGGCGGCGAGCTCGAGCATACCGACACCGGCACGATCGCGCAGGCGCTGATCGAGCGGCGCTCGGTCTGAGGCAAGTGGATCGAACGGGTTTTGCGATGCAGCAAAAATGCCGCCGGCGATGGCGCCGCGTCGCATGGATGCCACGCGGAAAGCCTTGTTCCCATTGGCGATCCGGCCTTCGTGCTTTCTCTGCTGCGGCGACTTCGCTATAATCCCGAAGTTATTTGTATCCAGGTCTTTCGTTTTCCTTTCAGGGAAGAGGGTCATGAGCGTTGATCAAAAGATGGACAGCAGCCGCCGCACCCTGCTGCTGGCGACATCCGCCGCGGGCGGTGCCGCCGCTGTGGCAACAGCGGTGCCGTTCGTTGCCAGCCTGACGCCGTCCGAGCGTGCCAAGGCAGCCGGTGCGCCGGTCGAAGTGGATGTGGGCAAGCTCGCTCCGGGCGAGATGATGACGGTGGAGTGGCGTGGCAAGCCGGTGTGGATCCTGCGCCGCACGCCCGAGATGCTGGCGTCGCTCGACAAGACCGACGAGAAGGTCAGCGATCCCGCGTCCGACAAGCCGATGCAGCCGGAGTATGCCAAGAACAAGTACCGCTCGATCAAGCCCGAGTATCTGGTCGCGGTCGGCATCTGTACTCACCTGGGCTGTTCTCCGTCCGAGAAGTTCAAGATGGGTGCCGAGAGTGGCATGGGCGCGGATTGGCCCGGTGGCTTCCTGTGCCCCTGCCACGGTTCGCTTTTCGACTTGGCCGGCCGCGTCTATAGCAGCATGCCGGCGCCGGACAACCTCGAGATTCCGCCGCACCAGTACCTCGCGGATACCACCATTCTTGTTGGCGAAGACGGGAAGGCATAAGCGATGACGACCAAATCCCAGGCTGTGCTGAACTGGATCGACGAGCGTTTCCCGCTGACGTCGTCCATCAAGGGGCACCTCACCGAATACTACGCCCCGAAAAACTTCAACTTCTGGTACTTCTTCGGTTCGCTGGCGCTGCTGGTGCTGGTGATCCAGATCCTGACCGGCATCTTCCTGGTCATGCACTACAAGCCGGATGCGTCGCTGAACGCCGCCGGCGTGCCGGTGGCCTTCGCCAGCGTCGAGTACATCATGCGCGAGGTGCCGGGCGGCTGGCTGATCCGCTACCTGCACTCGACCGGCGCCTCGGCCTTCTTCATCGTCGTGTACCTGCACATGTTCCGCGGCCTGCTCTACGGTTCCTACCGCAAGCCGCGCGAGTTGATCTGGATCTTCGGCACGCTGATCTTCCTGGTGCTGATGGCCGAAGCCTTCATGGGCTATCTGCTGCCCTGGGGCCAGATGTCCTTCTGGGGCGCGCAGGTCATCGTCAACCTGTTCTCGGCGATTCCCGTCATCGGTCCGGACCTGTCGCTGGTCATCCGCGGCGACTACGTCGTTTCCGACGCCACGCTGAACCGCTTCTTCTCCTTCCACGTCATCGCCGTGCCGCTGGTGCTGATCGGCCTCGTCGTCGCGCACATCATCGCGCTGCACGAAGTCGGCTCGAACAACCCCGACGGCGTCGAGATCAAGAAGAAGAAGGACGCCAACGGCATCCCGCTGGACGGCATCCCGTTCCACCCGTACTACACCGTCAAGGACATCGTCGGCGTCGTCGCCTTCCTGTTCTTCTTCAGCGCGGTGGTGTTCTTCGCGCCCGAAGGCGGCGGCTACTTCCTGGAGTTCAACAACTTCATTCCGGCCGACCCGCTGAAGACGCCGCCGCACATCGCGCCGGTGTGGTACTTCACGCCGTTCTACTCGATCCTGCGCGCGGTCACCTACCCGCTGTTCGGGCTCGACGCCAAGTTCTGGGGCGTGGTGGCGATGGGCGCGTCGGTGGTGATCATCGCCTTCCTGCCCTGGCTGGACCGCAGCCCGGTGAAGTCGATCCGCTACAAGGGGCCGATCTTCAAGATCGCCGTGGCGATCTTCGTGGTGTGCTTCTTCATCCTGGGCTACCTGGGCGTGCTGCCCCCGACCCCGGGCCGTACCCTGGTGTCGCAGATCTGCTCGGTGCTGTATTTCGCGTTCTTCCTGCTGATGCCGTGGTACAGCAAGCTCGACAAGTGCAAGGCCGAACCGGAAAGGGTGAACTTCAAATGAAAATGCGCGTGATCAATTTCGTCAAGCGTGCAGCAGCCGTGCTGCTGTTCGCCCCGGCGCTTACGCTGGCGGCCGACGTCTCGGTGAACCTCGACAAGGCGCCGGTGAGCACCGAGCCGGCTGCACTGCAGCATGGCGCCAAGCTGTTCGTCAATTACTGTCTGAACTGTCATGGCGCGTCCTACGTGCGCTACAACCAGCTGGAGAACATCGGCCTGTCCGAGCAGATGATCCGCGACAACCTGTTGTTCACCGGCGAGAAGGTCGGCGATCTGATGAAGATCAGCATGAGCCGCGCCGATGGCACGACCTGGTTCGGCGCAGCGCCGCCGGATCTGTCGGTGATCGCGCGTTCGCGCGCTTCCGGCGACGGCAGCGGTGCGGACTGGCTCTACACCTATCTGCGCCAGTTCTACCGCGACGCCGAGCGTCCGACCGGCTGGAACAACGTGATCTTCGAGAACGTCGGCATGCCGCACGTGCTGTGGGAACTGCAGGGCGAGCAGGTGGCCAAGGTCACCGAGAACGCCGACGGTTCCAAGCATGTCGAGCTGACGCTGGCCAAGCCCGGCAAGCTGTCGGTCGAGGAGTACGACAAGGCCGTGGCCGATCTGGTCTCCTTCCTCGTCTGGATGGGCGAGCCGGTGGCCGAGAAGCGCAAGGCGATCGGTACCGTCGTGCTGATCTTCCTGGCAGGTTTCTTCGTGCTGGCCTATGCCCTGAAGAAGAACTACTGGAAGGACATTCATTGATCGGAACCGCAGCCGGCCGCGAGGCCTGTTGATCTAGTCCCATCCCAGACGCACCACGCGATCTCGCGTGGTGCGCTTTTGCTTCTGCATCCCCGGAGTGGCAACACCATGATGAATCTGTATTCCGGCACGACCGATCCTTTCAGCCATCGCTGCAGGATCGTCCTGTTCGAGAAGGGCATGGACTTCGAAGTCATCGACGTCGATCTCTACAACAAGCCTGAAGACATCGCCGTCATCAATCCCTACAACCGCGTGCCGGTACTGGTCGACCGCGACCTCGTGCTGTACGAGTCGAACATCATCAACGAATACATCGACGAGCGCTTTCCGCACCCGCAACTGATGCCGCCCGACCCGATCATGCGCGCACGTGCCCGCCAGCTGCTGCACACTTTTGAGCACGAGCTGTTCTCGCACCTCGAAGCGCTCGAGGCCAACCAGAAGGGTGTGGACAAGGTGCGTGCCCACGTCCGCGACCATCTCACCCAGCTGGCGCCGATCTTCACCAAGCAGAAGTTCATGCTCGGCGAGGAGTTCTCGATGCTGGACGTTGCCATCGCGCCGCTGCTGTGGCGCCTGGAACATTACGGCATCGAGCTGCCCAAGGCGGCAGCGCCGCTGATGAAGTACGCCGAGCGCATCTTCAGCCGCCAGGGCTTCATCGATGCGCTGACGCCTTCCGAGAAGGTCATGCGCCGCTGACCGTTCGACCCGCGATGCCCCGTTTCCGGCGCGGGCATCGCCTGATGGAAAGACCATGAGCACAATATCGACCAAACCCTATCTGCTGCGTGCCATCTGGGAATGGTGCGTCGACCAGGGGTTCACGCCCTATCTCGCCGCCATCGTCGATGGTCAGACGCGCGTGCCGCCCGGCTATGCCCGCGACGGCCAGATCGTGCTCAATCTGTCGTCCGAGGCCACCGGCCATCTGCAGATGGCCAACGACTACATCAGCTTCCAGGCCCGTTTCGGCGGTGTCGCCCATTCGCTGGTGATTCCGGTCGCCAACGTGATCGCGATCTATGCCCGTGAGAACGGGCAGGGCATGGCTTTCGAGCCCGAACTCGAGGAAGGGGACGAGAGCGCACCAGCGCTGGCATCCCTGGACGGCGACGCCCAGGAGCCGGAAGCCGCCGAAGACATGGGCGAAGCGGCGGCAAAGGCACGCGAGGAAGCGGCGAAACCCGGCGATGGCTCACCGCGGCGCCCGCGGCCTTCGCACCTGACCGTCGTCAAGTAAGGAGACACGATGTCCAGCCTGGAATGGAGCGAAAAGCTCGAGAATGGTCTTGCGCGCATGGACGACACCCATCGCGAGTTCGTCGAGCTGTATACGGCCGTGGCGAGCGCCGCGCCGGAGAACTTCCTCGCCGCCTACGACGCTTTCGTCGCGCATACCGAAGCGCACTTCGCCCAGGAGAACCGCTGGATGGAAGCGGTGGATTTCCCGGGCTGCCACCGTGCCGAGCATGAGCGCGTGCTCGCCGTGCTGCACGACATCCGCAAGCGCGTGGCCAATGGCGACATGTTCTTCGCCAGGCGCCTGATCCAGGAGCTGCCGGCGTGGTTCGAGAACCACACCAACGGCATGGATGCGGCGCTTGCCTTCCATCTCGACAGCGTCGGCTACGATGTCGAGATGGAACGTTTCGTGCCGGGCGAAGACGGCGGCGAAAAGTCTGCCGCGGGCTGCGCCTGTGCCACGCTGACGGCCGAGAACAAGACCGCCTGCGCCTGAAGCGGCAGGGATTTCCCTGCCAGAGCTTTCCCGGTGCTGCCGGGCGATCAACCGAGGAAAGGGTAGGCGACCGGGGCTTGTTCGCCGCGCATCAAGGCCACGAGCGCACTGGCCGAGCCGCAGGCGAGCGTCCAGCCCAGCGTGCCATGACCGGTGTTCAGCCACAGATTCGTGTTCGTGCTGCTGCCGATCAGCGGCAGATTGCCCGGCGTGGCCGGCCGCAGGCCTGCCCAGGGCTCGATGCTGGCCTCGTCGATGAGGCCGGGGAAGTTCTGCCGGGTCCAGTCCAGCAGCGGGCGGATGCGCTCGGGCCGGATGCGGGTATCGAACCCCGCCAGCTCGGCCGTGCCGGCGACGCGCAGGCGATCTCCCAGGCGGGAGCAGACGATCCGCCGCGACTCGTCGGTCAGGCTGACTTCCGGCGCCCTGGCGGGCTTCGTCAATGCTGCGGTAATCGAATACCCCTTCACCGGATAGATCGGCAGCCGCATGCCGGTCGGCGCCAGCAGTGCCGCGCTGTGGCTGCCGAGGCAGACCACGTATGCATCGGCGATCAGCGCACCTCTGCGGCCGGCCCCGTCCGCGATGTCGATGCTGTTGATCGTGCCGTTGCCGTGATTCAGCTGCAGTACCTGGGTGTTCCAGTGGAAGCGCACGCCCGCTTGCGCCAGCCGTTCGGCCAATGCCCGGGTGAACAGGTGCGCATTGCCCGATTCGTCTCCCGGTGCATGGATGCCGCCGGCCAGCGGGCTTTGCCGGGCCGCCAGTGCTGGCTCGATGGCGATGCAATCGGCTGGCTGGCAGACACGCGCCTCGATGCCGAAATGCGCCAGTTCCGCCACTCGACGAGATGCCTGGGCGAATTCCCGGGGCGTATTGAACAGGTGCAGGATGCCGCGCCTGCGCTGTTCGTATTCCAGCCCGGTTTCGTCCCGCAGCCGGCCCAGGCAATGCCCGCTCCAGACGGCGAGCGCGGCGATCGCCGCCGTGTTGCGGCGTGTGCGCCAGGGCAGGCACTCGCGCAGGAAGGCGAGCACCCAGCGCCACTGGGCCGGGTCGGCGGCCGGGCGGATCTTCAGCGGCGCGTCGGCGCGGCCGAGCCAGCGCAGGGCGAGCCAGGGCGCCGAGGGATTGGCCCAGGGCTCGGGATGGCTGATGGAAATCTGGCCGCCGTTGGCGAAGCTCGTTTCCATGCCTGCGCCCGCTTGACGGTCGACGAGGCTGACTTCGAATCCCGCCTGTCGCAGATACCAGGCGGTGGTGACGCCGGTGACGCCGGCGCCGAGAACCATGACGTGCATAAAGATGGAGGTGCTGATGGACGGTGGCGCGGAGCGGGGATTCGAACCTCCGTGCTTGGGCCGAGGCAGGGATGATAGCCATCCATCCGGAGAGCGGTGAAACTTTTTTTGCCGTGCGCTGAGTGCAAGGAACCGGGATAATCCGTCGCTGTCAGCATCAATCGCATTCACGGAGTCCCTTCATGCGTCGCGTCACCCTTACCCAGTTCCTGATCGAGCAGCAGCGTGCTGGTCGCATCACCGCCGACCTGCGCTTGTTGATCGAGGTCGTTGCCCGCGCCGTCAAGGCCATCAGCGTCAATGTCTCCAAGGGGGCGCTTGCGGGAGTGCTGGGTGAGGCAGGCACCGACAATGTCCAGGGCGAAGCGCAGAAGAAGCTCGATGTCATCGCCAACGAGATCCTGCTGCAGGCCAACGAATGGGGCGGCCACCTGGCGGCGATGGCCTCGGAAGAGGTCGAGACCGTGCACCAGATCCCCTTCGATTATCCGAAGGGCGGTTTCCTGCTGTTGTTCGATCCGCTGGATGGTTCGTCGAACATCGACGTCAATGTGTCGGTGGGTACCATTTTCTCGGTGCTGCGCATGCCGCCGGGTGGGGCACCGGCGACGGAAGAAAGCTTCATGCAGCCCGGGCGGGAGCAGGCTGCCGCAGGCTACGCGATCTACGGCCCGTCGACCCAACTGGTGCTGACCGTCGGCAACGGCGTGCATGGCTTCACGCTCGACCGCGAGATGGGCAGCTTCATCTACACCCATCCGTTCATGACGATTCCCGAGGAAACGCGCGAATACGCCATCAATGCCTCGAATGCGCGCTTCTGGGAGCCGCCGGTCCAGCGCTACGTCGAGGAACTGCAGCGCGGAGCGGATGGCCCGCGCGGCGTGGATTTCAACATGCGCTGGGTGGCGTCGATGGTGTCGGACGTGCATCGCGTCATGACGCGCGGCGGCATCTTCATGTATCCGATGGACGAGAAATGCCGCGCCAGGGGCGGCAAGCTGCGCCTGATGTACGAGGCGAACCCGATGGCGATGCTGGTCGAACAGGCCGGCGGCGCAGCAAGCACCGGACGGGAGCGGATTCTCGACGTGCTGCCGACCGAATTGCATCAGCGCGTGCCGGTGATCCTCGGTTCGAAGGCCGAGGTGGAGCGCGTCGTCGAGTACCACCGGGCGCACTGATCGTCTCGCATGCGGGTCTGTCGGCGTTTCACCGCTTCGCTGCTGCTGGGCGTGTTCTTGTCGCTGGCCCTGCCTGCTGCTGCCCAGCAGGCGCTGGATGTGAGCCTGGAGGCGCCGGGCGAGGTGCGCGAACTGCTCGAGCGCCATGTCCGCCTGCTCAAGGGTGAGCAGGTGCTGCCCGCCGCCGCGGCCGATCGCATCGCCATGTCGCGCCGTGCGCGGCGCGAGGTGGAACAGTTGCTGGCGACCGAAGGCTATTTTTCGCCATCGGTCCGCACCGACCGCAGTGAAGCGGGCCGCTGGCTGCTGAAGGTCGAGCCGGGGCCGCGGACGACCGTCGGGCAGGTATCGATCGTTTTCGAAGGCGAGGTCGCGACGGCGCAGGGCGGCCCGGAGGCGGGGGGGGCGGCTTATCTCGAAGCCTTGCGCAGCCGCTGGAGCCTGCCACAGGGCGCGCCTTTCCGTCAGGCCGACTGGGATGCCGCCAAGCAGGCGCTGCTCGATGCCGTGGCCGCCCGCCGCTATGCGGCCGCCCGCATCGTCACCAGCCGCGCCGAGATCGATCCCGACACGGCGTCGGCGCGTCTGAGCGTGACGCTCGACAGCGGTCCCGCGTTCTACCTCGGCGCCCTCGAAGTCAGCGGCCTGCAGGCACTGCCTGCCGATCTGGTGCAGCGCTACAGCCGCCTGGAAGCGGGGAAGCCCTACGATCGCGAAGCCTTGCTGGCATTCCAGACCGGTTTGCAGAACACGCCGCATTTTGCTTCGGTGATCGTTGCCATCGACCGCGACCCGGCCCTGGCAAAGGCCGTTCCGGTCAGGGTGCAGGTGACCGAGGCCAATCCCAAGTACCTCGGCTTCGGCGCCGGGGTGTCGAGCAATACGGGCTTCCGCGTCGAGGCCAGCTATCGCGATTCCAATCTGCTGCGCCGCGCCTGGGAATTGTCGACGGGGCTGCGCATCGAGCAGCGCCGCCAGTCGGCCTACGCCGACATCTTCCTGCCGCCTTCGGGGCGGCATCGCGACAGTTTCGGCGCGCTGATCGATCGCAGCGATCTCGAAGGACTCAAGATCAGTTCGCAGGCCGTGGGCGCGACGCGCAGCACGGTGCGGGGCGACATCGAGACTCAGCTCGCGCTGCGGCTGCAGCACGAGCGCATCCAGCCCAGCGGCGCGGACGAGAGTTCGCAGAATACGCTGACCCTCAACTGGACCTGGCTCCGGCGGGCCGTCGATGATCTGCTCGACCCGACGCGCGGTTACGTGCTGGAGTTCCAGGTCGGCGGCGGTACGGCGGTGGCGCTGGCCGACCAGGATTTCGTCCGCCTGTATGGCCGCGCGGTGCGCTACCAGCCGGTCGGCGAACGCGACGTCTTCATCCTGCGCGGCGAGGCCGGCGTGACGCTGGCCGATTCGCGCGAAGGCATTCCGCAGGACTTCCTGTTCCGGACCGGGGGTGCGCAATCGGTGCGCGGCTACGCCTACCAGAGCCTCGGTGTCAGCGAAGGCAGGGCGACCGTCGGCGGACGCTACCTCGGCACCATGAGCGCGGAATACGTGCGCTGGTTCGAGCCGCAGTGGGGAGCGGCGGTGTTCGTCGATGCGGGCGACGCGGCCGATACGCGCGGCGATTTCGATCCGCACACGGGCTATGGCGTCGGCGCTCGCTGGCGCAGCCCGGCCGGGCCGCTGGCAGTCGATCTCGCCTGGGGGCACGACGAACGCAAGCTGCGGCTGCACTTCGGCGTGGCGATCGCCTTCTGATCCGGCTGCCGGGCCCGGTGCTCCGGCCTCAGGCTTCGCGCCGGAAGATCAGGCTGAAGTTGTTGGCCGGCATTTCGATGACTTCGTCGAGCCGGAAGCCATGCTCACGGGCTTCGGCCTCCACCGCTTCCAGGTCGCGCACGCCGAAGCCGGGATCGACGTCGTGCAGCCATTCGTCGAATGCGGCATTGGACGGCGCCGTATGCGCGCCGTCGCGACGGTAGGGGCCGTAGCAATAGACGATGCCGCCTTTCGGCAGCACACGGGCTGCGCCACGAAACAGCGCCGCCGTGCTCGACCACGGCGAGTAGTGCAGCACGTTGATCGCCACCACCGCATCGGCGTGCCGGACCGGCCAGGTTTCGCTGTTCAATTCCAGTTCGAGCGGCGTCTCGATGTTGGGCAGGCCGGAATGCGAGATCCAGGCGGTGATGGAGTCGATCGCGGCCGGATCGCCTTCGGTCGGCTGCCAGTGAAGCCAGGGCATGTGGGCGCAGAAATACACGGCATGCTCGCCGGTTCCGCTGCCCACCTCCAGTACCGAGGCCGCGTCGGGCAGGATGCGCTGCAGGACCGGCAGGATGTGGCCGCGGTTGCGTTCAGTGGAAGGGGAGAACATGCGTCGATCGTTGGGCATGGGGCGGGGAGAGGCTGATGTATCGGGTCGTTGGACTGTCGAGCGCGGAGTGTGATCCAGACCGCCATGCCGGGCGAGCACCGACAGTCGTCGACCGTGAATTTTTCCCCGCTCCATGTGTATGTCCTGATTGTTGGCCGAGCCCATGCCGGAGAACGGGGGCGTCCGGCAACGGGAAGCTTCAGCGCACCAGGAAAGGAAGGTTGGCTGTTGCCGCTTTGCCGTGGCGGTCGCGCGCGGTGATGAACAGGCGATAGGCCCCCGGCTCGGCAGGTGCCAGCAGGCGCACGCTGGCGGCATCGGCGTGCAGGATGCGCGTGGCGATGCGAGCGGGCGGGGATTCGTGGTCACCGCCTTTGCGCAGATCGGTGGCTTCGGCAAGGATCTTCCATTCCGTCTCCAGCGCCGTGCCATCGGCATTGACGGCATCGATTCCGGCCGAAATCTCCGCCCCGGGGGCGAACGCGTCGGCGGCGATGCCGATGCCGCGTACGACCGGCGCGGGCCTCTCCACCGGCCGGCCCCAGAACGAGACCAGTGCATCGCTCATCGCGGTGCCGCTGCCGTCGGCCAGCAGCAGGCCGTGCCAGGTTTCGGTCTGTTCCTGCTTGGCGCCCCACAGGAAGGGGAATACGCCGCGAATCTGCGGCTGGCGCGCGAGATAGCCGAGGGCTTCGGTGAAGAAGCGGGCTTTCTCGCTGCTGGTCGGTTCCACCGGCGCTCCCCAGGGTTTGCGGCCGGCCTGCCACTGGCCGAGCGGCCCCAGCTCGGTGATGACGACCGGCTTGCCGATGCCGGCGTCGCGCAGCCGCCGAGGCAGATCGAATACCGCGCCGGCATAGACGTTGATGCCCAGCAGGTCGACGTTCGGGCAGCAGTCCGCCAGGCTGCGGAAAGCGTCCATGCCGGTATCGGCGACGACCATCAGCGTCGGGTGGACCGGATCGATCCGCTTGATCGCCGCAGCGAGGCGATCGACCTCGCGCCATAGCGGCAGCGGGTTTTCCACCGCGGTCTCGATTTCGTTGCCGATGCCCCAGGCGAGCAGGGCGGGGTGTCCCCGGTGGTGCCTGACGAATTCGAGGATGGCCCGCTCCTGCGCCTGCACGGCCTGCTCGTCGTCATAGCTGAAGCCGTGGCGCGGATGCTCCAGCCATAGACCCATGACCACCTTCAAGCCGAGCCGTTGCGCTTCGTCCAGCACCCAGGCATCGGTCTGCCGATAGACGCGTACCGCCTGGGCGCCGGCGGCGGCCAAGCGGGCGAGGCCGGCTGCATCGCCTTCGAAGGCGGCGCCCTGCCACTGTGTTCCCGGCGTTGCCTGGCCGGCAGCGGAGCACAGGCCGCTGACGCAGACGGAGAGAGCGAAAAGGGTGTGCCGGAAGGCTGCCGCAAGAATGTTCATGTCGATCCACTGTTCGGAGCGGTGCCTGTGCCCCGTGCTCCATTCCCCAAGGGTCTGTCCTGCCTTGGGGCGGCCCGGCGGCAGAAAAGTTCAGTGTCGAGGATCATTGAGGTTTGAAAACATCATTACGAGTAATCAACACCTTGCAGCCTAGTGTGTCAGGCAGTCTTGAACGAACGTGTCACTGAGTTTTGAATTCATGGAAAGTTGTGTCACTGAGTTCTGAATTCATCGGCAAGGTACGGTTCGGGCTTGGTGAGCGCTCTGGTCTGTTGCTTGATCTAGGCAGTTCTTGCGGGTGTTCAACCTAAGCGGCTGTCTCCTCGCGGAGCGAAGTCTGGTTACAATGCGACAGTGTCATGTCATCCAGTCCTGCTTCACCGAAAACGGTTACTTATCAGGTAGCTTACGCGAACTCCCGGTCAGGAACTTGATCAGGCGATACGCGTTCTCTTCGGCGCGATCGATTGTCAGAGAAGGACAAAACGGTGGGAAAGGGATTTAAAGGAGAGGTCGACGCTATGCGCACAACTCTCGCGGCCGACCAAGAGCTACTG
The DNA here is from genome assembly GCF_001591165.1 of Thauera butanivorans NBRC 103042. Classification (GTDB taxonomy): domain Bacteria; phylum Pseudomonadota; class Gammaproteobacteria; order Burkholderiales; family Rhodocyclaceae; genus Thauera; species Thauera butanivorans. Next base: position 132,832 of record NZ_BCUG01000016.1, read on the forward strand.
GGCGAAGCTCAGGCACTGACCGGGATTGCTGAGAGGTCCGCTTTGGTGAAGGAGGCCTTGCGAGTGCTCATCCAGCGAGAAAGCGCCCGTAAACTAGCCTTACTCGGTGGCTCTGAGCCCGGGCTGACGGATATCTCAAGGCGAAAGGCGGGGCCAGATACATGATCCCGAGTGTCGACAGCTCGGCCTTATGTGGAACTCCACATAAGGCCGAGAACGAGACATTGAGTTTAGACATTTTAGATTGTAGGAGAGTCATCGGCCAGATATGCGAATTACCATTTCCCGCTAATAGGCTTCCCACGTGTTCCAAGGAGAAACCCAGTTCGGTGAAAATGGTTTTCTGGTGCTTGGCTGGCTAGGATGCATCGAGAATATAAAGTCGTCCCGCGACATCACTTCTCCCAAGGCAGCCACCGGCACCATGATGTTCTTGTCGAAGATGCGGAAATGGCCATGATACAGCGCGGCAAGAAGTGCTCGACCGTTAGCAACTTGGCGTTGCTGTTCCTGAACAAGATCATCGAAACGCCGTGATTTAGTCAGGGGGCCGACTGGCAGATTAAGCTTCGCGCCGCATTGCAGACAACGGTTGAATTTGACGTAGCCCTTTTTTCCTGCGGTGGTCTCGAATACATCCACGAGCGAGGCTGGTCTGGAGTAGCAGCTTCGGCATGCTTCCTCCATGAGACAGTCATGGATTGGGCACCATTGCCAGGGAGAAAATCGCCAATGGACCGGGAAGTATGGGTCACGCATTTCGTGGAGGCAGTGTTTGCAGAATCGCACAAGTGGCTTCTTCGCACTTGTGGTCAGTAGAAGCCTGCCGAAGTATTCCAGTTCACGCAGGTTAAGCATGATGCGCTCATGCCACGCCAGAGCCTGATCAGGTAGGCCACACCTTCTGATCACTGATCGAAGGACAGGCCCGACCATGGCGAGGTCGACATCGCCTTCGTGGGGGGCACCAATGAACTGTGCGGCCGTTTTCAAGTCGGTA
>NZ_BCUG01000017.1 GCF_001591165.1 Thauera butanivorans NBRC 103042
TGCCCCAGGGCGGCGAGGGGCCGATTTACCAGGGGATGTGACGGCGGAGCCCCATCGCCGGCTGCGCGCTTCCGGTTCGAGCATTGCAGTCCCCGGCTGGCCGTCTGTGCCTCTAGTCGATGGCGTCCGGCCTATGCGGTGTCGTAACCCAGCAGGCGCCCGTCGATGATGCGCTGCGCCACCGGTTCGGGCACGTCCTGCTCCCAGGCGCCGCGGCCGCGGCGCAGGCCCGCCAGCACTTCGGTGGAGTCGATGTGCAGATGGCTGTCGTCGAGCGGCTGCACGGCGAGCAGCTTGTCGTTGTCCATCAGGTGGGCGAGCAGGTGGCGGAGCTTGGCCGGCACCTGCACGTTGTCCAGCGTCACCAGTTCCGCGCCGCCGCCCCTGGGGCGCGAGGGATATACATAGACGTGGGTGTTGTCCGGGAACAGTTTGCCGAAGGCTTCGAGGATGCCGCCCTCGAGGCCTTCGTAGTATTTTTCGTCGAACAGGGAATCGAAGTCGCGCACCGACAGCACGATGCCGATCGGCTTCTGCGTGTAGCGCCGCAGGTAGGCGCGCAGGCGGAAGAAACGCACGTAGTCGGAAATCATGACCGTGTAGCCCTGCGAGGCGAGCAGCTCGATGCGGGCGAGGAAGTCGGTGCCGTCGATCCTGTCGCCGCTGATCAGCGAATTCATCGTGATCTCGGCCAGCGACACGATCTCGTCCTCGTCCACCGCGGCGAGCTGGCTGAACTGCTTGAGGCCAGCGGTCGTCATGTCCACGTTGACGCAGGTCACCGGCTTGAAGCTGCCGCGGATCACCATCACCGGCTTGCGATGGAACAGTTCGCCCGGCACCACCATCTCGCCCGCCGGGTTGAACACCACCGCCCGCGTCAGCCAGCTGCGGATCAGGTGCAGATTCATCAGCCGGTTGTCGACTTCCTCGAAATAGGGGCCGGAGAAATGGATCAGATCGACCTCGATGCGCTCCGAGCCCAGCGCGTCGGCCAGACCCTCGACCACCCATTCGGGATGGTGGTGATGGAAGAAGGCGCCGTGGATCAGGTTGACGCCGAGGATGCCGAGCGCCTCGGCCTGCTGCGCATTGTCATTGTCGAGCATGCGCACGTGCAGGATCACGTCGCTGGGCGCCGCGCCCGGATGCAGTTGCAGGCGGATGCCGACCCAGCCGTGGCATTCGTTCTTCTGCTTGAAGCTGCGCGCGGTGACGGTGGCGGCATAGGCGAAGAACGTGGTGTTCTTCGGCCGCAGATGGGCCAGCCGCGCCACCACCTGGTCGAACTCCTTTTCCAGCATCTGCAGCAGCCGTGCACGGCTGACGTAGCGGTCCACATGGCCGTAGATGTCGTCGCTCACCGCCATGTCGTAGGCCGACATGGTCTTGGCGATGGTACCTGCCGCCGCGCCGACCTGGAAAAAACGGCGCGCGACTTCCTGCCCGGCGCCGATCTCGACGATGGAGCCGTATTTGTACTTGTCGAGGTTGAGCTGCAGGGCCTTCTGATCGGTGGAGAGGGCGGTGTCGCGCGTATGCATGGACGAGGATCCGACGTGAGTGGGTGAGGCATGCCGGATGTATCGGGGGCGGCCCGGCCAGGCGGCCGTCCTGCCCGTGCGGCATCCGGAACGTGCCTGTCATTGTCTCGCATCGCGCACCCGGGCGCCAGAACCGGGCAGGTCCGGCGGACAGCGACCCGCCATCGCAGCGCATCTTGCCCGCCGGCGAAGCCGTCTGCTGGAAGGGCCGTCCGATTGCGTTGAATGGGTGAGGGCGGAAGTGCCCGTATACTTGCGGGCAGATTCCATTTTTCCCGAGCTGCGGGTTTCGGCCGAGATGCGCAAGATCATCCACTGCGATTGCGACTGCTTCTACGCCTCGGTCGAGATGCGCGACGACCCGTCGCTGCGCGGCCGGCCGCTCGCGGTCGGCGGGCGGCCGGAGACGCGCGGCGTGATCGCCACCTGCAACTACGAGGCGCGCGCCTTCGGCGTGCGCTCGGCGATGCCCACCGCGCGGGCGCTGCAACTGTGCCCGCAATTGCTGCTGCTGCCGCCCGACTTCGAGCGCTACCGCGTGGCGTCGCGGCAGATCCTCGCCATCTATCGCGACTACACGGCGCTGGTCGAGCCGCTGTCGCTGGACGAGGCCTATCTCGACGTCAGCGGCGTCGACCGCTGCAAGGGCTCGGCGACCTTGATGGCCGACGAGATTCGCGCCCGCATCCGTGCCGAAGTCGGCATCACCGCGTCGGCGGGCATCGCCCCCAGCAAGTTCGTCGCCAAGGTGGCGAGCGACTGGAACAAGCCGGACGGGCAGTTCGTGGTGCGGCCCGATGATGTCGATGCCTTCGTCGCCGCGCTGCCGGTGAAGAAGATCTTCGGCGTCGGCAAGGTGACGGCGGCGCGGCTGCAGCGGCTGGGCGTGCAGACCTGCGGCGACCTGCGCGCCTGGAGCCTGGCCGAGCTTGCGCAGGCCTTCGGCAGCTTCGGCGCCAGCCTCTACCGCCTGTGCCGCGGCATCGACGAGCGGCCGGTATGCCCCGACCGTATCCGCAAGTCGCTGTCGATCGAGACCACCTACGTCACCGATCTGCCCGACCTGGCGGCCTGCCGGGCCGAACTGCGGGTGCTGATCGAGGCTTTCCGCGAGCGCTTCGGCCGTGCACGCGAAACGCGGCCGGTGCATAAGGCGGTGGTCAAGATCAGGTTCTCGGATTTCACCCGGACCACCGCCGAGTGCGTCTGCGAGGCGCCGGACGAGCAGGTATGGCTGGCGCTGCTCGACGAGGCCCATGCGCGCAAGTCGCGGCCGGTGCGGCTGCTGGGCATCGGCGTGCGCTTTGCCGAGGACGAGGGCGCGGTGGCCGGGGCCGGGCAGATTTCGCTGGATTTCGCGGATTGAGCGCTCTCTCGCGACAAGAAAGCGCTCGATCCTGCGCATCGGCGAATGGCTCGATGCGGCCGGCCGGTACTGGTTCAGGCGTTCTTGCGCTTCTGCCACAGCACGTCGCCGCGCCCGCCGGCGCGGTTCAGCACGCGGCCGAGCACGAACAACAGGTCGGACAGGCGGTTGAGATACTGGCGCGGGCCGTCGTTGATCGTTTCTTCCAGCGCCACCGCCACCAGCGCGCGTTCGGCGCGGCGGCACACGGTACGGGCGTGGTGGGCCAGTGCAGCCGCGCGGGTGCCGCCGGGCAGGATGAAGTCCTTCAGCGCTTCGAGCGGCTCGTTGAAGCGGTCCAGCTCGTTTTCGAGATGGGTCACCTGCCTGTCGGTGATCATGCTCATGCCCGGGATGCACACTTCCCCGCCGAGGTCGAACAAGTCGTGCTGCACGTCGGTCAGCAGCGCGCGCACGTCCTCCGGCAGTTCCTCGCACAGCAGCAGGCCGACGACCGAGTTGGTCTCGTCGATTTCGCCCAGCGCGTGGATGCGCAGGCTGTCCTTGGAAACGCGCCTGCCGTCGCCCAGGCCGGTGGTGCCGGCGTCGCCGGTGCGGGTGTAGATCTTGGAAAGGCGGTTGCCCATGGCGTGTCGTGCCTCGCTATCGGTTGTGGTTAAGGTTGACGTTCGCGTCAATTATAGGCGAAGGCCCCGGCCGTGCGGGCCGGCTCATGGCCGGTTTAAGCTCATGATAAACTTGCACATTCGCCCGCAGCACGGGTCTATCGTCCAGAAAACACGCCAATCTCCATGAAAGCCGCCGAAATCCGCGAAAAATTCCTCAAGTTCTTCGAATCGAAAGGCCACCAGATCGTGCCTTCGTCTTCGCTGGTGCCGCACGACGATCCGACGCTGCTGTTCACCAATGCCGGCATGAACCAGTTCAAGGATGTTTTCCTCGGCTTCGACAAGCGCCCCTACAGCCGCGCCACCACCTCGCAGAAATGCGTGCGCGCCGGCGGCAAGCACAACGACCTGGAAAACGTCGGCTACACCGCGCGCCACCACACCTTCTTCGAGATGCTGGGCAACTTCAGCTTCGGCGACTACTTCAAGCGCGACGCCATTACTTACGCCTGGGAACTGCTGACCGAAGTCTTCAAGCTGCCGCAGGAAAAGCTGTGGGTCACGGTGTATGCCGAGGACGACGAAGCCTACGACATCTGGACCAAGGAAGTCGGCGTACCTTCTGATCGCGTGATCCGCATCGGCGACAACAAGGGCGCGCGCTACGCCTCGGACAACTTCTGGATGATGGGCGACACCGGCCCCTGCGGCCCTTGCACCGAGATCTTCTACGACCACGGCCCGGACATCTGGGGCGGCCCGCCGGGATCGGCCGAAGAGGACGGCGACCGCTACATCGAGATCTGGAACAACGTGTTCATGCAGTTCAACCGCGACGAGCAGGGCGTGATGCATCCGCTGCCCAAGCCCTCGGTGGACACCGGCATGGGCCTGGAGCGTGTTTCGGCGGTGCTGCAGGGCGTGCATGCCAACTACGAGATCGACCTGTTCCAGGCGCTGATCAAGGCCGCTTACCGTGAGGTGGGGGGCGAGACCTCCGGCGCCGACATGGATTCGCCGTCGCTGAAAGTGCTGGCCGACCACATCCGTGCCTGTGCCTTCCTGATCGCCGACGGCGTCATCCCGGGCAACGAAGGCCGCGGCTACGTGCTGCGCCGAATCATCCGCCGCGCCATCCGCCACGGCTACAAGCTCGGCGCGCGCGCCGCCTTCTTCCACCGCATGGTGCCCGACCTGGTGGCCGAGATGGGCGCCGCCTATCCCGAGCTGAAGGACGGCGAGCGCCGCATCACCGACGTGCTTCGCCAGGAAGAGGAACGCTTCTTCGCCACCATCGAAAACGGCATGGCCATCGTCGAAGCCGAACTCGCCGCGATGGAAAAGGCCGGCAACAAGGTCTTCGACGGCGACACCGCCTTCAAGCTGCACGACACCTACGGCTTCCCGCTCGACCTCACCGCCGACATCTGCCGCGAGCGCGAAGTGACGGTGGATGCCGCAGCCTTCGACGCCGCGATGGCGCGCCAGAAGGAGCAGGCGCGTGCCGCCGGCAAGTTCAAGATGGCGGCCAACCTCGACTACGACGGCCCCGCGACCGCCTTCCACGGCTACGACCGCCTGGAAGAAAAGGGCAACATCCTCGCGCTGTACAAGGATGGCGCCGCGGTCAATGAACTGCTCGAAGGCGACATGGGCGTGGTCGTGCTCGACCACACGCCCTTCTACGCCGAATCCGGCGGCCAGGCCGGCGACCGCGGCGAACTGCGCGCCGCCGGCGGCATCTTCGGCGTCGAGGACACGCAGAAGATCCAGGCCGCGGTGTTCGGCCACCATGGCGTGGTGCGCACCGGCAAGCTGTCGGTCGGGCAGGGCGTCGCCGCGCGCGTCGATGGCGCCGCCCGCGCCGCCACCGCGCGCAACCACTCCGTCACCCACATCATGCACAAGGCGCTGCGCCAGGTGCTCGGCGCCCACGTGCAGCAGAAAGGCTCGCTGGTCGACCCGGACAAGACCCGCTTCGACTTCGCCCATACCGCGCCGATGACGGCCGAGGAAATCCGCGAGGTCGAGGAAATCGTCAACCGCGAAATCCTCGCCAATACCGCGACCCAGGCCGAAGTGATGGCGCTGGAAGCCGCGCAGCAGTCCGGCGCGATGATGCTGTTCGGCGAGAAGTACGCCGACGAAGTGCGCGTGCTGTCGATCGGCAGTTCCAAGGAACTGTGCGGCGGCACCCACGTCGCGCGCACCGGTGACATCGGCCTGTTCAAGATCGTCGCCGAAGGCGGCGTCGCCGCCGGCATCCGCCGCGTCGAAGCGATCACTGGCGAGAACGCGCTGCACTACGCCCAGGAGCAGGAACGCCGCGTGCAGGGCATGTCGGCGCTGCTCAAGGTGCAGCCCGACGAGGTCGCCGAGCGCGTCGCCGGCATCCTCGACAACGTGCGCGCGCTGGAAAAGGAACTCGCCCGCCTCAAGGGCAAGCTCGCCGCCAGCCAGGGCGACGACCTGGTGAGCCAGGCGGTCGAAGTCGGCGGCATCAAGGTGCTGGCCGCCACGCTCGACGGCGCTGACGTGCCCACGCTGCGCGACACCATGGACAAGCTCAAGGACAAGCTCAAGACCGCCGCCATCGTGCTGGCCTCGGTGGCCGACGGCAAGGTCTCGCTGATCGCCGGCGTCACCGCCGACAGCACTTCCAGGGTCAAGGCCGGCGAACTGGTCAACTTCGTCGCCCAGCAGATCGGCGGCAAGGGCGGCGGCCGCCCCGACATGGCCCAGGCCGGCGGCACCCAGCCGGAAAACCTGCAGGCCGCCCTGGCGGGGGTCAGGGAGTGGGTGAGCGGCAAGCTCTGAGGCAGCGCCGGCTTTGCCGGTGTTCTGATGCACGAACGGCCGGAAAGGGGGATGCCCTTTCCGGCCGTTTTTCCATTCTGCCCGTCGCTGTACTGAACCGACCTCAGAACGGCAGTGCCACTCCCGGCCACACGCCTTCGATGGCGCGGCGGAAGTCGGCCTGGATGCGCGCGAGCGCTTCGGCGCTGTCGGCCTCGAAGCGCAGCACGACCACCGGCGTGGTGTTGGACGGCCGCGCCAGGCCGAAGCCGTCGGCGTATTCGACGCGCACGCCGTCGAGGGTGATGACGTCCTGCGCGTCGTCGAAGCGGGCGGCTTCCTTCAGCCGCTTGACCAGTTCGAAAGGCTCGCCTTCGTCCATCTTCAGGTTCAGCTCGGGGGTGCTGATGGAATCCGGCAGCGCCTTCAGCGCGGCGTTGGCGTCGGCGCGGGCGGACAGGATCTCCAGCAGGCGGGCGCCGGAATAGAGGCCGTCGTCGAAGCCGAACCAGCGCTCCTTGAAGAACATGTGGCCGCTCATCTCGCCGGCCAGCGGTGCGCCGGTTTCCTTGAGCTTGGCTTTCACCAGCGCGTGGCCGGTGTTCCACATCGTCGGCTTGCCGCCGCGCTCGCGGATCCAGGGCGCGAGCCTGCGCGTGCATTTGACGTCGAAGATGATCTCGCCGCCGGGCACGCGGCTCAGCACGTCCTCGGCGAACAGCATCAGCTGGCGGTCGGGGTAGATGATCTCGCCGTCCTTGGTCACCACGCCCAGGCGGTCGCCGTCGCCGTCGAAGGCGAAGCCGAGTTCGGCGTCGGTGTCGCGCAGCGCGCGGATCACGTCCTGCAGGTTCTCGGGCTTGGACGGGTCGGGATGGTGGTTGGGAAAGCTGCCATCGACTTCGCAGAACAGTTCGACCGGTTCGCAGCCGAGGCGGCGGAACAGCGCCGGTGCGATGTTGCCGGCGACGCCGTTGCCGCAGTCGATGACGATCTTCATCGGCCGCGCCAGCTTCACGTCGCCGACGATGCGGTCGACGTAGGCGTCGGCGACGTCCGCGGTACGCAGCGCGCCGGGCGCGGCGGCGCGGATGAGGTCGTCGTCGGCGATGCGGGTGCGCAGGGCCTGGATCATGTCGCCGTACAGGGTCTGGCCGCCGAGCACCATCTTCAGGCCGTTGTAGTCGGGCGGGTTGTGGCTGCCGGTGACCGAGACGCAGGAGCCGCAGCCGAGGTGGTGGGCGGCGAAGTAGGTCAGCGGCGTGGGCACGCAGCCGATGTCGATGACGTCCACGCCGGCGGCGCGGATGCCGTCGGCCAGCGCGCCGGCCAGCGCCGGGCCGGACAGGCGGCCGTCGCGGCCGACGGCGATGGCCTGCTGGCCGCGGGTGACGGCTTCGGAGCCGAGCGCGTGGCCGATGGCGCGCACGGCATCCGGCGTCAGCACGGTGTCGACGATGCCGCGGATGTCGTAGGCCTTGAAGATTTCCGGGGCGGGCAGGGCGTGGCGATTCGAGGTCATGGATGAGGCTGCGTGGATTGGACGAAAGCCGGCATTGTATGCCGGATGGGCTTGCCGGGCGGCCGCGGCCATTGCGGCAGGATGTTTCTGCGCCGCCGCAGGGCTGCAAAGGAACGGGGGCCGGATACCTGCCGGTATCGGCCCCCGCGTCATCCAGGCTGTGCGGACAGGACCGCGCGCTGGATGGGATCGGTGACTGGAGCCGGCGGCTCAGTGATGTCCCTTGGGATGTTCGCCGGTGAAGATGTAGTGCGCGCTGCAGTAAGGGCACACGGCTTCGCCGGTCTTCAGCACGTCGAGGAAGACGCGCGGGTGGCGCGCCCAAAGCGGCGCGCCCGGCGGCGGGCAGTGCAGCGGCAGGTCCTTGGCGGTGACTGCGACGGCCTGGGTCTTGTCGGTGTTCTCGACCATGGATGAAGTCCTTTGTGCGTGGATGTCAGACGTAGGCGAGCCAGTGCTCGTATTCCGGCGCGCGGCCATTGACGATGTCGAAGAAGCGGGCCTGGAGCCTGGTCGTGACCGGGCCGCGCCTGCCTTCGCCGATGATGCGGTCGTCGAGTTCGCGGATCGGCGTGACCTCGGCCGCGGTGCCGGTGAAGAAGGCTTCGTCGGCGAGATAGACGTCGTCGCGGGTCAGGCGCTTGGAGCTGAATTCGTAGCCGAATTCGCGCGCGACGGTGATGATCGAGTCGCGGGTGATGCCGGTCAGCGCCGAGGCGATCTCGGGTTCGTAGATCTTGCCGTCCTTGACGATGAACAGGTTCTCGCCCGCGCCTTCGGCGACGAAGCCCTGGTTGTCGAGCAGCAGCGCCTCGTCGTAGCCCATCTTGGTGACTTCGAGGTTGGCGAGGATGGAGTTGGGATAGGTCGCGGCGAGCTTGGCGCGCGGCATCGTCGAGTTGACGTGGTGGCGGGTGTAGGACGAGGTCTTGATGCGGATGCCCTTTTCCAGTCCTTCCTCGCCCAGGTAGGCGCCCCACGGCCAGGCGGCGATGGCCACATGCACGGTGGCGCCGCGGGTGGAGATGCCCATCTTTTCCGAGCCGTAGAAGGCCAGCGGGCGCAGGTAGCAGGATTCGAGCTTGTTGGCGCGCACGACCTCCTTCTGCGCTTCCATGAGTTCATCCTTGGAGTAGGGGATGTCCATCATGTAGATCTTGGCGGAATTGATCAGGCGCTGGGTGTGCTCGGCGAGGCGGAAGATGGCCGTGCCCTTGGCGGTGTTGTATGCGCGGACACCTTCGAAGACGGCCAGACCGTAGTGCAGGGAGTGGGTCAGCACGTGCGTGGTCGCTTCGCGCCACGGAACGAGCTTGCCGTCTTGCCAGATGAAACCGTCGCGATCAGCCATGGACATGATTGGGTTCTCCACCTCAGGAAAGTTGATTCGGCAGCCCGCGTCCGGCGGGCGGAACCCGTGGATTCTAGCGCAAAGGCAGGGTCTGCGAACGCCACTTCATGCGGGTGAAAGCCTTGCGGCGGTGGGGAAAGCCGCCGGCGCGCGCTAGAATGCCGGCCTGTCGTCGAAGGAGCAGGCCTTGATCGATCGCGAGTGGAAACCCAATGTCACCGTCGCCGCCGTCATCGAGCGGGACGGCCGCTTCCTGCTGGTCGAGGAACATACGCCCGACGGACTGCGTTTCAACCAGCCCGCAGGCCATCTGGAGCGCGGTGAATCGCTGCTGGAGGCGGTGGCGCGCGAGGCGCTGGAAGAGACCGCGCACCGTTTCGTGCCCGAGTACCTGGTCGGCATCTATCAATGGACGCGGCCGCAGGGCGACATCACCTATCTGCGCTTCGCCTACGGCGGACGGGTGGAGGGCGAGGAAGCCGGGCGCAGCCTCGACGACGGCATCGTGCGCGCGGTGTGGATGACGGTCGACGAGGTGCGCGCCACCGCCGGCCGCCATCGCAGCCCGCTGATTCTGCAGTGCATCGAGGACTGGCGGGCGGGGCAGCGCCACCCGCTGTCCTTGCTGCGGCACTACTGATCCGGCGGCATGCAGGGCATCTGCCTGGCGATCCTGCTGGCTGTCGCGGGCCTGGCGCAGGCCGGGACGGGCGCGCAGGAAGCGGGCGCGGAAGTCGGCATCTGCTACGGCTACGGCTGCGCGCACGAGGGCGTGGCGCGCTACGGCGCGGCCGATCTGGCGAATCTGGCCGGACGGCTGGACAAGGCGCGGAGCGCGGCTGAGGAGCGCGCCCTGCTCGGCGAGGCGGTGGGCCGCTTGTACCGCCTGGCCGGCCGGCAGTTGCCGGTGGGCGCGGATCGCGGCGGCAATTATCTGGATGGCGGCGTCGAAGGCCGCATGGACTGCATCGACCATTCGACCTCGACCACCCGTTTGCTGAAGCTGCTGGAGTCGCGCGGCGCGCTGCGCTTTCACCGGGTGCTGGAGCCCGAGCGGCGCACCCGCTTCATCTTCCAGCATTTCAGCGCGGTGATCGAGGAATTGACGCCGGCCGAGCGCATCGAGCGGCTGCCGCCGGGTTCGGCGCTGGCGCGCTGCAACTGCACGGAAGACGGAGCGATCGTCGAAGGCCCGGATGGTGCGGAACCGCCCAGTCCGGGCGAACGTTATGCGGTCGACAGCTGGTTCGTCGACAATGGCGAGCCGGCGGTGGTGCTGCCGCTCGCCGAATGGCTCAATGGAGGTGGACCGAATGTCCAGTAAGCAGGATGGAAACGGCATGAAAGTGGTCGTCGGCATGTCCGGCGGCGTGGATTCGTCGGTGACGGCGCTGCTGCTGAAGCAGCAGGGCTACGCGGTGACCGGCCTGTTCATGAAGAACTGGGAGGACGACGACGATTCCGACTACTGTTCGACGCGGCAGGACCTGGTCGACGTGGCTTCGGTCTGCGACGTGATCGGCATCGATCTGGAAGTCGTCAACTTCAGCGCCGAATACAAGGACCGGGTGTTCGTCGACTTCCTGCGCGAGTACGAGGCCGGGCGCACGCCGAATCCGGACGTGCTGTGCAACTCCGAGATCAAGTTCCGCTGCTTCCTCGACCACGCCATGCAGCTGGGCGCCGAGCGCATCGCCACCGGCCACTATGCCCAGGTGCGCGAATGGAACAACGACGGCCGCAGGGAATACCAGTTGCTGAAGGCCGAGGACGGCACCAAGGACCAGAGCTATTTCCTCTATCGCCTGAACCAGCAGCAACTGGCGAAAACCCTGTTTCCGCTCGGCACGCTGTACAAGCGCGAAGTGCGCCGCATCGCCGAGCAGGCGGGCCTGCACGTCGCCGCCAAGAAGGACTCGACCGGCATCTGCTTCATCGGCGAGCGGCCCTTCCGCGAGTTCCTGATGCGCTACCTGCCGACGCAGCCGGGCGAGATCCGCTCGCTCGACGACGATTCCGTGCTCGGCGAGCACCAGGGCCTGATGTACCACACCATCGGCCAGCGCAAGGGGCTGCACATCGGCGGCATCAAGGGCAACCAGGACGAGGCCGGCGAGCACGAGGCCTGGTACGTGGCGAAGAAGGACGTGAAGGCCAACGTGCTGTACGTGGTGCAGGGGCACGAGCACCCGGCGCTGCTGCGCGACCGCCTGGTGGCGACCGACCTCAACTGGATCGCCGGCCGCGATCCGCACACCAACTGGGTCTACACCGCCAAGCCGCGCTACCGCACGCCCGACATGCCGTGCGAGATCGACCGCATCGCCGACGGCTGCGCCGAGATCGCCTTCGCCCAGCCGCAGTGGGCGCTGACGCCGGGGCAGAGCGTGGTGGTCTACGAATCCAAGGTCTGCCTCGGCGGCGGCATCATCGTCTGACGCCGGCGGTGTTCAACAGGACATCGGCCCGGCCAGCCGCGGCCGGCCCCGCTGGTGCGCCCTGGCGGCGAAGGCTTCGCAGCGTTCGATGAACTCGCGTGTGCTCTTGGGCATCGGCACGCGTGCGCGGGTGATGTAGGTGACGAGATCGCGGCCCTGCAGCAGCAGGCTGCGTCCGTCGGTGGCCAGTTGCCGCTCGGCAGCGCTGATGCCGTGCGACAGCCGTGGCGAGAAGGCGGTGAGTTCCTCGGAGGCGACGACGAAGTCCGCCCACACGTCGAAGATGTCCGGGTCGGTACGAAGCGTCTCGCACTTGATCTTGGCGGCGTCGGCGAAGCGGGTGATGGCGGGCAGGATGCCTTCGTACAGCGGGGTGGCGGAAAGGGTGGCCGCCATCGTCTTGGCCAGGAGGTCGATGTCGCGCAGCGTCTGCGCGATCTTGATGACGCGGCTGTCGTAGAAGGCCTCGACCGGAATCGAGAAGGCGCGGAAGGGCTCGCCCCACAGTTCGTCGATGCCTTCTTCGCCGCTGCGGTGCAGCACCAGCTTGCCGAGGCTCAGTGCTTCCTGCAGGCAGAAGCCGCATTCGCGCATCAGCGCGTTGTCGGTCTCGATCTCGATGCCCAGTTCCTGCAGCTCGACCAGCTTGGTGAAGATGTCGGTGGCGCGGTTGAACAGCGCGCCGGCGAGCATCGCGCCCTTGACCCGCTTGCGCGCCGGGTCCTGCTCGGCTTCATAGGCCTTGCGGGCATCGTTCAGGCGCTTGCCGGGAATGTTGATGCCGTGCTCGACGTGGTTGAACAGCCTGCGCGTCAGCGCCTGGATGAGCTGCTTCTTGGTCTTGAGCGAATTGGCCGGCGGATCATAGACCTTGATCCAGTAGCCGTCGCAGAAGATGCGGCGGACACCGTCGATGATGGCGATGGTGCCGTTTTCGGTGGGAGCGTTCATGACCAGCCCGACCTTTTGGCTTGCGGATGGAAAAAACACGGCCTGCCGGGACGGGGGCGTCCGGGCAGGATGCGCAGTCTTGCGCAATGTGCTGCAAAGCACAAGCCTTGTCGCCGTGCGATGTGCTCGCAAGGGGGGGCCGGTCCCCGGGCAGGTGTCAGATGAGGTCGGCCGGGATGACCGCGCGCAGCACGGTCTGGGTCTCGTTCTCGCGCACGCGGTTGGTGAACCACCACAGCGCGCCTTTCTTGATCGTCCAGTCGGCTTCCTGGCCCGACAGCAGCAAGGCGGCGAGGCGGCCGAGCGCAGGCTGGTGGCCGACGACCAGGGCGGCGCCGCTGGAGTCCGGCCAGCCGGTGGCGGCGAGGATGTCGGCGACGTTGCCGTCCGGCCCGAGGCCGTTGACGATCTCGAAGTCGTCGGCAAAGGCGCTGGCGGTCTGGCGGGTGCGCACGGTCGGGCTCACCAGCACGCGCATGCGCTTGGGGTGGTTCTTCGCCAGCCATGCCGCCATGCGGCGGGCCTGCTTGTGGCCGCGCTGGGTCAGCTCTCGCGTGTGGTCGGGCGTACCGTCGGCCGCTTCGGCGTGGCGCCAGAGCAGGAGGTCCATTTGCTTCTCCATCGGATCGGGGGCCTGCATGATGTCCTCGTTCTGTTGCAGGCCGATGACGCGGCCCGGTGTCACGGAGGCCTGGCGGCGCAGCGTTTCGGCGGCTTCGCGGTCCGGCAGGCCGTCTGCGCCGCCTACCATGGCGTCTTGCCCCACAGCACGGGCTCGGCGGTCTGCAGCACGCCGTGCCGCAAGCCGGCGTAGCGCGGCGCATGCCAGCCCAGCACGAAGGCGACGGCGGCCTGCAGCGAGGCGTCGGCCGCGGCCCAGCCGAGCAGACGCGCGCGGGCGATGTCGACGTCCTGCAGGAAACCCAGCATGCCCAGCGCGTCGACCAGGCTCGTGCGGTAGCGTGCGGCGGCCTTGGCGGGGAGCAGGGGGGCGAAGAACTCGATGCCGTAGCGCAGTTGCTTGAGGCCGATGCGCAGCATGTGTAGCTGGGTGGGTTCGAGCGTCGATGCTGCTTCGAACTGGCGGCGTGCCCGCTTGCGCAGGCGCGCCAGGCGCAGGCGGACGAAGGTTCGCAGGTCGGCGGCGTCGACCAGGTTGTTGCCCTGCAGCCGCAGCAGTCCGGCGCTGAGTTCGAGCAGCAGGCGGCCCTGCGTGGCCATGTCGAGTGCCTGTTCCGCCGCCTGGTAGGCCGTGTCGCGGGCCTGCGCGGCGGTCTGCATCAGCCTGGCCATCGATACCTCGTCGGCCAGGCCTTCCGGCGTGACCGGTGCGAGCAGTTCGCCATGGAGGACGTCGAGGTCGCGCGCATCGCCGAAGCGCCTGGCATTGTCGCGCAGACGGGCGTTCCACTGTCCGGCGAATTCGGCCGGCAGGGCCGGAGCGAACAGCTTCAGCAGCGCACGCAAGCGGCGCTGGGCGACGCGGAGCTGGTGGATGAAGTCGGCGTGGGCGGTGTCCGCAGCGCCGGCCGCGCCGGCATCCGGCAGCAGGGCCGCGGCATTGGCCTGCCATTGGCGCACGCAGCCGAAAGCCAGGCGGCGGAAGGCGTCGACCACGTTGTCGCCGGGCCGGAGGTCGGAAGCCTCGGCCCGTGCCGCGCCGGGCGGCGTACCGAGGAACAGGCGGTAGCCGCGCTCGGCCTTGGAAACGTCGGCGGGCATCAGCGGCAGGGCCTGCGCCAGTTCGCAGGCCAGCGCGAACAGATCCTCGGCCTGGCCGTGCTCCAGTTCCAGCTCCAGTTCGCAGATCGGCGCTTGGCGTTCGATGCCTTCGGGCGTCGTCACCCGGACTTCGCCGGTGTCGATCATCAGCAGGATGCTCGTATCGTCACGCGGACTCAGGCGGCGCGTCTCGCGGCGGAAGCGGGTGGTGAACACCGGCACCAGCGCGCCGGCATGGCGGTTCAGCAGTTTCGCGGCGTCCGGAGCATCGACCTGCGAGAAGTCGAAGCTGCCCGAGTAGGGCTGCTCCCATTCGGGGCGCTGCGACAGGCCGCCGCTCGACACCGCGGCGCATTTCACCGTCTGCAGCCAGTCGCGGCCCTGGCGGCGGGTGCGCACGGCCACCTTGTGCGCCTTGAGCTGCAGCCGCGGGGTGTCGTAGTAGGTGTTGTCCAGGGTCACGGTGTTGCCGAGCTTCTCCGCGCCGGCGACCAGCGGATGGCGGCGCAGCGCGGCAAGCGCGCGCTTCGGCAAGGCAAGTTTCAGCTCGATTTCCTGGCTCATGGTGTTTTGTTCGGATGCAGACGTCCGGATTCTAGTCATCCGCCCGGAGGGCGTCATGCATGCTTCGATGACGTTTATGTTTCAAGTCGCCTGTCATTCGCCGAAGACGTGCCGCCACAGCGCGACGACCGGCGCGCGCGCGGCTTCGGCTTCGCCGGGCGGGACGCGCGAGGGCAGTTCGTTGAGCCGCTGGCGGTGCTGCAGGCGGCGCAGTTCGCGATAGCTGTCGGCGCAGGCGGCGGCGAGTTCGGCCAGGATCAGGCCGAGTTCGCCGGCGATGCGCAGCAGCGCGATGTTGCCGAGGTTGCCGGTGAGCCGGGGGTGGGCGTGGGAATGGCCCAGCACCAGGTACTGGATCAGGAACTCGACGTCGATCAGGCCGCCGCGGTCGTGCTTGAGGTCGAAGCGTTCGGGGTCCTTGCCGGCGTGGGCGTCGCGCATCTTGTGGCGCATCGCCAGCACTTCGGCGCGCAGCGTGTCGAGCTCGCGCGGCAGGCGCAGCACCTCGTCGCGGATGCGTTCGAAGGCGTCGCCGATGCGGCGGTCGCCGGCGGAGAAGCGGGCGCGGGTCAGCGCCTGGTGTTCCCACACCCAGGCCGATTCGAGCTGGTACTTGCGGAAGGATTCGAGCGACACCGCGATCATGCCGGCTTCGCCGTTGGGGCGCAGGCGCAGGTCGGTTTCGAACAGCAGGCCCGCGGCGGTCCGGCTCGACAGCCAGGTGTTGGTGCGCTGGGCGAGCCGGGTGTAGACCTCGGCGGCCTCGGGCGCGTCGTCGTCGTAGAGGAAGATGATGTCGAGGTCGGAGGCGTAGCCCAGTTCCTTGCCGCCGAGCTTGCCGTAGCTGATGACGGCGAAGGCCGGCTGCTCGCGATGGCGGATCTTGATCCGGCTCCAGCAGCGCGGCAGCGTCAGGTCGAGCATGATGTCGGCCAGTTCGGAGAGGTGGTCGGCGAGCTTTTCCACCGTCAGCAGGCCGGCGATGTCCTGTGTCAGCAGGCGGAAGACCTGGGCGTGGTGCTGTTCGCGCATCACGTCCATCTGCCGCTCCATGTCGGGTTCCAGCGCTTCCAGTTCGGCATCCAGGCTGGCACGGAAGGCCTGCCAGTCCGGCGTCGCTTCCAGGCTGTGGGTGTCGAGCATTTCGTCGAGCAGGATGGGGTGGCGCGTCAGGTACTGCGCGGCCCAGCGCGATGCGCTCATCAGGTCGGCGACGCGGCGCAGCGCCTGCGGGTATTGCTGCAGCAGTGCGAGGTAGGCGCCGCGGCGGCCGATGGCTTCCATCAGGTCGAGGCAGCGGGCGAGCGTGTCGTCCGGCCCGGAGGTGGCCGCGGCCGCTTCGAGGATGCGCGGGATCAGCGCGTCGAAGCGGCTCTTGATGTTGTTCGGCAACTGGCGGTAGCGCGGGCTGGCGTGGATCGAGGCCAGGCGTTCGGCGGCTTCGCGCGGCCGGCGATAGCCCAGTTCGCCCAGTTCCGGGGCGACGCCGTCCACATCCTCGGCGCCGGCCCAGGTGGCGTCCAGGCTGTGGTCCTCGTCGGAAGGATCGCCGAACACGCTGTCGAAATGCCGGCTGACCGCTGCGCGGTGGGCGTCGAGCGCCGTCAGCAGGGCCCCATGGTCGGCGAAGCCCATCGCCTGCGCGATCAGCGCCTGGTCGTCCTCGCTGGCGGGCAGGTCGTGGGTCTGGGCGTCGTCGAGGTATTGCAGGCGGTGCTCCAGCCGGCGCAGGAAGACGTAGGCGGCCGTCAGCTCGGCCACCGTTTCGGCCGCCAGGATGCCGCGTTCGGCGAGTTGCGCGAGCACGCCCAGCGTCGGGCGGATCTGCAGCGCGGTGTCGCGACCGCCGCGGATGAGCTGGAACACCTGGGCGATGAACTCGATCTCGCGGATGCCGCCGGGGCCGAGCTTGACGTTGTTGGCGCGGTCGCGGCGGGCGACTTCGCGCCGGATCTGCGCGTGCAGCTCGCGCATGGCGTTGATGGCGCCGAAGTCGAGGTATTTGCGGAACACGAAGGGGCGGGCGATGCCGCCCAGCTCGGTCCAGCGCTCGCCCAGCATCACCCGCGCCTTGATCCAGGCGTAGCGCTCCCATTCGCGCCCCTGGGTGACGAAGTAGTTCTCCAGCATGTCGAAGCTGCACACCAGCGGGCCCGAGTCGCCGTTGGGGCGCAGCCGCATGTCGACACGGAAGACCTGGCCGTGTTCGGTGATCTCGGCCAGCGCCCTGATCAACTGCTTGCCCAGGCGCTCGAAGAACTCGTAGTTGCTGATTACCTTGTTGCCGCCGGTGTCGCCGTCCTCGGGGTAGATGAAGATCAGGTCGATGTCGGAGGACACGTTCAGTTCGCGGCCGCCGAGCTTGCCCATGCCGATCACCAGCAGTTCCTGCTCCCAGCCGGTGGGCGACAGCGGCCGGCCGTAGCGTTCGACCAGCGCGGCGCGCAGCACGTCGTGGGCGTGGCGCACGGCGACTTCGGCCAGCGTCGTCATGGTTTCGGTGACTTCGGCCAGCGGCGCGCCGCAGCACAGGTCGCGCACGATCAGGTGGCACAGCACCCAGCTGCGGAGCTGGCGCAGGGCGGGGCGCAGCGCGCTGTCCGGATCGCCGAAGCCCGCTTCGCGGGCGGCGATGAAGGCTTCCATGCGGCGTGCGTCGATCGGGCCGCCGATGCTGGCTGCCAGCGCCTCGCCCAGCCAGGGCTGGCAGTCCAGCATGCGGCTCAGGTAGCGGGAGAAGCGGCGGGCGTCGTGCACCGCCTGTGGCAGTGCCGGCTGGGCGTCGGGGGAGGCGGACATGGCGGTTCCGGTGCCTTGGTCTGATCGTTGATAGAATGTCGGCCCCGCGGCGAATGGCGCTGGCGGGCGCCGGCTGCGCGGGCATGCGTAGTGTATCCGGGCGCCGCCGTCTCCGTGCGTGCCGGCGGGTGCCCGGGAGCGGGGCTGCGCGTGATCCTGCGTGCTGCGGCCGTCCGTTCTTCCCGAATTTCGGCTCGGCAAGCCGTTGCGATGCTGCATGAATCCGCTTTCCGAACCCCTTCCCGAATCGCCCGCGCCGGAGTCGCCTGCGGCGCGGCGCGCCCGGCGTTCGCGCGCGGTGCTGGGCCGGATCGGCAAGGTGCTGGTATTGGGCTGGATCGTCGTCGCCAGCGCGATGCTGTTGCTGAGGCATGTGGTGCTGCCCGCGGTCGGCGAGTTCCACAGCGAGATCGCCGGCATCGCCGGGCGTTCGCTCGGCCTGCCGGTGGCGATCGAGGCGATCGACGGCGACTGGGCCGGCTGGCGTCCGCGCCTGGTGCTGCAGCGTGTCACCCTGTCGGATGCCGAGGGCCGGCCGGCCCTGCATCTGCCCCGGGTCGACGCCACGCTCGCGTGGACCTCCCTGCTGCGCGGACAGGCGCATTTCCACCGGCTGGAGATCACGGCGCCGGAGCTGAGGCTGCGGCGCGATGCGGATGGGCGGGTGTTCGTCGCCGGCCTGCCGGTGGCGGACGGCGGCGGCGATGGCGGCGGGCTGGACTGGCTGCTGGCGCAGCGCCAGATCGTGATCCACGATGCCGTGCTGCGCTGGGATGATCGCCTGCGGGCGGCGCCGGAACTGGTGCTGGAAAACGTCGAGCTGCGCCTCGACCAGCGCTTCGGCCAGCGCCGTTTCGCGCTGCGTGCCCAGCCGCCGCAGGCGCTGGCGTCGACGCTGGACGTGCGCGGCGAACTGCAGCGCCTCGATGCCGATGCGCCGCTTTCGCTGGCCTCGGCCGGGCGGCTCTACGTTTCGCTCGACCGCGCCGACCTGGGGGGCTGGCAGCCGTGGCTGGATTATCCGCTGCCGCTGCAGGGCAACGGCGGCGTGCGCGCGTGGCTGGAGTCGCGGCAGGAGGGGCGCTTCGCATTGCCGAGCGGCCTGGGTCTCGGCCAGGCGGCCGGGCGCGGCTGGGCAGTGACGGCGGATCTGGCGCTGGACGGGGTGCGCACGCAACTCGGCAGCGGCTTGCCCGAGCTGCTGCTGGAACGCCTGGACGGGCGCCTGAGCGTCGAGCGCGTGGCCGACGAGTACCGCCTGAGCACACAGGGCCTGGCGCTGCGTACCGCCGATGGGCTGGCGCTGCCGCCGACCGATCTCGAACTGCAGTTCAGGGGCGAGGCGTCCGGCGAGCAGGGCGGGCGGCTGGCGGCCAACCGGCTCGATTTCGATACCCTGGCCCGCCTGGCCGCGTTCCTGCCGCTCGATGAGGCCGTGCGGGGCCGGCTCGCCGCGTTCGCGCCGCAGGGCCGGCTGGAGGCCTTGAGCTGGCGCTGGGACGGGGCACCGGCCGCGCCGCGGGCCTGGGCCGCGGCGGCACGCTTTGCCGGGCTGGGACTGCTGGCGGGAGAGGGCATGCCGGGCCTCGGCGGCCTGAGCGGCATGTTCGACGGCGACGAGCAGGGCGGTCGCTACCGGCTCGACAGCCGCGACGCCCACCTCGACCTGCCGGAGGTGTTCGAGTCCGGGCGCCTGCGGTTCGATCTGCTGCGTGCCGAGGGCGGCTGGCAGCGGCGTGGCGGGCGGCTCGAGATCACCCTCG
Source organism: Thauera butanivorans NBRC 103042 (assembly GCF_001591165.1). Classification (GTDB taxonomy): domain Bacteria; phylum Pseudomonadota; class Gammaproteobacteria; order Burkholderiales; family Rhodocyclaceae; genus Thauera; species Thauera butanivorans. The sequence goes on from NZ_BCUG01000017.1 coordinate 19,425, forward strand.
ATAGCGCCCAGTTCGACAACGCGGATGCGGCCGGCAATGCTTCCGGCGTCTACCGGCCGCAGGCCGGCAGCGCGGGGGAGATCGACCTGCAGGCCCGGCTGACGCGCGCCGAGGGCCGTGCGGTGTGGCGCTATCTGCCGCGCGTGGTGGGGAAGGAGACGCATGACTGGGTGCGTGATGCGATCCGCCGCGCCGACGTGCCGGAAGCCAGCTTGCGGCTGCGCGGCGCGCTCGACGATTTCCCGTTCCGCGACGGCAATGGCGAGTTTCGCGTTGCGATCCGGGTGGTCGATGGCGTGCTCGACTACGCCGATGGCTGGCCGCCGATCGAAGGCATCTTCGGCGAAGTGCGTTTCATCGGGCCGGGAATGCGTATCGAGGCACCGCGTGGCCGCATCTTCGGCGTGGCGCTGAGCGAAGTCGTCGTCGACATGCCCGAGCTGGACACGGCGCTCTCCGATCTGATGACCATCACCGGCAAGGCCGCCGGACCGACTGCCGAGTTCCTGCGTTTCGTCTCTCAGAGCCCGGTGTCGGCCCGCATCGGCGGCTTCACCGACGGCATGCGCGCCGAGGGCAGGGGGACGCTCGACCTGCGCCTGGAGATGCCGCTGGAGAAGGTCGATGAGAGCAGGGTCGCCGGCGAATACCGCTTCGGCGCCAACCGGCTGTGGCTGGTCGAAGGACTGCCGGTGCTCGAAGGCGCGGCGGGCCGGCTGCGCTTCACCGAGGACAGCCTGGCGATGCCCGAAGGGCGGGCGCAGTTCCTCGGCGCGCCCGCCCGCATCACGGCGCGCACGCTGGACGACGGCACCGTCCGCTTCGATGCCAGCGGCGTGGCGAGCGCCGCGGCGCTGGCGGCGGCCGGGAAGCTGCCGCTGGCGCATCTGTCGGGCAGCACGGCATGGAAGGCGCAGGTCGGTGTCGGCACTGGCGGCCTGCATGTGGGCGTGGAGTCGGACCTGACCGGGCTGGCGTCGAGCCTGCCTGCGCCCCTGAACAAGAACGCGGGCGAAAGCTGGCCCCTGAATGTCCGCTTCGATGCGCCGGGCGGAGCCGCGCCCCGGCGCTTGAAGCTGGAACTGGCGGAAGAAAGCGGCATGCCGCTGCGGGCCGAACTGCTCTGGCCGGCCGACGGGCCGATGCGCGGTGGCCTGGCGCTGAATGCCGCACGGACCGCCGTCCCGCGGCTGGCCGAGCGTGGCTTGCGGGTGGAGGGGCGTTTCGACGTGCTCGATGCCGACGCCTGGCGCAGGGTTTTCGATGGCGAAGCCGGCGGCGGCGATGGAACGGGGGAACTGCCCCTGTCGCTGGCCGACCTGTCGCTGCAGATCGGCCGCCTGCAGATTTTCGGCCAGACGCTGAGCGGCTTTGCCCTGCACAGCGTCAGCGATGCGGGGGGCTGGAAGGCCCGCATCGACAGCGACCGCGCCGTGGGCGAGTTCGACTGGCGCGACAGCGGCCCCGGCGCCCTGCGCGCACGCTTCGAGCGGCTGAGCATCGGCCAGGCGCGGGAAACGGAGGACGGCGGCGCCAGCGAGGCGACTGCCGCGAATGTGGAGACGGGGACGCCGCCGCGCCGGCTGCCGGCGCTCGACGTGGTCGCCGAGCAGTTCATGCTGGGCGGCAGGGATCTCGGCCGGCTCGAAGTGTCCGCGCGCAACCGCGCCGGGGTATGGCAGCTCGAGCGTCTCGGGCTGCGCAATGCGGACGGGCAACTGGACGGCAGTGGCGAATGGCGTACCACGGGCCAGCCGTCCACCCGCCTCGACTTCGAACTGCGGGTGGAGGACATCGGCCGCTTCTCGCAGCGGCTCGGCTACGACGACGTGGTGCGGGGCGGCAAGGCCACGCTGGGCGGACAACTGCGCTGGCAGGGCGCGCCGACCCGCATCCACTATCCGACGCTGGCCGGCCGCATGGAGCTGGCGGCGGAGGCGGGCCAGTTCAACAAGCTCGAACCCGGTGTCGGCCGCCTGCTGGGCATTCTCAGCCTGCAGGCCTTGCCGCGCCGGATCACGCTCGATTTCCGCGACGTGTTCTCGGCAGGATTCGCCTTCGATGGCATTTCCGGTAGCATCGACGTGGCCGATGGCGTGATGCGCACCGACGATCTCGAGATTCGCGGACCGGCGGCACGCGTGCGCATGCGGGGTTCGGCCGATGTCGAGGCCGAGACCCAGGACCTGCGCGTGGCGGTGCAGCCCACGCTGTCGGAATCGGTTGCGATCGGCGCCGCCGCGGGTCTGCTGAACCCGGTTGCGGGCGTGGTGACCTATCTGGCGCAGAAGGCGCTCAGCGACCCGATCGAAAGACTCTTTGCCTATGAATATGAAATCACCGGCACCTGGGCCGATCCCGCCGTCCGGCGCCTCGGCGCCGCGCAGCCGGCGCCGGCCGAATGAAATGCCGGACGGCCCGTCCGCGATCTGCCGCCCTTTCCAGCCTTGACCCCACCCGAGATTGCCAGGCACTGCATGAACAAACCGTCTGCTTCTTCCGTACCCGTATCCGCTTCCGGTGGCACGCGCATCGCTGCCATCCAGATGGTGTCCGGCCCCGACGTGGCCGCGAACCTCGAAACCGCCGCCGGCCTGGTGGCCGAGGCTGCCGCCGCCGGCGCACGCCTGGTGGCGCTGCCGGAGTATTTCCCGCTGATCAGCGCCGATGAGCAGGCCAAGGTCGGCATCCGCGAGGCCGATGGCAGCGGGCCCCTGCAGGACTTCCTCGCCGGACTGGCGAGCCGGCACGGCGTCTGGCTGGTGGGCGGCACGGTGCCGCTGGTGGCCGAGGCCGACGACAAGGTGCGCAACAGCACGCTGGTGTATGACGGCAGCGGCCGGCGCGTGGCGCGCTACGACAAGATCCACCTGTTCGGCTTCCGGCGCGGCGGCGAGCGCTACGACGAAGCGGCGACGATCGAGCCGGGTGCCACCGTGTGCAGCTTCGATTCTCCCGTCGGGCGCGTGGGGTTGTCGGTGTGCTACGACCTGCGTTTTCCGGAACTCTTTCGCGCCATGGGCGAGGCCGACCTGATCGTGCTGCCGGCCGCCTTCACCTGCACCACCGGCCGCGCGCACTGGGAAGTGCTGCTGCGTGCCCGTGCGATCGAGAACCAGTGCTACGTGATGGCGCCGGCCCAGGGCGGGCGCCATCCGAGCGGGCGCGTGACCTGGGGCCACAGCATGATCGTCGACCCCTGGGGCGACGTGCTCGCCTGCCGCGGCGAAGGCCCCGGCGTGGTGCTGGCGGAGGTCGATGCCGAGCGTATCGCGAGCGTGCGCGAAAGCCTGCCGGCGCTGCGCCACCGCTGCCTGGGCTGAACGCCCGCCGAACACTCCGAACCCGAATCGGGCGCGATCGTTTGTGCGCCCGGCCAGTCCAACCCGGCAATGCATCCAAGGACCCAGCATGAGCAAGAGCCAGAACCCGCTGAAAATCGCCGACCGCTACCTGTTGTCGCCCCATGGCCTGGGCGAGGCGGAGTTGGAGAAGACCTTCCGCAAGCTGATGCGCCACGACATCGACTTCGCCGACCTGTATTTCCAGTATCAGCGCTCCGAGGCCTGGAGCCTGGAAGAAGGCATCGTCAAGTCGGGCAGCTTCGACATCGAGCAGGGCGTGGGCGTGCGCGCCACCAGTGGCGAGAAGACGGCTTTTGCCTATTCGGACGACATCTCGCTCGATGCGCTGCTGGACGCGGCCACCGCCACCCGCGCGATCGCCGCCGCCGGCGAGCGCCGCAGCGTGGGCATCGTGCCGCACAAGCTCAAGACGCCGCTGTACCGTGCCGACGATCCGCTCGATTCGCTCGACGATACCGCCAAGGTCAGGCTGCTGGAGCGCCTCGAGGGCTTCGCCCGCGCCGAGGACCCGCGCGTCACCCAGGTCATGGCGCACATCGCCGGCAGTTGGGAAGTGGTGATGGTGGCGCGCAGCGACGGCCACCTGGCGGCCGACGTGCGGCCGCTGGTGCGGGTGTCGATCACCGTGATCATGGAGGAGGACGGCCGCCGCGAGCAGGGCAGCGGTGGCGGCGGCGGGCGCTACGACTACGGCTGGTTCAGCGACGAGCGCCTGCACGAGTATGCGCACGCCGCAGTGCATCAGGCGCGCGTCAACCTCGGTGCCGATCCGGCGCCGGCCGGCAGCATGCCGGTGGTGCTGGGGCCGGGCTGGCCCGGCATCCTGCTGCACGAAGCGATCGGCCACGGCCTGGAAGGCGATTTCAATCGCAAGGGCAGTTCGGCCTTTTCCGGCCGCATCGGCCAGCAGGTCGCGGCCAGGGGCGTCACCGTGGTCGATGACGGCACGCTGCCGGACCGCCGCGGCTCGCTGTCGATCGACGACGAAGGCAATCCGACCCGGCGCACGGTGCTGATCGAGGACGGCATCCTCACCGGCTACATGCAGGACATGATGAATGCCCGCCTGATGGGCATGGCGCCGACCGGCAACGGCCGGCGCGAGTCCTTCGCCCATCTGCCGCTGCCGCGCATGACCAACACCTACATGCTGAACGGCGACAAGGACCCGGAAGAGATCATCAAGTCGGTGAAGAAGGGCCTGTATGCGGTGAACTTCGGCGGCGGCCAGGTCGACATCACCTCGGGCAAGTTCGTGTTCTCCACCGCCGAGGCCTATCTGATCGAGGATGGCAAGGTGACTCGCCCGGTCAAGGGGGCGACGCTGATCGGCAACGGCCCGGATGCGCTGACCAAGGTGAAGCTGATCGGCAACGACATGCGGCTCGACCCCGGCGTCGGCACCTGCGGCAAGGACGGCCAGAGCGTGCCGGTGGGCGTCGGCCAGCCGACGCTGCGCATCGACGGGCTGACGGTGGGCGGCACGGCCTGATCCCGATCGTCGGGCGGGGAGAGTGGAGCGCTCGTCCCCGCTCCCCCATGCCCCGGATGAGCCGGGTTCAGCTCTGGACCGGCTTGCCGGTCTTGTCCTTGGTGCCGCCGGCGTCGTGCTTGTCGCCGCTGCAGTTGCTCGGCACGTCGATCTCCATGGTCGGCAGCAGGCTGGTGGCCTGGGCCGGCGTGCAGATGGCATAGGCCAGCGCGGTGGTGGTGATGAGGGTGGCGATGGTCTGGCGCTTGATCATGGCATGCTCCTTTGGTCTGTTCAGCGTTCTGCATCCGGACTGCCGCCGCGGAACAGGTCGGGCGTCAGGCCGTGGCGCTGCAGCAGGCGGTAGAACTCGGTGCGGTTGCGTTCGGCCAGCCGTGCAGCGTCCGAAACGTTACCCGCAGTCAGTTTCAGGAGCTGTATCAGGTAGTTTCGCTCGAAGCGGCGCTTGGCTTCGGCATAGTCGAGGGCCTCGATCGGCTGCACGCGCAGCGCGCGTTCGACCAGGCTGCGCGGAATCAGCGGCGTCGTCGCCAGTGCGCAGACCTGCTCGATGACGTTCTGCAACTGGCGCACGTTGCCGGGCCATCTGGCGATGGCCAGCGCCTCGAGCGCGTCCGGGGCGAAGCCGCTCAGTTCCTTGCCGTATTTCCGTGCCACCTGGCGCAGGAAATGCTCGGCCAGCAGCGGGATGTCCTCGCGGCGTTCGCCGAGCGTGGGCAGTTCCAGACTGACGACGTTGATGCGGTAGTAGAGGTCTTCGCGGAACTGGCCGGTGGCCAGCGCGGCATCGAGGTCGCGATGGGTTGCGGACAGGATGCGCAGATCGACCGGCTCGGCGCGGGTGGCACCGACCGGGCGCACTGCGCGTTCCTGCAGCACGCGCAGCAGCTTGACCTGGAGCGAAGGCGGCATGTCGCCGATCTCGTCGAGGAACAGCGTGCCGCCATGTGCAGCCTGCACCAGGCCGGTGCGGTGGCTGGTGGCACCGGTGAAGGCGCCGCGGAGGTGGCCGAACAGTTCGGATTCGAGCAGGGGTTCCGGGATCGCGCCGCAGTTGATGGCGACGAAAGGCGCGGCGGCACGCGGGCTGGCGCGGTGGATGGCGTGGGCGAGGAGTTCCTTGCCGGTGCCGCTATCGCCGCGGATCAGCACGCTGGCGTCCGATGCGGCAACCAGCCTGGCCTCGTCCAGCAGCGCGTGCATGCGTGTGCTGTGGCTGATGATGTCGGCCCGCCAGCCGTCGTCCGCGGCCTGGCCGGCGGCAGGGGCGGGAGCGCCGAGCTGCAGGGTCTGGGCGATGCGTGCCAGCAGCGCCTGGCTGTCGAAAGGCTTGGTCAGGTAGCCGGCGACGCCGCGTGAGGTGGCTTCGACCGCATCCGGAATCGTGCCGTGGGCGGTGATCAGGATGACGGGCAGGGCCGGGTGCTGCTGGCGGATTTCATCGAACAGGGCGAGGCCGTCGCCGTCGGGCAGGCGCACGTCGCTGAGCACCAGGTCGAAGCGCTCGGCGCCGAGCCGGCTGCGCGCTTCGACGGCGGATGCGGCCGTGGCGACACGATAGCCGCTGGCCTTCAGGCGCATCGACAGCAGCCGCAGCAGGTCGGCGTCGTCGTCGATCAGCAACACATGCTGTGCGCATGACGCCTCGACGGGCGGGGGGCGCCGGCTCACTGCGAACGCGTGCGCGGCGCGGCCGGCACGGGCGGCGCAAGGCTGCGCTCGATTTCGGCCAGTGCATCGAGCTTGCGCTGCAGCGCTTCGTTGCGCTGTTCGCTGTCCTTGAGTGCTCCGGCGCTTTGTTCGAGCTGCTGGCCGAGGCGTTCGTTGAGCCCGGCGAGGCGCTGGCGCTCCTGGATTTGCTCGAGCAGCGCGCGCGCGTATGGATGGAGCGCACGCGATTCGGCGTCTTCGGCGGCCAGCAGCCCCTGCAGCAGGCTTCGGGCGCGCGGCAGGTTGGACTGGCGCGGCCTGGCGGCGCGGATTGCCGCCTGCATGGTCTGCTCGGCGGTGCTGGCCTGCGTTTCGCCATGGTGTGCAGCTCCGCCTTCGGCGCCGTCGAGACGGGGTAGCGCGGCGCAGCTCGACAGCAGCAAGGCGCCCAGCAGCAGGAGCAGGGCGGCAGACGGGGCGCCGGACGGAGCGGCAGCTGCGGTGGCTCGCGGCATCGGGCTCGGACGGAGTTCAGGTCGCATGGGGGAGTTCGACTCGGAAATGGGCGCCGCGTTCGACTGGAAGCGCGGAAACCTTGCCGTGATGCGCGGCAATGAATTCCCGCACGATCGCCAGGCCGATGCCGGTGCCTTTGGAGGTGCGCTCATCGGGATGGCTGCCCTGGAAGAAGGGTTCGAAGATGCGTTCGGATTCTTCCGGCCGAATGCCGGGGCCGTCGTCGATACAGTCGATGAGCACTTTTTCGTCCTGCGCGGATAGCTCGACCCGCACCTTGCTGCCGGTCGGGCTGAAACCGACGGCGTTGGCGATCAGGTTCGACAAGGCGATGCGCAGCTTGCCGGGATCGGCGCGCACGAGCGGGGCATCGCCGACGATGTCGATCGCCACGCCGCGTGCCTGCGCCTGCAACTGCAGCTCGCTGGCGACTTCGCGCACCATCGGCAGCAAGGCGCTCGGCTGCAGGTCGAGGCGACGGGAGTCGAACTGGATGGCGTTGTAGTGCAGCAGCTGTTCGATGCGTTCCTGCAGGGCGCGCGTATTGTGCTCGAGGATGGCCGTGACTTCCTGCTGCTCGGGCGTGAGCCGGCCGAGCACGCCGTCCGCGAGCAGCGAGACGCCCTCGCGCAGCGAGGCGAGCGGTGTCTTGAGTTCATGGGAGACGTGGCGCAGCACGCGGTTCCGGTTTGCTTCCAGTTCGCTCAGGCGCACGCGCAGCCAATCGAGCTGCTTGCCGACCCGGCGCAGATCGGCCGGGCCGCCGATGCGGATGGCCTGGTTGAGGCGATTCTCGCCGAGGTCCGAGATGCTCCGCTCGATGTGGCGCAGAGGGCGAAGCAGCCACCAGCCGGTCAGTGCGGCAAGGACGACGGACAGTGCCAGCGCGCCGAGAATCTGCCAGGTCAGCTGTTCGCGGCGCTGGTCGAGGGTGTCGAGCGACTTGCCGTTGCTGTCAATGATGTGCGTGCGAACGGTCTGGGCCAGGCCATCGTTGAGCCGAGCCAGCTCCGCGAGGGCGGTGGCCGCAGTCCGGCTGCGCAGTTCGAGAGGGATGGCGGTGGTATCGCCCGCCACTGCGGCGTCGGCTGCTGCGGCCTGTTCGCGCCATCGGGAGGCGAGTGGGGCGGCATCGGCCAGTTGGGTCTCGATACGGGCCAGGGCGGCGAGGGCCTCGGCCCGGGCGCCATTGGAGCGTTCGAGGAAGGAGATCTCCTCATGCACCAGATACTGGCGGGCGCCGCGTTCGAAATCGACGGTACGTTCGGCGAGTTGCTGCATGTCGCTGTTGAGCTCGAGCAAGGCGGCTGCGCTGCGGCGGCTGTCGCGGGCGAAGCTTTCGAGGTCGAGCCAGCCGCTGACGGCTGCGGCGCCGAGGATGGCGACGATCGACAGGAAGCTCGCGAGCAGAGTCGAACTGAATGACGGACGCAACATTTTTAGGGCGCTCTGCGGAAAAGTGCGGACTTCATGATTCTAACGAGCCACGAGGTCGCTGGTGCGGGCAAATCGGCTCGGTTCGGGTAATTTCCGGTGCTTGTCGCTCCGATGTGACACTGAAAAATTTTTGAATAACAGCGAGTTGCAATGATATGTCCGAATCGCTGTCGGGATGAGGCGACAAAATCGGCGCCACCATGACGGTACGACCGCGGCATGTCGCCGTGACTTGGCTTTCAAGCATTTGAAATCACTCGGGAAAGAAATGGGTGGCATGAGGCTTGCGAATGCGCTGGAGGTTCAGCAACCGTGTCGGACGGTTGAAGCCAGTTCAAGGAGATGTCATGTTCAACAAGCCGAATCTTTTTCCGAAGCAGACCGAATCCGTTGGCCAGCGCTCCGCGCCGACGCGACCCGCAACGATGGGAAGCAGCGTTTCCCCGTCCAGCGCGGCGGCGTCCTCCGACCCGGTGCAGGAGGTGACCAAGGCGGATTCGGCGAAGTCCGAGTCCGCTGCGCCCGTGGAGACTGCGACGGGCGGCAGCCGCCTGATCGTCGGGCCCGACGTCAAACTGAAGGGCGCCGAGATCCTTGACTGCGATACCCTGGTCGTCGAAGGCCGGGTCGAGGCGACGATGGACAGCCGCGTCATCCGGATTGCCGAGAATGGTTCCTACGAAGGCACGGTCGGCATCGATGTCGCCGAGATCCACGGCCGTTTCGAAGGCGAGCTGACGGCCCGCCAGCAGTTGATCATCCACGCCACCGGCCGGGTCAGCGGCAAGATTCGCTACGGCAAGATCCTGATCGAGGAAGGCGGCGAAGTGTCCGGTGATGTGCAGTCGCTCACCAGGGCGGGAGCCAAGGAAGGGTTGCGCGCGGTCGAGAGCCGCGGCAACGACAGCAAGCCGATTGCGGCAGTGGCCGGTTGATGTCGCAGCGGGGGGGCGTGCCGCCCCCCGCGGATTCGATTTACTCCGTGGGAGTGAGCGTGGTGGAGCTGGCTGCGAGCCGTTGGGCCTGCCAGCTCCATTGCTTTTCCCACGCTGTGCGCACCAGGTTCGGGTAGCCCGGCTTGCCCAGGCTGCCGTTGTAGCGGCCGAGTGCGCGAAAGAGATCGCCTTTCTCGATGTCGAGATAGTGGCGCAGGATCGTGCAGCCGTAGCGCAGGTTGGTGCGAAGGTGGAACAGGTTGTCGTCCGGGCGCTCCATGACCTTGAGCCAGAACGGCATCACCTGCATGTAGCCGCGCGCGCCGGCCGACGAGATCGCGTATTTGCGGAAGTTGCTTTCGACCTGGATCAGGGCGAGCACCAGTTGCGGGTCCAGGCCGGCACGGGTGGCTTCGTAGTGGATGCTGGTCAGCAGTTCGTTGCGGTAGGCGGCGTCCGGAATCCGCTTCTGCAGCCGGCGCGACATTTCGGCCAGCCACTGCGCGCGCTCGCCGGCGTCGGGAATCGGCAACATCGGCGCCACTGCGTCGCTGACCGCTTCGTGCAGTGCCGCGCGCACGCTGGCAGCCAGCGGTTCGTACTGTTGCGCGCCGGCCTGCGCGGCATTGCCGGCCAGCGCGAACAGCAGCGCGGCAGCAGCATGGAGCAGGGCTGGCGGGGGGCGCACGGCTCAGGCCTTGCCGAGCAGGCCCAGGATGTGGGCTGCGATGTCGCCGGCAGCGAGCTTGCCGGCTTCGGCGTCGCGGCGCCCCTGGTATTCCACTAGACCCTCCTTCAGCCCGCGGTCGCCGATGGTGACGCGGTGCGGCACGCCGATCAGTTCCCAGTCGGCGAACATCACGCCGGGGCGTTCGTCGCGGTCGTCGAGAATGACGTCCACGCCCTGCGCCAGCAGGGTGTCGTAGAGCTTCTGCGCTTCGTCGCGCACGGCTTCCGACTTGCCCCAGCCGACCGGGCAGATCACGACTTCGAAAGGTGCGATCGCCACCGGCCAGACGATGCCGCGGGCGTCGTGGTTCTGCTCGATCGCAGCACCCAGGATGCGGGTCACGCCGATGCCGTAGCAGCCCATCTCGAAATGCTTGGGCTTGCCGTCCTCGTCGAGGAAGGTGGCGTTCATCGCCTTGGAATACTTGGTGCCGAGGTAGAAGACGTGGCCGACCTCGATGCCGCGCTGGATGGCCAGCACGCCCTTGCCGTCGGGCGAGGGGTCGCCTTCGACGACGTCGCGGATGTCGGCGACGAGGTCCGGCTCGGGCAGGTCGCGACCCCAGTTGACACCGGTGAAGTGATAGTCGGCTTCGTTGGCGCCGCAGATGAAGTCGGCCATGTCGGCGACCGTGCGGTCGGCGACGATCCTGACCGGCTTCTTCTGCCCGATCGGGCCGAGGTAGCCCGGCTTGCAGCCGAAGTGCTCGAGGATTTCCACCTCGGTGGCGAAGCGGAAGCCGGCCTTCAGGCCTTCCAGCTTGCCGGCCTTGACCTCGTTCAGGGCATGGTCGCCGCGCACCAGCAGCAGCCAGACGGTGACGCCGGCCGGCGCGCCCTTGTCATCGACGTCGTCGGTGGCCAGCACCAGCGACTTGACCGTGGTGGCGAGCGGCACGCCGAGTAGCTCGGCGACGTCCTCGCAGGTGGCCTTGCCGGGGGTCGGAGTTTTCTCCAGGGCTTGCTTTGCTTCGGCGCGGCCCGGCAGCAGCGACACGGCTTCGGCCAGCTCGATGTTGGCGGCGTAGCTGGAGTCCGGGCAGTAGACGATGGCGTCCTCGCCGGTGTCGGCGATGACCTGGAATTCGTGCGAGCGGTCGCCGCCGATGGCGCCGGTGTCGGCGGCGACGGCGCGGTACTGGAGGCCGAGGCGGTCGAAGATGCGCGTGTAGGCGGCGAACATGGCGTCGTAGCTGCGGCCGGCGGCTTCCTCGCTGCGGTCGAAGGAGTAGGCGTCCTTCATCGTGAATTCACGTCCGCGCATGATGCCGAAGCGCGGCCGGCGCTCGTCGCGGAACTTGGTCTGGATCTGGTAGAAGTTGCGCGGCAACTGACGGTAGCTCTTCAGTTCCTGGCGGGCGATGTCGGTGACGACTTCCTCGGACGTCGGCTGCATGGCGAAGTCGCGCTCGTGGCGGTCCTTCAGGCGCAGCAGCTCGGGGCCCATCTTGTCCCAGCGGCCGGTTTCCTGCCACAGCTCGGCGGGCTGCACCAGCGGCATGGTCAGCTCCATCGCGCCGGCGCGGTTCATTTCCTCGCGGATGATCGCCTCGACCTTGCGGATCGAGCGCAGCGCCATCGGCATGTAGCTGTAGATGCCGGCTGCGGCCTTGCGGATCATGCCGGCGCGCAGCATCAGCTTCTGGCTGACGACTTCGGCGTCGGAGGGAGCTTCCTTGAGGGTGAACAGATGGAACTGGCTGGCGCGCATGAGAGTCTTCTGTCTGGAAAGGTGTTGTCGAACGCGCGATTCTAGCGCAAGGCGCCGCCTGCAAAGGCTTGTATCGGGTGTGGCGGGTCGATGCACGCCGATGGTGCGCTTTCAAAGCGCACCCAAGTGTGAAAAAATCGATGTCAATCAACCGAATTTGAAGGTTAGTCATGCTTGATCGTGAAGGCTTTCGCCCGAACGTCGGCATCATTCTGGTAAATGCGCGCAACGAGGTTTTCTGGGGCAAGCGCATCCGCGAACATTCCTGGCAGTTTCCGCAAGGTGGCATCAAGCACGGCGAATCGCCGGAGCAGGCGATGTACCGGGAACTGTTCGAGGAAGTCGGATTGCGTCCGGAGCACGTCAAGATCCTCGGCCGCACGCGGGGCTGGCTGCGCTACGAAGTGCCGCGGCACTGGATACGGCGCGAATGGCGCAACACCTATCGTGGACAGAAGCAGATCTGGTTTCTGTTGCGCTTGGTGGGGCGCGATACCGACGTCTGCCTGCGTGCGAGCTCGCACCCGGAATTCGATGCCTGGCGATGGAGCAACTACTGGGTGCCGCTGGATGCGGTGATCGAGTTCAAGCGGCAGGTGTATCAGATGGCGCTCGTCGAACTGGCGCGCGTGCTGTTCCGGTCGCGCAACTTCGATCTGCCGGAAAGCTACCGCCTGCCCGAACCCGAGCAGCCGGTACCGGTGGTTCTCGGTGCGTCGCAGCGCTGATCGGCGGGCGGCGCCTTGTCATCTCCCTGGAGGCTGCTGGGATTGAATTCACGTGTACGTAGTGCCGTCGGCGCAGGGCTTGCCGCGCTGACCCTGGTTTCCGGCAGCGCCCTGGGCGGTTTGCTGTTCGACGAGGATCCCGACTGGCAGGAGGCCGAGGTGACGATGCCGCCGCCAGTGGACGATTCCCGCCTGCGGGCCTTCTTCGTCAGCAGTGCGTCGCCGAACAGCTTTTTCGTCGATGAAGGCAGCGTCAGCGTCGGTGAAGACCGCGTGGTCCGCTACACCCTGGTGGTGCGCACGCCCGGCGGTGCGGAGAACATCACATATGAAGGGTTGCGCTGCGCGACCGGCGAACGCAGGATCTACGCCAGCGGGCGCCGGAGTGGCGAATGGACGCCGATGAAGAAGAGCGACTGGCAGCCGATCAGCGACAATGCCTACAACCGCCCGCGGGCGGCGCTGGCATACGAGCATTTCTGCGACGGACCGGCTGCGCCGCGCGATCTCGAACATGCGCTGCGCCTGTTGCGCAATCCGCTCGACCCGTCCAGAACCTACGGAGTCCGATAATGATCGACACCGCCATCATCGAATTCGACAAGGCTTTGCGCACGGTCTTCGCGCCGGCGCGCAGCATTCGCGCAGTCCCGGGCGAAGGCCTGCCAGAGGCGGAGCTGGGCGAGGCGGAGCGCCGCCATGCCGCGGCGCTGATGCGGATCAACCATGTGGGCGAGATCTGCGCCCAGGCGCTGTACCAGGGGCAGGCGCTGATGTCGAGGGATCCGTCGCTGCGCGATGCGCTGAGGCAGGCGTCCCAGGAGGAAACCGAGCATCTCGCGTGGACCGAGCGCCGCATTGCCGAGCTCGGCGGTCGCAAGAGCCTGCTCAATCCGCTGTGGTACGGCGGGGCGCTGGGCCTCGGCCTGCTGGCGGGCCGTTTCGGTGACCGATGGAATCTGGGCTTCCTGGCCGAAACCGAACGCCAGGTCGAGAATCATCTGAAGGGGCATCTCGATACCTTGCCGGCAAACGACAAGAAATCGCGCGCGGTCGTCGAGCAGATGAAGATCGATGAGGCCGAGCATGCCGAAATGGCGATCCGGCTGGGTGGGCATGAACTGCCCGCGCCGGTGAAGGGGGCGATGAAGCTCGCCTCCAAGGTGATGACGACGCTGACCTACCGCATCTGAAGAAAACACCGTACCTGTAGGAGCGGCTTCTGCCGCGATCAGGGCTGCAAGGCTGCATTCGCGGTTGAAGCCGCTCCTACGGAAAAGCCGGGCTGTCGGCAGGACTATCCAAATCCAAAGAATGCTTGATTGATACGCTCAGTCGACTTCGACGATCTCGCACTCGTGTGTGATCTCGGCGGTCTTGCCGAGCATGATCGAGGCCGAGCAGTATTTTTCCGCGGACAGGTGGATGGCGCGTTCGACCGCCTCGCGCTTCAACTGGCGTCCGGTGATGGTGTAGATGAAGCGGATGCGGGTGAACACCTTGGGGTCGGCGTCTGCCCGCTCGGCTTCCAGGCGGACGCTGCAGCCGCGTATGTCGTGGCGGCCGCGCTTGAGGATCAGCACCACGTCGAAGGCCGTGCAGCCTCCCGCGCCGGCCAGCATCAGTTCCATCGGCCGCGGTGCCAGATTGCGGCCGCCTGCCTCCGGTGCGCCGTCCATCGTGACGAGGTGGCCGGAGCCGGTTTCGGCGATGAAGCTCATGCCGTCGGACCATCTGATCGTGCATTCCATGTGTTTCTTTCCTGTTCGAGAGCGGTGAGCCGCCGGGGAGGGCCGTGCGCTGCTGGCGCGGATTCTACCGGAGAGCAACCGGGTGAGGGCTTTCAGGGCGTGCGAGCCCGTCAGCGCGGCCGTCGTGCGGAACAATACGGAGCCGTATTCTTGCGGTGCACAAATCATGCTTCGGAAGATGGGGCGAGTACGTCGTCATCGAGAGCATTTGCCGTCTTCGAATTTTGAAAAATTGATTAAAATCAATGGAGTGATGTTTGATAAACCCGTCTTATCAAAAAATCAAAACATTTATAGTGCAATGCACAAAATTCTGCTTGCGGGAGCAGGGTGGAGTCTGGATAATGCACCTCAGTCGGATCGCTGACGCGGCAACAACGACGCGCCGATCCAAATGGTGTCTCCTCCACCCTCCTCCTTTGGTGTGGATTTAACGCAGTCCTCGCGGACTGCGTTTTTTTTCGCCTGCACTGCTCGAATGCCATCGGTGCTTCGTTTAGTGATTGACACGGGAGTAGTGCTCCCATTAAGCTTGCGAGCTTTCCGTTTGACGGCCTGAATGTGTCCGGCCTGACAAAAATCGAGGTTTTACATGAAGACGTTTTCTGCCAAGCCGCACGAGGTCAAGCGCGACTGGTTCGTTGTCGACGGCACGGACAAGGTGCTTGGCCGTCTTGCCGCCGAAGTCGCCCGCCGTCTGCGTGGCAAGCACAAGGCCATTTACACCCCGCACGTTGATACGGGCGACTTCATCGTCGTCGTCAACGTCGAAAAGCTGCGCGTGACCGGCAACAAGGCGCAGGACAAGAAGTACTACCGTCACTCGGGCTACCCGGGCGGTATCTACGAAACCAACTTCACCAAGCTCCAGCAGCGCTTCCCCGAGCGCGTGCTCGAGAAGGCGGTGAAGGGCATGCTGCCGAAGGGCCCGCTGGGCTACGCCATGCTGAAGAAGCTGAAGTGCTACGCGGGTCCGTCGCATCCGCATACCGCTCAGCAGCCGCAAATTCTCGAGATCTGACAGGAGCCGATAAATGGCTGTGACTTACAACTACGGAACCGGCCGCCGCAAGACCGCGGTTGCCCGTGTGTTCATCAAGCCGGGCACCGGCAGCATCGTCGTCAACGGCAAGCCGGTCGACGAGTTCTTCTCGCGTGAAACCGGCCGCATGATCGTGCGCCAGCCGCTGGTGCTGACCGGCAACGAAGGCAAGTTCGACATCATGGTGAATGTCACCGGTGGTGGCGAGTCCGGCCAGGCGGGTGCCGTGCGTCACGGCATCACCCGTGCGCTGGTCGACTACAACGCCGAGCTGAAGGGCGAACTGCGTGCCGCCGGCTTCGTGACCCGCGATGCCCGTGAAGTCGAGCGCAAGAAGGTCGGTCTGCGCAAGGCGCGCCGTGCCAAGCAGTTCTCGAAGCGCTGATCGCTTCTGGCTGCATGCGGAAAGCCGTCCCGAGGGGCGGCTTTTTGCTTTTTGCATTCCCCTGCCGCAGTCGAGGATATCCAGGGTGTTCGTGTGCCGGATACGGAGCTTCGGCTTCATCGCTTCTTCATTGTCCTTGGCCGCCGGGGTGAGATAATCGATGCCACGTCCTGACTCGCAAAAAGGAATCGAGATGATCAAGGTAGGTGTTGTCGGCGGTACCGGTTACACGGGCGTGGAGTTGCTGCGCCTGCTTTCGCGTCATCCGCAGGTGGAATTGACTGCGATCACGTCGCGCGGCGAAGCCGGCATGCCGGTCGCCGAGATGTTTCCGAGCCTGCGCCGCCGCGTCGATCTGAAGTTCGTCGCGCCGCAGGATGCCGCGCTCGAGAAGTGCGACGCGGTGTTCTTCGCCACGCCCAACGGCATTGCGATGAAGCAGGCGGCGGAACTCGTCGCCGCCGGTGTCCGCGTGATCGACCTGGCCGCCGATTTCCGCATTCGTGACGTGGCCGAGTGGCAGAAGTGGTACGGCATGGAGCATGCCGCGCCCGAACTGGTCGCCGAGGCAGTGTATGGCCTGCCCGAAGTGAACCGGGAGCAGATCCGCAAGGCGCGCGTGCTGGCAAACCCGGGCTGCTACCCGACCGCCGTCCAGCTCGGCTTCCTGCCCCTGGTCGAAGCCGGTCTGGTCGACACCGACCATCTGATCGCGGATGCCAAGTCCGGGGTGTCCGGTGCGGGGCGCAAGGCGGAAGTCCATACGCTGTTGCCCGAGGCAGCCGACAGCTTCAAGGCCTACGGCGTGCCGGGGCACCGCCACCTGCCGGAAATCCGCCAGGGTCTGTCGCTTGCGGCGGGGCGGGCGGTGGGCCTGACTTTCGTGCCTCACCTGACGCCGATGATCCGCGGCATCCATGCCACCCTGTATGGCCGGATCAAGCAGGGCGTCGAACTGCCCGACTTGCAGGCCTTGTTCGAGAAACGCTATGCGGGCGAGGCTTTCGTCGACGTGATGCCTGCCGGCAGCCACCCCGAGACGCGCTCCGTGCGCGCGTCGAATCTGTGCCGCATCGCCGTCCATCGTCCGCAGGGCGGAGACACCATCGTCGTGCTGTCGGTCATCGACAACCTCGTCAAGGGGGCTGCCGGGCAGGCGGTGCAGAACCTCAACATCATGTTCGGTTTCGATGAAGAGACCGGGCTGGACATCGTCCCGGTCAGTCCTTGACGGGAACCTCGGGCACGGAGCACGATCCGAACCTTTCAAGTGCAGAGCGGATGGGCCCATCATTCGCCGCATCCCCCTACAGAGGAGAAATCATGAGCGCAGAAGTCGCAACCCCCGACATCCTGGTCTTCACCGACAGCGCGGCCAACAAGGTGCGCGAACTGATCGAGGAAGAGGGCAATCCCGAACTGAAGCTGCGCGTGTTCGTCAGCGGCGGCGGCTGCTCGGGCTTCCAGTACGGCTTCACCTTCGACGAGGAGGTGAATGAGGACGATACGACCTACGAGAAGAATGGCGTGATGCTGCTGATCGACTCGATGAGCTACCAGTACCTGGTCGGCGCCGAGATCGATTACACCGAAGGTCTCGAGGGTTCGCAGTTCGTGATCCGCAACCCGAATGCCAGCAGCACGTGTGGCTGCGGTTCGTCGTTCTCGGCCTGAGCATTCTCCGGTCGCAGGAAAAGAACGGGGGCGCCTTGGCGCCCCCGTCTTGCTTTGCTGAGATCGGTGTCAGAACAGATGGCTGGCGGCTTGTAGCCGACTCGAACGGTGGGCAGCTGCCCACCGTGCTTCAGTCTGCTCTGGCCAGTTCGTAGTTGAGCAGCGCAAAGCGGTTGCGGAGGTCGGCCGTGTCGCGTTTGAACGCAGCCAGCTCCCTGGGGCTCAGCGAGTCCGCCATCGGCAGTGCGACCGTCATCGGGTTCTGGGCGACGTTGTTGATGCGGACTTCGTAGTGCAGGTGGGGGCCGGTCGCCCAGCCGGTCGAGCCGACGTAGCCGATGATGTCGCCCTGGCTGACTTCCTTGCCCTTGCGCATGCCGGTGGCGAAGCGGCTGAGGTGGGCGTAGGCGGTCGAGATGTTGCCGCGGTGCTTCAGGATGACGATGTTGCCGTAACCGCGCTGGGAGGCGGCAAGCTCGACGACGCCATCGGAGGTGGCCTTGATCGGCGTGCCGGTCGGGGCGGCGAAGTCGGTGCCCTTGTGTTCGCGCCAGTTGCGGTTGATCGGGTGCAGGCGGCGGCCGAAGCCCGAGCTGATGCGCGAGAACTCCAGCGGCGAACGCAGGAAGCCTTGCCGCAGGCTGCGGCCGTCGTCGGTGTAGTACTGTTCCTTGCCGCTCGGGCCGCGGTACATCACCACGGCGTGACGCTTGCCCTGGTTGATGAACTCGGCGGCCAGGATGCGGCCGGCACGGACGGCGTTGCCGTCCTGGTAGACCATTTCGTAGACGACGCTGAAGCGGTCGTCCTTGCGCAGGTCGGTATGAAAGTCGATCTCGGTGCCGAAGATATCGGCGAGCTGGGTCGCGACGCTGTCGGGTACGCCTGCGGCATCGGTTGCGCCGTACAGGGAGCTGCGGATCGTGCCCGAGCGCATCTCGACGAGCGTGCTCTGTGCGGCGGCTTCGGCCGCGCGCAGCTGGAGCGTGCCATCGTCCTTGCGCTCGACCACCAGGCGCTGTTCGCCATTGCCGACCGGCAGGCTGAACGAAGCCAGACGGCCATCGGCATGCACCATCGCCATGACCGACCGGCCGGCACGCAACTGCCGGACGGCCTGCTTGCCTTCGTCAGAGGTGCTCAGGAAAGACAGTGCTTCGCTGTCCTCGATGTTCAGGCGGCGGAACAGCGACGGCAAGGAATCACCGGGCTGGATGCGCTCGCTGTGCACGAAAGGCAGGTCGGTTTCGGTGTCGATCGCCACGCGGGGGGTGGGCAGGGTCTCGATCACCGGGCGCACGACGATGCCGGCGTCGTCGTTGCCGGGTGCGACCGCAGTCGCTGCCACGACGCCCATCATGGAGACGCCGACGATGCCTGCAAGCAGCCAGGGGCGGGGACGGGTGAGGAGTTGTGCCGGCAATTCGGCTAGAATTCTGGTCTTTCTCGCCTGCATGAGCTTACCTGGGCCGGGATGGGCAAAAAATTTCTGGAATTCTAGCAAATCTGCCCTTGCATTCGGGAATGTATTTTTGGAGAAATGAGAATGACTGATGTTCAGGCCGCCATGGAGCTGATCAAGCGCGGCTGCGACACATTGCTGATCGAGGCCGAACTGGCCGAGCGACTGAAGACCGGCCGGCCTCTGCGCGTGAAGGTGGGCTTTGACCCGACGGCGCCCGACCTGCATCTGGGCCACACGGTAGTGATCAACAAGATGCGCCATTTCCAGGAACTGGGGCATCACATCATGTTCCTGATCGGCGATTTCACCGGCATGATCGGCGATCCGAGCGGCAAGAACACCACCCGGCCACCCTTGTCGCGCGAACAGATCATGGAGAACGCGAGAACCTACCAGGATCAGGTGTTCAAGATTCTCGACCCCGAGAAGACCGAGATCTGCTTCAATTCCACCTGGATGGAAGGGCTGGGCAGCGCCGGCATGATCCGCCTGGCGGCGCAGCAGACCGTTGCCCGCATGCTCGAGCGCGACGATTTCGCCAAGCGCTACGGCAGCAACCAGCCGATCGCGATCCACGAGTTCCTCTACCCGCTGTGCCAGGGTTACGATTCGGTGGCGATGAAGGTGGACATCGAACTGGGTGGCACCGATCAGCGCTTCAATCTGCTGATGGGGCGCGAACTGCAGAAGCACTACGGCCAGCAACCGCAGTGCGTGCTGATGATGCCGCTGCTCGAAGGCCTGGACGGCGTCAACAAGATGTCGAAGTCGCTCGGCAACTACATCGGCATTTCGGAGGCGCCGAAGGAGATCTTCGGCAAGACGATGTCGGTGTCCGATACCCTGATGTGGCGCTACTACGATCTGCTGTCCTTCCGCTCCACGGCCGAGATCGAGGGCCTGAAGCGCGAAGTCGAGGGCGGCCGCAACCCGCGTGACGTCAAGGTGATGCTGGCGCAGGAACTGGTGGCGCGCTTCCATGGCGCGCAGGCCGCCGAGGAAGCGCAGGCCGACTTCGAGGCGCGTTTCCAGCGCAACGCGATCCCGGACGACATCCCGGAGGTGACGGTGCCCGCCGGCGCCGAAGGCATCGTGCTGTTCCAGGTGCTGAAGCAGGCCGGGCTGACCGGAAGCACGTCCGAGGCGATGCGCATGATCGATCAGGGGGCGGTCCGCATCAACGGCGAGCGCGCCGAAGACAAGGGCCTGCTGCTGCAGGCAGGCGAGAAGGTGGTGCTGCAGGTCGGCAAGCGCAAGTTCGCTTCGGTGGTGCTGGCTTGAACCGCGCCCTGCGCATGAAGGGCGGCGAGGCATGAAAGCTGCCGATGCTGCACGCCCGATCGGCGTGTTCGATTCCGGCGTCGGCGGCCTCACCGTCGTGCGGGCGCTGATGGAGCGCTTGCCGCTGGAGAACATCGTCTATTTCGGCGATACCGCGCGCGTGCCCTACGGCGTCAAGTCGGTGGCGACGATCGAGCAGTTCACCGCGCAGATCACCGATTACCTGCTGCGCTGCGACGTGAAGATGCTGATCATCGCCTGCAACACGATGGCGGCCGTCGCTGCCGACCTCGTCCACCGCCTGGCGCGCGGCGTTCCGGTGCTCGACGTGATCGAGGCGGGCGCGCGCGCCGCGGTGTCGCCCGCAGGCGGGCGGCGCATCGGCGTGATCGGCACGCCGACTACGATCAACAGCAATGCCTATGCCCGGCGCATGCACGAGCTCGATCCGTCGGTGCGGGTGTATTCCCAGGCCTGTCCCCTGTTCGTGCCACTGGTCGAGGAAGGCTGGCTCGATCACCCGGTGACGCGCCTGACGGCGCAGGAGTACCTGCGCCCGGTGCTGGCCGAGGAAGTCGACAGCCTGGTGCTGGGCTGCACCCACTATCCGCTGCTCAAGCCCTTGCTGCGCGACGTTGCGGGGCCGGACGTGAGGCTGATCGATTCGGCGGTGACGACGGCGGAATTCGCCGCACGGCGCCTGCAGCAGGCGGGGCTGGCGCGCGGCGCCGGCGCTGCGGCGCGCTACCGCTTCGTCGTCAGCGACGTGCCGCTGCGCTTCCAGACGATCGGCGAGCGTTTCCTCGGCCGTTCGCTGGGGCAGGTGGAAAAAATCGATTGGTGAGCGCCTGACGCGCGGTCTGCAGCGCGGGAGCGTTCAGGCCGGGCCCCGTTCAGGCTGGGTTGAGCCTTAGGCGGGGCCGGTCGCAACCGGCCGCCGGGGGTCGGCACACCATTCGCTCCACGAGCCGGCGTAGAGCAGCGAGCCGGACAGGCCGGCCGACTCCATCGCCAGCACGTTGACGCAGGCTGTCACGCCGGAGCCGCAGTGGTGTACGACTTGTTGCGGAGGATGATTCCCCAGCAGCGCGCCGAACTCCTCGCGCAGCACGGATGCCTGCTTGAAGCGGCCGTCGGGCTGCAGGTTGTCGCGGAAGAAGCGGTTGATGGCGCCGGGGATGTGGCCGCCCACCGGGTCAAGCATTTCGTTCTCGCCACGGAAGCGGTCCGGGCTGCGGGCGTCGATCAGCAGTATCTGCGGCTGGCCCAGATGACCGAGGACGAAATCCGCATCGACCCGATTCGCCCGCGGGGCCAGGGCATAGGTGGCGGGCTGCGCTTCGGGCTGGGCCGAGTCGAGCGGCAGACCGGCGCTGGACCAGGCTTGCAGGCCACCGTCCAGCACGGCGACGCGGTTATGCCCGAGCCAGCGCAGCAGCCACCATAGCCGTGCGGCGAACATGCCGCAGGCGTCGTCGTAGGCGACCACCTGGGTATGATGGCTGACGCCGCATGCTTCCAGGCGGGCGGCGAGCTTCGCAGGGTCGGGCAGGGGGTGGCGGCCGTTGACGCCCGTCCGGGGCGCCGAGAGGTCGGTTTCCAGATCCAGGAAGAAGGCGCCCGGAATGTGCTGCCCCAGATAGGCGTGCAGGCCGAAATCCGTATTGCACAGATCGAAGCGGCAGTCGAACACGACCCAGTCGGGCGAATGGAGCCGTTGTGCGAGCTCTACCGGGCCGATCAGCGTCGCGTAGGAAGCGTTCACTCGGCAGCCTCGGCCGTCATGTCCAGCCAGCTACGGGCTTCGGTTTCGTCGTCGAATACCTGGACTTCGGCATCGACGAACAGCTGTGACACCCAGGCGCTCCAGGTCAGCCACTGGTCGTCGGTCAGCACGGCGATACGGCGGAAATCATGGGCATGCTGGCGCGAGAACTTGATTTCCTCCCACGCCACGTCGAGCGTGAAGCCCACCATTTCGCGCAGGTCGAAAAACAGGTCGATCGATCCGGCGAACTGGATCTTGTAATTGACCAGTTCCTCGAACTCCTTGTAGTCGGCCAGCGCGAATTCACCGAAAACGGTGATAGCGACCAGGTTGTCGCGGTGCTCGATGCTGATCATTGCGGCCTCCGTCGTCTTGGACTGGTTGCCTACTACTATAGCCTTCGCATCGATCCGGCTCAATCAGTGGGGGGGCGCCTCAGCCGCCGTTTCAGCTGCTGCGGCGCGGGCGCAGCGAGATCATGATCGCGCTGGCGACGATGCAGGCGATGCCGATCCAGCTCATCCAAGGCATGATCTCGTCCCACAACAGGGCGCCGAACAGGCTGGCGAAGACGACGGTGGCGTAGCTGAGGTTGGCCGACAGCATGGTGTGGCCGTAGCTGTAGGAACGGGTCATGGCGAGCTGGGCAAGGCCGCCGAAGACGCCGATGCCGAGCAGGATGACGAGCTCCTGCAGATCGGGCAGGTGCGGGCCGGCATACAGTGCGCCGGCAAGACCGAACAGCATCGTGACCAGCGAGAACCAGAACACCGTGCGCACTTCCGGCTCGCCGGCCTTCCCCAGTTCGCGCACGCTGATGTAGGCGATGCTGGCGATCGCGCCGGAACCGAGGCCGACGGCCGCCCCCAGCCACTGCTCGGCGGCCAGCGTCGGGCGCAGCAGCAGCACGACGCCGGCAAAGCCGATCGCCAGCGAAAGCATGCCGGTCCAGCGCAGCTTCTCGCGGAAGACCAGCGCCAGCAGCAGGGCGACGAAGATCGGCGAGGTGTAGTTGAGCGTCACCGCAGTCGCGAGCGGGAGGCTGCCGATGGCGAAGAAGTAGCAGCTCAGCGCAGTCGACCCGGACACGCTGCGCGACACGTGCATGCGCCAGTGGGGGGTGCGCAGCCGGATGCCCTTGAGCCTGGCGATCACGACCATCATCGCAACGCTGACGATGCCGCGGTAGAACACGACTTCGCCGGTCGAGAACGTGCTCGAGCCGAGCTTGACGCAGACGCCCATGCAGGCGAACAGCAGGCAGGAAACGAGCATCCAGAAAGCAGGCATGAAATGTTGCGGTGCAGCGACAGAGCCCGGCATTGAACCACATCGGCACGCCGCGTGCGCGGAATCCGGATCAGGCCTGTGCGGAAATCACTGCTGCGCTGCAGCTTCGCCTGAGCGCGGCAGCAGGACCGTGGCTTCCAGTCCGCCTGCGGCGGCATTGCGCAGCTGTACTTCGCCACGCTGACGGCGCAGCAGGTTGCGGGTGATGGCAAGGCCCAGGCCGGTGCCGCCGGTTTCCCGGTTGCGCGAGGTTTCGAGCCGGTAGAAGGGCTCGAAGACTTTTTCCAGCTGATCTTCCGGCAGGCCGGGGCCACGGTCGCGGATGCGGATCTCGAAGGCGCCCGGCCTGGCGGCGACGGCGATGTCGACTTCGCCGCCGAACTTGACGCCGTTCTCGATCAGGTTCCACAGCGCGCGCCGCAAGGCCGTCGGCTGGGCGACCAGCGGTGCATCGGCACGGCCGTCGAGCCGGACTTTCCAGCCCATGTCGGTGGCGTCGTCGCGCAGGGCTTCGAGCAGCCGGTCGAGGTCGATCGGCTGCGCAGGCGTGGCGTCGTCCAGGCTGCGGGCATAGGCGAGCCCTTCCTTGACCAGTGCCTGCATGCTGTCGAGATCGGCCTGGATGCGGCTGCGAAGCTCATCGTCGTCGACCAGCTCCGCGCGCAGCCGCAGCCGCGTGATCGGCGTCTGCAGATCGTGCGAGATGGCGGCCAGGATGCGGGTGCGCTCGCTGACATAGTCGCGGATGCGCTGCTGCATCTGGTTGAAGGCTTGAGCGGCCTGGCTGACTTCGGTCGGACCCTGGGTGTCGAGCGGCGCGCGCTCCGGATCCTCGCCGAGCGCACGGGCGGCTTCGGTCATGCGCGACAGCGGGCGGGTCGCCAGCCGGACCGCGAACCAGGTCAGCAGGCCGACGCCGCCGACCAGCGCGGCCAGCGCGGCGATCAACTGATCCGGCTCGGGTGGACGGATCGGGGGTGAAGGCGGGATGCCGGGCAGGCGGACCTGCAGCGGGATGCCGTCGGCGAGCTCGACCACGGCGACCACCACGGCATGCGGCATGCCGGGACGGTTCTGGGCATAGGCCGCGGTGGTCCGCTCCGGCATCGCGGCACGCAGCGCCGTGGGCAGTGGGTGGCCGGCGGGCAGCGGCTGCAGGCGTTCGGACGGCTGGCGCAGTGCCAGCCGCAGCCGGCGGCGGCCGAGTTCGTCGATCCAGCGCGCGCGCTCGGCGGGGCCGAGGCGATCGAGCACGTCCGCGGCGGCGGCGATCTCCTGGGCCACGCTCTCGAACAGCGCGCTGCGCCCGATGCGCTCGCGTTCGCTGACGAAGAGCGCGACGCTGACCGCGATGACGACCAGGACGCCGACCAGCAGGATCAGCATCAGGCGGGCGAACAGGCTGCGGGGCCAGGGCAGTTTCATGAGGCGTCCGGAGCGACGACGCTGACCTCGGTGGCCAGCACGTAGCCTTCGTTGCGCACCGTCTTGATGATCGCCGGTTCGCGCGCGTTGTCGCCGAGGCGCTGGCGCAGGCGGCTGACCTGCAGGTCGATCGAGCGGTCGAAGACGTCCGCTTCGCGCCCCTGGGTCAGTTCCATCAACTGGTCGCGCGACAGGACTTTCTGCGGGTGCGACAGGAAGATCGACAGCATGCGGTATTCCGCGCCCGACAGGGCGACGACGGTGCCGGCCGTGTCGATCAGGTGGCGGTTGACGGTGTCCAGCCGCCATTGGGCGAAGCGCAGCTCGCGCGCATTGGCCGGCGGCGCGGCGTCGAGGTTGGGCGGCAGCGCGCGCGTGCGGCGCAGCACGGCGCGGATGCGCGCGTACAGTTCGCGCGGCACGAAGGGCTTGGTCAGATAGTCGTCCGCACCCATTTCCAAGCCGAGGATGCGGTCCATGTCGTCGCCGCGGGCGGTGAGCATCAGGATCGGGATGTTCGACGGCGGGCCGCCGGCCGCGCGCAGGTTGCGGCACAGGGTCAGGCCGTCCTCGCCCGGCATCATCACGTCGAGCACGATCAGGTCGATGCGGTGCTGCTCCAGTGCGGCTTTCATCTCGCGCCCGTCGGCTGCGGTGGTGCAGCGCAGGCCCTGCTTTTCGAGGTAGTCGGCGAGCAGGTTGCGGATGTCGCGGTCGTCATCGACGATCAGGATGTGGTCTTGCTGGCTCATCGCATCGGTGCCGGTGTTTTCGATGGGGCGAATCTTAAGCCTCCGCCCACCTGCTTTTGTATCCCAGCGTATCAATCCGGGGGTGGGAGACACGAGGCTGCAAACCGGGGGGATACGGACAAACGCGGCTTACATCAAGGTGTTGAAATGACTCCGTCGCCCGAACGGACGGGCACGACGAACCAAACCGAAAGGAGAAGCACCATGAAGACCTGGATGAAGACCTCGATCGCCGCCGCCGTCATCGCCACCGCCGGTCTCGGCACCACGGCCGCGCTTGCCTGGGGCGGACATGGCTACGGCCCGCATGGCGGCAAGGCCAGCTGCGCACAGATGGAGCCGGCACAGGTGAAGCAGCGCATGGCCCAGCGCGTCGAACTGCAGATGGCCCGGCTGGAGCTGGCGCTTGCCTTGAGTGCGGAGCAGAAACCGGCTTTCGAGACCTTCAAGAATACGATGAAGGCACGCGCCGAGCGCATGGCGGAGACCATGGCCGCAGGTCGCGCGGGAGCCAGGCCGGCGACCGCGATCGAGCGCATGCAGCGCATGGAGGAAGCCGGCAAGCTGCGCCTGGCCGATATGGCGGAAACCCGCAAGGCGGTCGAAACCTTCTATGCCACGCTCGGCAGCGCGCAGAAGACGGTGTTCGACGCCGAGTTCCAGAAGGCGGGGCGCCATGATTTCGGCAAGAAGGGTGACAGGGGCCCCGGCAAGGGCGAACGCGGCATGCGTGAGCCGCGCGGCTGATCGGCGCGCTGCCCGAATGGAAAAAGGCCATCCCGCGGGATGGCCTTTCGTCTCGATGGGAGAGCAGTCCGGCTTAGTGGAACTGCTCTTCCTCGGTCGAGCCGGTCAGCGCCTTGACGCTGGACGAACCGCCCTGGATCACGGTGGTCACGTCGTCGAAGTAGCCGGCACCGACTTCCTGCTGGTGCGACACGAAAGTGTAGCCTTGTTCGCGGGCGGCGAACTCGGGTTCCTGCACCATTTCGACGTAGTGCTTCATGCCTTGGCCGCGGGCGTAGGCGTGGGCGAACTTGAAGGTGTTGAACCAGTTGACGTGGATGCCGGCCAGGGTGATGAACTGGTACTTGTAGCCCAGCGCCGACAGTTCGTCCTGGAACTTGGCGATGGTGGCGTCGTCGAGGTTCTTCTTCCAGTTGAAGGACGGCGAGCAGTTGTAGGACAGCAGCTTGCCCGGGCAGGCGGCATGCACGGCCTGCGCGAACTCGCGGGCAAAGCCCAGATCAGGGGTGCCGGTTTCGCACCAGACCAGGTCGGCATACGGCGCGTAGGCGATGCCGCGGCTGATGGCCTGCTCCAGGCCGTTCTTGACGCGGTAGAAGCCTTCCTGGGTGCGTTCGCCGGTGAGGAAGGGCTTGTCGTTGGCGTCGTGGTCCGAGGTGATCAGGTTGGCTGCTTCGGCGTCGGTACGGGCCAGGATGATGGTCGGCACGCCCATGACGTCGGCGGCGAAGCGGGCGGAGATCAGCTTCTCGACCGCTTCCTGGGTCGGCACCAGCACCTTGCCGCCCATGTGGCCGCACTTCTTCACCGCTGCCAGCTGGTCTTCGAAGTGCACGCCGGCGGCACCGGCGGCAATCATGTTCTTCATCAGTTCGAAGGCGTTCAGCACGCCGCCGAAGCCGGCTTCGGCGTCAGCCACGATCGGCAGGAAGTAGTCGATGAACTCCTTGTCGCCGGGGTTGATGCCGCGCGACCACTGGATTTCGTCGGCGCGCTTGAAGGTGTTGTTGATGCGGCGAACCATGGTCGGCACCGAGTCGTAGGCGTACAGCGACTGGTCCGGGTACATGGTCTCGGAGGTATTGCCGTCGGCGGCGACCTGCCAGCCGGACAGATACACGGCCTCGAGGCCGGCCTTGGCCTGCTGCATGGCCTGGCCCGCGGTGATGGCGCCGAAGGCATTCACGTAGCCTTTCTTGGCGCCGCCATTGACACGCTCCCACAGCAGCTTGGCGCCGCGCTGGGCCAGCGTGTATTCGGGCTGCAGGCTGCCGCGCAGGCGGACGACGTCGGCGGCGGAGTAGCCGCGCTTGATGCCTTTCCAACGGGGGTTCTCGGCCCAGTCCTTTTCCAGAGCGGCGATTTGCTGTTCGCGGGTCAGCGTCATGATGCTTCCTTTTCAGTGCAGAAGGGTGTCAACCATCGCGGCCGGTTCGGGCGTCGGTCGCGGTGTATCCGTCGCAAGGGCATTCGAGGGAAAAACGCCTTGTCGATGGGAAAGAAGTATAGGAGGGTTTCCGCTTAGCAGCAATATGTCTTATATAAGACATAAGAAAGAATTTTTATCAATGAAAACATTGATTTGTTTTTCTGATTTCGGAAGGTGAAACGAAAGTGAGCCTTGTGAAATGGATTTCCACACTTCGGTGCTGCACTGCGGTGTCCGTGCTCGTGCGGAGCCCGCGTCCCGCAGCGGTTCCGTGCACGCGATGCGTCAGAGCAGGGCGGTTTCCGACACGACGACGCCGTCCTCGTCGGCATAGACGTGGTGGCCCGGCACGAAGCTCACGCCGCCGAAGCTCACGGGCACATCGACTTCACCGACATTGCGCTTGACCGTCTTGCGCGGATGGGTGCCGAGGGCGAAGACGCCGAGGTCCATGCCGCCGATGGCCTTCGAGTCGCGGATGCAGCCGTAGACGATGATTCCGGCCCAGCCGTTCCTGACGGCCAGTTCGGCGAGCTGGTCGCCCACCAGCGCGCAGCGCATCGAGGCGCCGCCGTCGATGACCAGTACCCGGCCGTTGCCGGCGGATTCGACCGCCTTGCGCACGAAGGAGTTGTCTTCGAAGAGCTTCAGCGTGCTGATCGGGCCGCCGAAGGCGCTGCGTCCGCCGTAGCTGCGGAACATGGGGCTGACGACGGCGAGCTTGTCGTCGTGGGCGTCGCACAGATCGGCTGTCTGGATGTTCATGTCTGCTCCTTGTCGATGGGGTGGCTTGTCGCCGGCAGCGCGCATGATAGTCCAGCGTCCTGTGCCGTGGCATGCAGGAGGCGGGGGATATGTGCCCAGGTCGCGCCGATGCTGAGATACGGACAGCGCAAGAAAACGGCGCCTCCCGCAAAGGGGAGGCGCCGTCCGGCGGTGAGAGGATGTCAGGCGGTCGCGGCGGTTTCCGCTTCCTCGAAGACCAGCGTGACCTTCTCGTCCTCGTCGAGCTCGATGCTGACCTTGCCGCCATTGGCCAGGCGGCCGAACAGCAGTTCGTCGGCCAGCGCGGAGCGGATCGTGTCCTGGATCAGGCGTGCCATCGGACGGGCGCCCATCAACGGATCGAAACCCTTTTCGGTCAGCCAGGCCTTCAGTTCGTCGCTGAAGTGCGCCTCGACCTTCTTCTCGTGCAACTGGGCTTCGAGCTGCATCAGGAACTTGTCGACCACGCGCAGGATGACTTCGTTGTCGAGCGCCTTGAACGAGATCATCGCATCCAGCCGGTTGCGGAACTCGGGCGTGAACAGGCGCTTGATGTCGGCCATCTCGTCACCGGCCTCGCGCTTGGCCGAGAAGCCGATCACCGCCTTCTGCATCGATTCGGCGCCCGCATTGGTCGTCATGATGATGATGACGTTGCGGAAATCCGCCTGCCGGCCGTTGTTGTCGGTCAGCGTGCCGTGGTCCATGACCTGCAGCAGGATGTTGTAGATGTCCGGATGGGCTTTCTCGATCTCGTCGAGCAGCAGCACGCAATGCGGCTTCTTGGTGATCTGCTCGGTCAGTAGGCCGCCCTGGTCGAAGCCGACGTAGCCTGGCGGCGCGCCGATCAGGCGACTGACCGCATGGCGCTCCATGTATTCGGACATGTCGAAGCGCACCAGTTCGATGCCCAGCGTGTAGGCGAGCTGGCGTGCGACTTCGGTCTTGCCGACGCCGGTGGGACCGGAGAACAGGAAGGAGCCGATCGGCTTCTGCGGGTTGCCGAGGCCCGAGCGCGACATCTTGATCGCCTTCGCCAGTGCTTCGATCGCGGCGTTCTGGCCGAACACCACGTTCTTCAGGTCGCGATCGAGCGTCTTCAGTGCAGCCTTGTCGTCGTTGGACACCGTGCGCGGCGGGATGCGGGCGATCTTGGCGACGATCTCCTCGATCTCGTTCTTGCCGATGGTCTTCTTCTGCCTCGACTTGGGCAGGATGCGCTGCGCGGCGCCGGCCTCGTCGATGACGTCGATCGCCTTGTCCGGCAGATGGCGGTCATTGATGTACTTGGCCGACAGTTCGGCGGCGCTCGACAGCGCCGAATTGCTGTACTTGATGCCGTGATGCTCCTCGAAGCGGCTCTTGAGCCCCTTCAGGATCTCGACCGTTTCGGCCACCGAGGGCTCGACGACGTCGATCTTCTGGAAGCGCCGCGACAGGGCGTGATCCTTCTCGAAGATCTGGCGGAATTCGTTGTAGGTGGTCGCGCCGATACACTTCAGCTGGCCCGAGGACAGCGCCGGCTTCAGCAGGTTGGAAGCATCCAGCGTGCCGCCCGATGCCGCGCCCGCACCGATCAGGGTATGGATCTCGTCGATGAACAGGATGGCGTTCGGATTCTCGGTGAGCTGCTTCAGCACGGCCTTCAGGCGCTGCTCGAAATCGCCGCGGTACTTGGTGCCGGCGAGCAGGGCACCCATGTCGAGGGCGAACACCTGGGCATTCTCGAGGATTTCCGGCACGCGGCCTTCGATGATTCGGCGTGCCAGGCCTTCGGCGATCGCCGTCTTGCCGACGCCGGCCTCGCCGACCAGCAGCGGGTTGTTCTTGCGCCGCCGGCACAGGGTCTGGATGACGCGCTCGACTTCCTTCTCGCGTCCGATCAGCGGGTCGATCTTGCCCACCAGTGCCTGCTGGTTCAGGTTCTGGGTGTAGCTTTCGAGCGCGCCGCCGGCCGACTTCTCGTCCTGTTCCTGGTCGGCATTCTGATCCGATTCGCTGCGGTTCTGCGCGCCGCTGCCCTGCGGCGGGCTCTTGGCGATGCCGTGCGAGATGAAGTTGACGACGTCCAGGCGCGAGATGTTCTGGCGCTGCAGGTAATAGACGGCGTGCGAGTCCTTCTCGCCGAAGATCGCCACCAGCACGTTCGCGCCGGTGACTTCCTTCTTGCCCGACGACTGCACGTGCAGGATGGCGCGCTGGATGACACGCTGGAAGCCGAGTGTCGGCTGGGTGTCGATCTCGTCGCTGCCTTCGATGCGCGGCGTGTGCTCATTGACGAAATTGCCCAGTTCCTGGCGCAGCTCGTCGATGTTGGCCGAACACGCGCGCAGCACTTCGGCCGCCGACGGGTTGTCCAGCAGGGCGAGCAGCAGGTGCTCGACGGTGATGAATTCGTGACGCTTCTGACGTGCCTCCACGAAGGCCATGTGCAGGCTCACTTCAAGCTCTTGCGCGATCATTCAATTTTCCTCCATCACGCATGCCAGCGGATGTTGATGCTGACGAGCAAACGAGGCGACCTGCTCGACCTTGGTCGATGCGATGTCCCGGGGAAAGACGCCGCACACCCCCATGCCCTCTCTGTGAACTTGGAGCATGACTCGCGTGGCACGTTCGCGATCCATGCCGAAATATTTCTGCAGAACGACGATGACGAAATCCATCGGCGTGTAGTCGTCGTTGAGCAGAAGCACCTTGTACATCGGTGGTGGACGGGTGCGCGTCCGCTTCGCCTCGAGGACGAATTCATCTTGTTTCCGGGTACCCATGAAAACCATTCTAATGAAGTCATTGCGGAGTGCAACACAGGAGAAACACGATGAGCGAACTTTCTGACGCCTTTCGTGGCTGGTGCGAATCCGGCCGTGCCCTTGCCGGTGCCGTCGCGCAGGGATGGAGTGCCGATCGTGCGCTGCGAAAAAACCTGGAGCCCTTGCCGCTCAAGACAACTGGGTTGTTTTCCGCGAATTTCAAGGGGTTCGGCTGTTGCGCCGCCGCAAAAAAATGCCGTGGTCAGACCGTTGACGCTCTTCGGGCAACTGCGTAAAAACGAGGCCGTGCGCAGTCTTGGCTTGATACGACGCTTTCCCGGAGCGTTCCCGGAATCCGGTTTCGGGGTGCTTTCCGTCGATGCTTCTTCAAGTTGCTGGCGGCGCCGATATACCGGCCGGAGATGGCCGCATCAAGCAACCTTGAAGGAACGAAGCAATATGGCAACTGGTACCGTGAAGTGGTTCAACGATTCCAAGGGTTTCGGTTTCATCACGCCCGATGATGGCAGCGAGGATCTGTTCGCGCACTTCTCCGCCATCAACATGAGCGGTTTCAAGAGTCTGAAGGAAGGCGAGAAGGTTTCCTTCGAGGTTACGCAGGGACCCAAGGGCAAGCAGGCATCCAACATCCAGCGCGCCTGAGTCCAGCGTACCTGAAGCCGGAGACACCGGAGCCGTATCCGGCGGACATCATGTCTGCTTCATCGTACGTTCGATTTGAAGCAGCGCCGGATGCAAAAGGCAGAAGGGCCATCGATCACTCGATGGCCCTTCTGCCTTGGTTCGCTTGCTCTGCTAGCCTGTGCCCTTGGTGCTTCCGGGGCGCTTGCCGTGCCGGCTTCGGCGAGCTTACTTCAGCTTGATTTCCTTGTACGGCACGTGCTTGCGAGCAACGGGATCGTACTTGTTGAATTCGAGCTTTTCCGGGGTGGTGCGCTTGTTCTTCGACGTGGTGTAGAAGTGCCCCGTACCGGCGGTGGATTCGAGCTTGATCTTTTCGCGGATGCCCTTGGCCATGGCGTTCTCCGTTTAGTGTTGTTGCTTACAGCTTCTCGCCGCGGGCGCGAAGCTCGGCAACGACGACGTCGATGCCCTTCTTGTCGATGGTGCGCAGGCCGGCATTGGAAACGCGCAGGCGGATCCAGCGGTTTTCGCCCTCGCTCCAGAACCGGCGGTTTTGCAGGTTGGGCAGGAAGCGGCGCTTGGTTTTGTTGTTGGCGTGGGAAACGTTATTTCCCACCATCGGTGCTTTACCGGTCACTTGGCAGACGCGAGCCATACGATGCTCCAGGGGATTCTGATTGCGGAAAACGCACGAGGATACTGCATCCTGGGTCAGGAAGGCAAGTGCCGGGTGCGGGAAATTGCTCGTGGGGCCGGCATTGGAACCGATTTCCCGCCTCAAAGCAAGCCGCGTTCGGCAAACGAGACCGGCTTGCCGTGCGCGGGGACGACGAAGTGGTCGAGAACGCGGACGTCGATGAGGGCAAGCGCATCCTTGAGCGTGCGGGTCAGCACTTCGTCGGCCGTGCTCGGTTCGGCGGCGCCGGACGGATGGTTGTGGGCGAGGATCACCGAAGCGGCGTTGCGCGACAGCACGAGCTTGACGACTTCGCGCGGGTAGACGCTGGTCTGCGTCAAGGTGCCGCGGAACAGGTCCACCGCCTCGATCAGGCGATGGCGGGCGTCGAGCAGCATGATGCAGAAGGTTTCGTGCGGCAGATGGCCGAGCCGCAGGCCCAGCCAGTCGCGCACGGCCTGGGGCGAATCGAACAGCGCACGCTCGGACAGCGTTTCGCCCAGCGCGCGCCGCGCCAGTTCCATGACGGCCTGCAGTTGGGCATACTTCGCCAGCCCCATGCCGGGCAGGGCGGCGAAGTCGCTCGCGCTGGCCGAGCACAGCCGGGTCAGGGAGCCGAAATGGCTGATCAACTGCCGTGCGAGATCGACCGCGGTATGGCCCCGGATGCCGACGCGCAGGAACAGGGCGAGGAGCTCGGCGTCGGACAGGGCGCCCGCACCGCGGGCGAGGAGTTTTTCGCGGGGGCGTTCGTCTGCGGGCCAGTCGGTGATTGCCATGGGCGCGGGTTCCTTCAGGCTGGCGGGGAAGGCTGATTGCCGAAGATGCAGGCTCTCCGGCAGGCTGCTTCCGCCCGGGATTGTCGTCGAATGCAGCGCGGTGCTGCGGGATTATAAGCTGATGTCATGAATACACTACAGGGCAGGAAGATCGTCGTCGGTGTGACGGGCGGCGTGGCGGCCTACAAGGCGGCGGAGCTGGTGCGGCTGCTGGGCAAGGCGGGAGCGGACGTACACGTCGTGCTGACCGAGGCGGGCGCGCGCTTCGTGACCGCGGTCACGTTCCAGGCGCTGTCGGGCAACCCGGTCTGGAGCGACCTGTGGGATGCGCGCATGCCGAACAACATGGCGCACATCGATCTCGGCCGCGACGTGGATGCCATCCTGGTGGCGCCGGCCACGGCCGACTTCATCGCCCGGCTCGCCCAGGGGCGGGCGGACGATCTGCTGACCACGCTGTGCCTGGCCCGGGACGTGCCGCTGATCGTCGCCCCGGCGATGAACCGGCAGATGTGGGAGGCGCCGGCCACCCAGCGCAACGTGGCATTGGTGCGCGGCGATGGCGTCACGCTGTTCGGCCCGGCGGCAGGCGAGCAGGCCTGCGGCGAGGTCGGCATGGGGCGGATGCTCGAAGCCGAGGAACTGCTCGAACACCTGGAAGCGTATTTCGTCGCCAAGCGCCTGGCCGGCCGCAAGGTCGTGCTGACCGCCGGCCCGACTTTCGAGGCGATCGATCCGGTGCGCGGCATCACCAACATCAGTTCGGGCAAGATGGGCTATGCGCTGGCGCGCGCCTGCGCCCAGGCGGGCGCCGAGGTCGTGCTGGTGAGCGGGCCGGTCGCGCTGCCGGTGCCGGCCGGCGTCCGGCGGATCGGCGTGGCGGGCGCGCGCGACATGCGCGACGCGGTGCATGCGGCGCTGCCGGGGGCGGACGTGTTCATCGGCGTCGCCGCGGTGGCCGACTACCGGCCGCTGGAAGTCGCCGAGCACAAGATGAAAAAAAAGGATGGCATCCTGACGCTGGAACTGACCCAGAATCCGGACATCCTGGCCGAAGTCGCGGCCTTGCCGGATGCGCCTTTCTGCGTCGGTTTCGCTGCCGAGAGCCGGGATCTCGACGCCTACGCCGAAGGCAAGCGGCAGAAGAAGCGCCTGCCGATGCTGGTGGGCAACCTGGTGCAGGACGGCATGGGTTCGGACGACAACGTGGTCGTGCTGTACGACGATGCGGGCCGCCATCCGCTGCCGCGGGCGCCGAAAACCGAGCTCGCCCGCGGCATCGTCGAGCACCTGGCCGGCCTGCTGGAAGCGGCGGGGCGCTGAGGCCTGCCCCGAACACCGGACGTGCGCTGCGGCGCCGGCCAAGGAGATGAAAATGCATCGCATCGACGTGAAACTGCTCGACGAACGGCTCAAGGCGCATCCGCCGGCCTATGCCACCAGCGGGGCCGCCGGCCTCGACCTGCGGGCCTGCCTGCCGGCGCCGATCACCCTGCATCCGGGGGAAACCACGCTGGTGCCCAGCGGGCTGGCGATCCATCTGGCCGATCCGGGCCTGGCGGCGATGGTGCTGCCGCGTTCCGGGCTGGGCCACAAGCACGGCATCGTGCTGGGCAACCTGGTCGGCCTGATCGATTCGGATTACCAGGGGCAGATCTTCGTTTCGGTGTGGAACCGCGGGCGCGCCAGTTTCACCATCCAGCCGATGGAGCGGATCGCACAGCTGGTGGTGGTGCCGGTACTGCAGGTCGGCTTCAACGTCGTCGACGATTTCGATGCCAGCGAGCGCGGCGCCGGCGGTTTCGGCAGCACCGGCAAGCACTGATGCAGCATCCGGGCATTCCGACCGGCGTGCACGTCGTCTGCGAGCGCGAAGGCCGGGTGCTGCTGATGCGCCGTGCCGGCACGGGCTTCTTCGACGGGCGCTACAGCCTGCCCGGCGGGCACGTCGAGCCGGGCGAATCGGTCCTTGCCGCTGCAGTGCGCGAACTGCGCGAGGAAACCGGCCTGTCGGTGCTCGAGCGCGATCTCGAATGGCTGGGGGTGGTGCATCGCCTGTCGGACACCAATCGCATCGACTTCTTCGTGCGTGCGGCCCGCTGGAGCGGCGAGCCGGAGAACCTCGAGCCCGGCAAATGCGACGACATGGTGTGGTGCGCACGCAAGCAGTTGCCCCAGCCGATGGTTGCCTACGTCGAGGCCGCGCTGTGGCAGGCACAGGCGCCGTGGATGCTGGAACTCGGCTGGTCCTGCACGACAGGCCGCATTCAGCGCTGCGGTGGATTCTGATATTTTCCCTCGTGCCGGGTTTGATTCTCTTGCCGCGGAGCGCCATGGGGGAATGATGAAAATGTGGAAGAAGACCGTGTCGGCGGCAGGCTTTGCCTGCTGTCTATCTTTTGCTGCAACTGCCGCGGATTTGCCCGAAGTCGATCTGGAGCGGGCTGCGCAGATCAGCGCCGGACGCTGTTCGCTGTGCCATGGGGCGGACGGGGAGAGTGCATCGGCCCTGTATCCGCGGCTGGCGGGCCAGCATCACCAGTACATCGCCAGGCAACTGGCGGACTTCCAGTCCGGCCGGCGCAAGAGCGACACCATGGCCAGCATGGCGGAGGGCCTGACGCCCGAGGAAATGCTGGCGCTGGGCGTGTTCTTCGAAAGCAAGCCGACCAAGCCACGCCAGGCACGCGATGCCGAACTCGCCGGCGTGGGGCGCTTCGTGTTTCATCGGGGCAACGAGGAATCGGGCGTGCCCGCCTGCGCTTCCTGTCATGGCGAGCGGGGGCTCGGCACCGACCAGTTGCCCAGGCTCGCCGGACAGGTGCCCAAGTACATCGAGAGCCAGTTGAAATCCTTCGGCCAGCGCGAGCGTACCAACGACAACGCAGTCATGCATTCGATCGCGTCGAAGCTGACCGAACTGGAGATCAAGGCCGTATCGCTCTACGTCAGCACGCTGGACTGATCCCCGGGTTGCTCGGCCTTGTTCTCGCTTCGAATGCAGGCCGGCATGAGCGGGCAGGGATGAAAAAACGGGAGCGGGCCGATGGCCGCGCTCCCGTTCTCGAAGCGGAGATGATGTCTCAGGCCAGCATGTCGGCCCAGATGTTCCTCGCCCAGGCCAGTGCCGCCTTGCCTTCGATCTCGTTGGCGGCTGCCGATACGCCGCCTGCGCCCTGTACCGGCATCGGCTGCTTCTTCTCGGCGTCGTACTGGTGCACCGAGGCGACGTGGATGACGTTGCGGTCGTCGACGAAGCTGTAGCAGGTGTTCATCACCACCGGCGCCGGGTTGGGGGCGATGCCGTCGAACAGGTTCAGGATCGCCGCCGCCGCCACCTTGGCGTGCTGGTTGGCCATGTGGCCGGACTTCGGCATCGTCGGCGCCGGGAACAGCGCGTCGCCCAGCACATGCACGCCCGGCACGCCCTTGGCTTCCATCGTCAGCCAGTCGATGTCGACCCAGCGCTCGTTGATCAGCGGCAGGCCGGCCTTCAGCGCGATGTCGCCGGCCCGCATCGGCGGGATCACGTTCAGCACATCGGCCTTGACGCTGTCGAATTCGAGTTCGGCGGTGAGGCTGGCCGCATCGACGCTCTGCAGCGAGCTGTTGGGCACGTACTCGATCAGGCCCTTGTAGCTTTCGAAAGCCTTGGTGAACAGCCCCTTCTTCGACTGGATTTCTTCGTTGGAATCGAGCACCAGCACTTTGGATTTCGGCTTGGCGGCGCGCAGGTAATTGGCGACGACGCAGGCGCGCTCGTAGGGGCCGGGCGGGCAGCGGTAGGGCACCTTGGGAATGTGCAGCGCGAACACGCCGCCATCGGCCATGTCCTGCAACTGCTTGCGCAGCAGCACGGTCTGGGGGCCGGCCTTCCAGGCGTGCGGGATGCGCTCTTGATTGCCGTCCAGTCCGCCGACTGCACCGGGGATGAAATCGATGCCGGGCGACAGCACCAGGCGGTCGTAGCCCAGCGAACCGTTCCGCGCCGTGGCGACCGTGCGCTTGTCGGTGTCGATGGCGGTGACTTCGTCGGTGACGATACGAACGCCCCATTTCGACTTCAGGTTGTCGTAGCCGACCGTGATGTCTTCCATCTGCTTGACGCCGCCGATCACGAGGTTCGAGATCGGGCATGAGATGAAAACGGGGTTGCGCTCGATCAGCGTCACGTCGACCGTGCCATTGCTCCACATGCGCAGGTACTTGGCCGCGGTCGCGCCGCCGTAGCCGCCGCCGACGATGACGACGTGGCCCCGGCTCTTGCCGCCCGCCGTGGCACAGGCGGACAGTCCGGCGAGCGTGGTGCTGCCTGCTGCGGCGATGCCGGCGGTCTTGAGAAAATCGCGTCTGGTGAACATCGTCCTGTCTCTCCCTTATTTCTGCGCCGCGAACCAGGCGGTGATGAGCGTGAGCTGTTCATCGGTGTAGCCCTTGACGATCTGGTGCATGATCGTCGCCGGCTTGTCGCCCGACTTGAAGTCCATCAGCTTCTGCATCAGCTTGTCCTGGGCTTCACCGGCGAGAGAGTCCATGCCGCCGACGCTGTGTCCGTTGGTGCCGTGACAGTTCGCGCAGGTGGCGGCGAGGTTGCGGGCCAGATTGGGGTCCTGGGCCTGCGCCGCAGCGCTGAGCCCGACGAGGCCGAGCATGGCCAGGGCGTGCTTGAGATTCACAAGGATGTCCCTCCGATTCTTGTACCGATATGGAGTGCGCCAGGCCCCGAAAGGGCCGCCCGGCGCGCATT
The DNA here is from genome assembly GCF_001591165.1 of Thauera butanivorans NBRC 103042. Taxonomy (GTDB): domain Bacteria; phylum Pseudomonadota; class Gammaproteobacteria; order Burkholderiales; family Rhodocyclaceae; genus Thauera; species Thauera butanivorans. The sequence goes on from NZ_BCUG01000017.1 coordinate 57,362, forward strand.
CTGTGTGCAGGCGAGGGCCGGCGACGCAGAGTATAGCCACATCGATGCTGCGGCATGCGCAAGCTTTCCGCATTGCTTTGCAGGAATCGCGGCCAATGCTGCGCTGCATAAATATTAGTTCTTGACTATATTTTGATGTGCTTTTAGATTGAGTCTAAATAGGCAAATGCATTCATAAGCATTACTGATAGCGTATCCGGAGGGGGGATTGCACGCATGGCAGACATCGATGCCCGGTTTGGCCGGGTGAGGCCGGCACCGGAGAATTTCCTCACCGCCGAGCAGATCGTGGCGGTGAAGGACGGGCGGCGGGATTTCCTGCGCAAGGCCTTTCTGGCCGCTTCGGCGGCGATGGCGGTACCCGCAGCGGTGCGCGCTGCGGGCGAGGGTGATCCTGCGATCCTGAACCTGCCGCCGTGGAGCACTTCGCTCGGCCTGCCGGTGGCGGCGAACCCCTACGGCATGCCGTCGAGGTACGAGCGCGGCCTGCGGCGGCGCGAGAGCCCGGGCCTGACACGGGTCGGCGGCTCGTCGGTGGCGTTCACGCCCTTGCAGGGGCTGTTCGGCATCATCACGCCTTCCGGCCTGCATTTCGAGCGTCATCACCAGGGTTGGCACGACGTCGATCCGTCGAAGCACCGCCTGATGATCAACGGCCTGGTCAGGACCAATGCGGTGTTCACGATGGACGATCTGATGCGCCTGCCGTCGGTGTCGCGCATCCACTTCATCGAGTGCGGCGCCAATACCGGCATGGAGTGGGGCAACGTCGCGGTGCCCACCGTCCAGTACTCGCACGGCATGCTCTCCTGTTCGGAGTTCACCGGTGTGCCGCTGAAGGAAATCCTCGACATGTGCGGTGCCGACTACAAGCAAGGCCGCTACGTGCTGGCCGAAGGCGCCGATGGCTCGTCGATGACCCGTACCATCCCGATGGAACTGATCGAGTCCGGCGAAGTCTTCGTCGCCTATGGCATGAACGGCGAGATGCTGCGTCCCGAGAACGGCTATCCGCTGCGCCTCGTGGTGCCGGGCGTGCAGGGCGTGAGCTGGGTGAAGTGGCTGCGCCGCATCGAGGTCGGCGACAAGCCCTGGGCGACCAAGGACGAGGCGGTGCATTACATCGACCTGATGCCGGATGGCCTGCACCGCCAGTACACCTCGGTGCAGGAATGCAAATCGGTCATCACCACGCCGTCGGGCGGCCAACTGCTGCTCGACAAGGGCTTCTACAACATCTCCGGCATGGCCTGGTCGGGGCGCGGCAGGATCACCCGCGTCGATGTCTCCACCGATGGCGGCATCAACTGGCGCGAGGCGCGGCTGGAGACGCCGGTGCTGTCGAAGGCGGTCACGCGCTTCAACATCGGCTGGGTGTGGGACGGCAAGCCCGCCATCCTGCAGTCGCGCGCGGTGGATGAAACCGGCCATGTCCAGCCGAGCTACGGCCAGTTGCGCAAGGTGCGCGGCACCCGGTCCATCTACCACAACAATGCCATCCAGTCCTGGAAGGTGGTCGAGTCCGGGGAGGTCAGCAATGTCCAGGTTCTGTAAGACGCTGATCGCTCTCGGGATCCTTGCCGCCGCGGCTTCGGCGGCAGCTTTCGATCGCTATCCGGGCATCGGCCGCGCGGCGACCGAGGCCGAAGTGCGCGCCTGGGACATCGACGTGCGGCCGGATTTCACCGGCCTGCCGAAAGGTTCCGGCGACGTCGATCGCGGCATGGAATTGTGGGAAGCTCATTGCGCGAGCTGCCACGGCATCTTCGGCGAGTCCAACGAGGTGTTCACACCTATCGCCGGCGGCACCACGCTGCAAGACATCGAGACCGGCCGCGTCGCGGCGCTGATCGATGGCTCCTTCCCGCAGCGCACAACCTTGATGAAGGTACCGACGGTGTCGACGCTGTTCGACTACATCCAGCGCGCGATGCCCTGGACTGCGCCGAAGTCGCTCGCGCCCGACGACGTCTATGCGGTTCTTGCCTACCTGCTGAACCTGGGCGAAATCGTGCCGGTCGACTACGTGCTGAGCGACGAGAACATCCACGAAGTGCAGGCGCGCATGCCCAACCGCAACGGCATGACGACCGAGCACGGCATGTGGCCGGGCGCGCCCTCGTCCGGTGGCGGCCTCGGCAACGGTGGCAAGCCCGACGTCGTCAATGTGGTCTGCATGAAGGACTGCAAGGAGAAGGTGGAGATCGCCTCGGCGCTGCCCGACTATGCGCAGGATGCCCACGGCAACCTGGCGGAGCAGAACCGCCCGGTGGGCCAGACGCGCGGCAAACCCACCGGCGCGCCGGAGCCTGCGGAAGGCAGCGATGCCGTCGCCGCAGCCTCCGCCGTGCTGGCGCTTGCCAACGAAAAGGGCTGCATGGCCTGCCATGGCGTCGAGAAAGGGATCGTCGGTCCCGGTTACAATGAAATTGCCCAAAAATACCGGGGGCAGGCCGATGCCGCGGCGAAGCTGGCCGCCAAGGTGAAGGCCGGCGGCCAGGGCGTCTGGGGGGCGGTGCCGATGCCGCCCCAAGGGCATGTCGCCGACGGCGACATCGAACGGCTGGTCGAATGGATTTTGCAGGGCGCGAAAGCGCAGTAACAGCTCTATAAGGAGAGACGGGATGAATCATCAACGCAGGGATGCCCTGAAGGCAGGCGGTGGCCTGGGGGTGCTCGGGCTGCTGGCCACGGTGGGCCTGATCAGGCCGGAAACGGCTCACGCGGCCTGGAACGAGCAGGCCTTCGGCGCCAAGAGCCTGGATGCGGCGTTCGAAGTGCTCGGTGCCGGCAAGCCGGCCGTGAGCGACGACGTGGTCCTCAACACGCCGGACATCGCCGAGAACGGTGCCGTGGTACCGGTCGGCGTGGTCAGCAAGCTTCCGGGAACCGAATACGTCGCGATCATGATCGAGAAGAATCCGTACATGCTCGCCGCCAGCTTCACGATTCCCGAAGGTACCCAGGCCGAGGTGCAGACGCGCGTCAAGATGGGGCAGACCTCGGACGTCTATGCCCTGGTCAAGGCCGACGGCAAGTTCTACATGGCCAAGAAAGAAGTCAAGGTCACGCTCGGCGGCTGCGGCGGCTGATCGACGAAGAGATTCAGGAGAAATATCGAAATGGCAAGCCCGATGCGTATTCGCGCCGCCGCCAAGGATGGCGTCACCGAAGTCCGTGTGCTGATGTCGCACGTCATGGAAACCGGCCAGCGCAAGGATTCGTCCGGCGAAGTGATTCCGGCCCACTTCATCACCGAACTGACCGCCAGGCACAACGACAAGCTCGTGCTGAGCGCCGAATTCGGCCCGTCCGTTTCCACCAATCCCTATCTCGCCTTCAAGTTCAAGGGGGGCGAGAAAGGCGACAAGGTCACCGTCAGCTGGGTGGACAACAAGGGCGACTCCCGCACCGACGAAGCCCAGATCGCCTGATGCCCGTCGTGTCCGCAGCCAGGCGGGGGCGGCAAGGACGAGCGCAGGCGAGTAACGGAGAGCATGGCGGCATGGAAGCCATGGAGGAGAAAAAATGAGAAAACGAATCAAGGCCGTCGCCGTGTGCGTCGGCATTGCCCTGACGGCGCCCGCGTCGGCGCAGGAAGAACTCAATTTCGACGCTTATCGCGAGATGCTGGCGGATGGAAATCCGGCCGAACTCTACGAAATGGAAGGCGAGGAACTGTGGCGCACCGCGCGCGGACCGAAGAACGCCACGCTCGAACAGTGCGACCTGGGCCTTGGAGCGGGCGTGGTCGCGGGTGCCGCAGCGCAGTTGCCGCGCTACTTCGAGGACGCGGGCAGGGTGCAGGACATCGAAACGCGCCTGATGTACTGCATGGAAACGCTGCAGGGCATTCCGTCCAAGGAGATCATCGACGGGAAGTTCCTGCAGGGCGAGCGCGCCAGGCTGGCGGCGCTGGTGGCCTATGTCGTCACCCACTCCAAGGGCGAGAAGATCGCCATCGATCTGTCGCACCCGAAAGTGAAGGAGATGTACGAGCTCGGCGAGCGGACTTTCTACTACCGGCTCGGGGTCATGGACTTCTCCTGTGCGTCCTGCCACAGCCAGGACGGCAAGCGCATCCGCGCCACCCAATTGCCCAACATCACCACCCGTGAAGGCGCGGCCGAAGGCTGGGGTTCGTGGCCGGCCTACCGGGTGTCCAGCTCGCAGTTCTGGACCATGCAGCACCGCCTGTGGGACTGCTTCCGCCAGCAGCGTGCGGCCGAGCCGATCTTCGGTTCGGACGTGATCATCGCGCTGTCCACCTTCATGGCGGGCAAGGGCAACGGCATCGAGGCCAAGTGGCCCGGCGTCAAGCGCTGAGGGAGCGAACGACATGAAAAAACTGTTCATTGCCGTGCCGCTGGCGCTGTGCACTTCCGTCGCCGTGGCCGACGAACTGCAGACCAAGGTCGAGGAGATGATGCTGAGCTCCTTCAAGGCGAACGGCATCGCCAGCCTCGACCGCCAGAAGCAGGACGAGATCCAGCAAGCGTGCTCCAGCCCGACGCCTCCGGGCGCGGAAACCATGCAGCGGCTGCAGGCCGCAGAGATGGCCAAGATCCGGTGGCCGGCCGACGGCAACTACACCGGCGGCGACTGGAAGGAAGGGCAGAAGATCGCCGCCAGCGGCCGCGGCCTGACCTGGACCGACAAGACGCCGAACAACAACGGCGGCGGCTGCTACAACTGCCACGCGATGGATCCGAACGAAGTGTCCGAAGGCACCATCGGCCCCAGCCTCGAAGGCTATGCCAAGCTTCGCGGCAACGGCGAGGAGATCGTCAAATACACCTGGGGCAAGCTGTGGAACGCCAAGGCCTACCACGCCTGCAGCGACATGCCGCGCAATGGCTACGGCGGCATCCTCACCGAAGCCCAGATTCGCCACGTGATGGCCTTCCTGTTCGACCCCGCTTCGCCGGTCAACCAGTAAGCCCCGTCCGCTGATGCCATCGCGCAGGGCCCGAGGCTCCGGCCCCGGGCCGTTTTTTTTGCCGCCGGGCCGCCCCAAGGGAAAACAGCCCCCTCGGGGGGAGCAGGGGTTTCGCGGAGCACTGCTCCGTGCCTGCGGAACGGGCCGGCTGTGCAAAGCTGGCCCTCTTGCGGCCCGCGCAGCGGCGGAGCGTGGGGGCATTTTTTCGTCAAAGGAATGATCCATGTCGATGAATCGTCGTGAATTCATGCAGATGCTGGCGGTGGCAGCGGCTGGCGGCATGAGCCTGCATTCGGGTTTCGCGCGCGCGCAGCAAGCGGCCGCCGCCCTGTACGACATGCCTGCGTTCGGCAATGTCAGCCTGCTGCACATGACCGACTGCCACGCGCAACTGCTGCCGATCCATTTCCGCGAGCCCAGCGTCAACCTCGGCATCGGCAACATGTCGGGCAAGGTGCCGCACCTCGTCGGCGAGCACCTGCTGAAGCACTTCGGCATCCGGCCCGGCAGCATCGAGGCGCATGCCTTCACCTGCCTGGATTTCGTCGAGGCGGCGAAGACCTACGGCAGGGTCGGCGGCTTCGCCCACCTGGCGACGCTGGTCAAACAGTTGAAGGCCAGCCGCTCCGGCGCGCTGCTGCTCGACGGCGGCGACACCTGGCAGGGCTCGGCCACCGCGCTGTGGACGAAGGCGCAGGACATGGTCGACGCCTGCAAGCTGCTCGGCGTGGATGTGATGACGCTGCACTGGGAATCGACCTATGGCGCCGAGCGCGTCAAGGAGATCGAGGAGAAGGATTTCGCCGGCCGCATCGACATCGTCGCCCAGAACGTGAAGACCACCGATTTCGAGGATCCGGTCTTCAAGCCCTACGTCATCCGCAACATCAACGGCGTGCCGGTGGCCATCGTCGGCCAGGCCTTCCCCTACACGCCGATCGCCAATCCGCGCTGGATGACGCCGGACTGGAGCTTTGGCATCCAGGAGCAGGGCATGCAGGAGGCGGTTGATGCCGCACGGGCGGAAGGCGCCCAGGTGGTCGTCGTGCTGTCGCACAACGGCATGGACGTCGACCTCAAGCTGGCCAGCCGCGTCACCGGCATCGACGCCATCTTCGGCGGCCACACCCACGATGGCATGCCGGCGCCGACCGTGGTGGACAACGCGGGCGGCAAGACCCTGGTCACCAATGCCGGCTCCAACGGCAAGTTCCTCGGCGTGATGGACTTCGACGTCAGGGACGGCAAGGTGGCGGATTTCCGCTACCGGCTGCTGCCGGTATTCGCCAACCTGCTGCCGGCCGACCCGGACATGGCCGCCTTCATCGACAAGGTCCGCGCGCCCTTCCTCGAAAAACTCGGCGAGCCGCTCGCCGTCACCGAAGGCCTGCTGTACCGCCGCGGCAACTTCAACGGTTCGTGGGACCAGCTCATCGTCGATGCGCTGATCGCCGAAAAAGATGCCGAACTGGCGTTCTCGCCCGGCTTTCGCTGGGGCACTTCGCTGCTGCCGGGCGACACCATCACGATGGAACACCTGCTCGATCAGACCGCGATCACCTATCCGTGGACCACGCTCACCGAGATGAGCGGCGAGATGATCAAGACCATCCTGGAGGACGTCGCCGACAACCTGTTCAACCCCGACCCCTACTACCAGCAGGGCGGCGACATGGTGCGGGTGGGCGGCCTGCAATATACCTGCGACCCCACTGCGCCGATGGGGCGGCGCATCGACGACATGATGCTGAAGGGCAGGCGCATCGAACCGGGCAAGACCTACAAGGTCGCCGGCTGGGCGCCGGTGGCGGAAGAGGCGAGGGATTCGGGCCCCGCCGTGTGGGACGTGGTGGCCAGCCATCTGCGTGCGCAGAAGCTGGTCACCCAGCAGGCGCTGAACCTGCCGGAGCTGAAGAACATGAGCGGCAATCCGGGCATGGGGTTCTGACCAGCCCATCGCGCGGCGGCGGTCGTCGCCGCGCATTAGGAAATTGCATATCGACTAAGCTGCCCAAAAGGCATGCGCTGGCAGCTCCGTGTCTGTCTCATGGGCAATCCATGAGCACCCAGGCGGCGAGTTCATGCGGTTCTGACGACTTCCGCAGATTTCCATCGCCCTGCCGGCTCGTCAGACCATGTTCATGAATGAAGACCTCTTGCACAAGGTAGGTTTCGCCGATGTTACCGGCTGTAAGAAATAAGTAAGTTTGATTTGATCATAATGAAGTCGCTGTATTGAGAGCCGACCGCTTCCGGTCGGCTTTCGTTGCCGCGGAGAAACGGAAATTTCCGAAGAGGAGACATCATGGAAAACAACGGCAAGACGTACTGGGGAACGGTACTGGGCCTGCTGACCAAGATCCTGATCATCTGGTTCCTGGTCTCGTTCGGCGCAGGCATCCTGTTTGCGTCAGCGCTGAACAGCATCTCGCTGGGCGGCTATCCACTGGGGTTCTGGTTCGCTCACCAGGGGTCGATCTACATCTTCATCGCGTTGATCTTCTACTACGCGAAGAAGATGGGCGACATCGACCGCCAGTTCGACGTCCACGAAGAATAAGGGGAGAGATAGATGGATCTTCAGACAATCACCTATCTGGTGGTCGGCGCGTCCTTTGCGCTGTACATCGGCATCGCCATCTGGGCGCGTGCCGGCAGCACCAGTGAGTTCTACGTTGCCGGCGGCGGTGTCCATCCGGTCACCAACGGCATGGCAACCGCTGCCGACTGGATGTCGGCAGCGTCCTTCATCTCGATGGCCGGCCTGATTGCCAACATGGGGTACGGCGGCGGCCTGTTCCTGATGGGTTGGACCGGCGGTTACGTTCTGCTGGCGATGCTGTTGGCGCCCTACCTGCGCAAGTTCGGCAAGTTCACCGTGCCGCAGTTCATCGGCGACCGCTTCTACTCGAAGACGGCTTCCACGGTGGCAGTGGCCTGCCTGCTCGTTGCTTCGCTGACCTACATCATCGGCCAGATGACGGGCGTGGGCGTGGCCTTCTCCCGCTTCCTGGGCGTCTCGAGCGAGGCGGGCATCTACATCGGCATGGCGATCGTGTTCATGTACGCGGTGTTCGGCGGCATGAAGGGCATCACCTACACTCAGGTCGCGCAGTACTGCGTGCTGATCGCGGCCTACCTGGTGCCGGCCTTCTTCATTTCGCTGCAACTGACCGGCAATCCGATCCCGCAGCTCGGCCTCGGCTCCGACATCGTCGGCACCGAGACCTCGCTGCTTGCCAAGCTGGATCTGGTGGTCAAGGACCTGGGCTTCGACCAGTACACCACCTCGATGCCGGGCAGCATGCTGAACATGTTCATGTACACGCTGTCGCTGATGATCGGCACCGCGGGTCTGCCGCACGTCATCATGCGCTTCTTCACCGTGCCGACGGTGAAGGACGCACGCAGCTCGGCAGGCTGGGCGCTGGTCTTCATCGCCCTGCTGTACACCACCGCCCCGGCAGTCGGCGCGATGGCCAAGCTGAACCTGCACGGCACGGTCAACTCCGCGGTGGGCCTCGAGACCCAGGCCGACGGCCAGTTGGGCGTCAATCCGGACGTCGTGGCGGCAAATGCCGATCTGTACGCGACCGAAGCCAGCCTGCGGTACGAGGATCGTCCTGACTGGATGAAGCGCTGGGAGAAAACCGGCCTGCTGAAGTTCGAGGACAAGAACGGCGACGGCCGCATCCAGTACTACAACGACGCCACCAAGAATCCCGAAGCCCAGGCCAAGGCCGAAGCGGCGGGCTGGAAGGGCAACGAGCTGACGGTGAACCCCGACATCATGGTGATGGCGAACCCGGAAATCGCCTTGCTGCCGAACTGGGTGATCGCGCTGGTTGCTGCCGGTGGTCTGGCTGCCGCGCTGTCGACCGCCGCGGGCCTGCTGATGGCGATCTCGTCGGCGGTGTCGCATGACCTGGTGAAGGGCGTGTTCAACCCGAACATCAGCGAGAAGAACGAGCTGATGGCCGGCAAGATCTCGATGGCGGTTGCGATCGTCGTCGCCGGCTACCTCGGTCTGAATCCCCCGGGCTTCGCGGCCGGCACGGTGGCGCTGGCCTTCGGTATTGCGGCCTCCTCGCTGTTCCCGGCGATCATGATGGGCATCTTCTCCAAGAAGATGAACAAGGAAGGTGCGATCGCGGGCATGCTGGCCGGCCTGTTCGTCACGCTGTTCTACGTGTTTGCCCACAAGGGTCTGTTCTTCATCAAGGGTACCGAATACGTTGGTCTGATCGGTGGCCCGAACAGCTTCTTCGGCATCACGCCCGAGGCCTTTGGCGCGGTCGGTGCAGGGGTGAACTTCCTGGTTGCCTTCCTGGTCGACAAGGTCACCAAGGAGCCGCCGGAGCATATCCAGCACATGGTCGAAGCCGTGCGCGTCCCGCGCGGTTCGTCGGCCGTGGATGGCGCCCACTGATCCGGGCATGCAGTGAATGAGGCGCGGTGCCCGTCAGGGGCCGCGCAGAAAGGAAGCCCCGCTCGCTCAGGCGGCGGGGCTTTCATCCTGAAGTAATGTGCACCCGGCCATTCGGCCGCTGTGCCACGCCTCGATGGAGTCGTTCATGGTTTTCGATATCAGCGTGGCCCTCAACTGGATTCTGTTTCTGGCGCTGTTTCCGATCGCCTTCTTCTGGCTGAGACGAGCCTGGCGCATCCTGGCGAAACGCGACTTTTCCGAGGTCGCGCTGAAGCGTGGCGAAGCGCCGGCGAATCCGGCTCGCTATGCGCCTTACGCCGCAGCGATCAATCTGATCGGCGGTGGTGTCATCCTCTTCACGATCTTCGGCATCCTGACCGCGCGTCTCGACTTCGAGACTTGGAGCGCACTTGCGGGATCGACGATCTGGATGAAGTTCATCCTCGATTTCATCCTGGGCCGCCAGGCGCACCCCCTGGTGCTGAAAAAACGCGGCGGCCACGGGAAGCCGGCTGGCGGCACGGGCAACTGAACCGGAACCCTTCCGGGCGCCGTCAATGCGGACGGCTGATCCTCAGGGCGCCGCTCACTGCTGCTCGCCCATGCCGTAGCGCCGGTCGAGGCGGCCCATCACGATCACATACACCATGATGATCAGCAGATAGACCACCAGCGAGCCCTGAGCGAGGATGTAGAAGCCCAGCGGAAAGCCGAGGAAGTGGATGGCGTTGAGCTCGTCGGCGAAATAGCCGGCGACGAAGGTCACGCCGAACCACACCGCCAGCAGTCCGCAGGTCAGCAGCAGGTTGCGGCGCCAATAGGCGCGTTGCGCCGTGCTCAGTTCCGTCCTCATGTCCGCTCACGGCCTCGCCGCCGGCCCGGCCGGCGGCGAGGGGTCGCGCTTCGTCCCGTTTCAGTGCGCGCCGTTGCCGCCATTGCCGTTCCCGTTGCCGGCGTGGGCCTGCGCCAGCTGGCTCTGGATCTCGACCGGCGCCGCCTCGTAGCCGCCGGCGCTGAGCATGAACTCGCTTTCGCCGGCACAGATGGATTTCAGCCGGCTTTCGAAGCCGTCCAGGCTCGCCATCGGCACGCGGGCGGAGATCAGCGTCCATCCCGCCGTCGGGCTGTCGGTGCTGGTCAGGCGGCCGCGGCGCCCGGCCAGCTCGGCGCTGACGTCGCCGAAGCGGGCATCGGCCACTTTCACCTGCACGTCGAGCAGCGGCTCCAGCACTTGCGGCCTGGCTGCCAGCACCGCTTCGATCAGCGCATGGCGGGCCGCGGTGACGAAGGAGACTTCGTTCGAGTCCACCGCGTGATGCTTGCCGTCGGTGACCACCACGCGCAGATCCTGGAGCGGGAAGCCGGCATAAGCGCCTTCGGCCAGCGCCTGGCGCACGCCTTTCTCCACTGCCGGCATGAAGTGGGTCGGAATTGCGCCGCCCTTGACCTCGTCCGCCAGTTCGATGCCGGTGCCGCGCTCCAGCGGCTCGACGCGCAGCGCGACTTCGCCGAACTGGCCGGCGCCGCCGCTCTGCTTCTTGTGGCGGTAGCGCGCCTCGGCGACCACGCTGATGGTCTCGCGGTAGGGAATGCTGGGCGGCGCGGTATCGAGCTGCAGGTTCCAGCGCGCCGCCAGTTCGTCGAGCACGATCTTCAGGTGCTGTTCGCCCAGGCCGCGCACCACGGTGCGGCGGTTGCGGTGGTCGAAGCTCACTTCGAGGCAGGGGTCTTCCTCGGTGAGCCGGGCCAGCGCCTCGGACAGCTTCTGCTCGTCGGCCGGCTTGCGCGTCATCAGCGCGAGGCCGAACACCGGCTGCGGATAGGCGGTGGGGGCGAGATGGAAGAAGTCCTCGTCGTGCGAGTCGTGCAGCACCGCGTCGCGCGCCAACTCGTCGACGCGCGCCACTGCGCACAGGTCGCCGGGCACCGCGAGTGCGGTCTCCACCGCGGTCCTGCCCTGCATGCGCAGCAGGTGGGCGACCTTGAAGGGCTTGCGGCCGTCGCCGACGAAAAGCTGCGAACTGGGCGTGACGCTGCCCTGATGGACGCGGAACAACCCCAGCTTGCCGCGATAGGGGTCGTTGGCGATCTGGAACACGTGCGCGACCACATGGCGGTCGGCCTCGGGCAGCACCGCGACCGGCTCGGCATTGGCGCCTTCGCCTTTCAGGAAGGCCGGTGGATTGCCCTCGGTGGGGTCGGGCGCGAGCTTGCCGAGGATGTCGAGCAATTCGCGCACGCCGGCGCGGCTGCGGGCGGAGACGAAGCACACCGGCACCAGATGGCCTTCGCGCAAGGCCTGTTCGAAAGGCGCGTGCAACTGTTCGGGGTCGAGCGATTCGCCCTGTTCCAGGTACTTCGCCATCAACTCTTCGTCGAGCTCGACGATCTGGTCGACGATCGCGTCATGGGCCGCGCCGACGCTGGAGAAGGCGGTGGCGGCGTCGTTCTGCGGGGCGAAGAAGCAGTCGATGACGCGGCCGCCGTCGCTCGATGGCAGGTTGATCGGCAGGCATTCGCGGCCGAATTCGGCGACGATCGCTTCCATCAGCGCGCCGAAGTCGACGCCGCCGGCGTCGATCTTGTTCACCACGATCATGCGGCATTTGCCCTGCGCCGCTGCCATCATGCGACGGGCGACGCTTTCGACGCCGGCGGCGGCATCGATGACCACCGCGGCGGTGTCGACCGCCGGCAGCGCGACCAGCGCGCGGCCGGCGAGATCGGGCAGACCCGGAGTGTCGAGCAGGTTGATCCAGTGTCCGGCCCATTCCAGATGCACCAGCGCCGCATGCAGCGAGTGGCCCATGGCCTTTTCCTGCGGGTCGAAGTCCGACACGGTGTCGCCGCGCTCGACGCTGCCGGCCGTGCCGATCTCGCCCGCGGCGGCGAGGAGGGTCTCGATCAGCGTGGTCTTGCCGCAGCCGGCATGGCCGAACAGGGCGAGGTTGCGGATGTCGTGTACCGAGCTGGGTGTCATCGTGGGCCTCCAGGGTTGTGGAATGGCCTCAAGTGTCCGCCAGCCCGGCGCGGAAGACAATGCGAAAGGTCAACGCGTGACCTGGCAGCCGGCGGGCGGAACGGGGCGCCCGCCGGGCCTGTCTGGCGACGTGACCCGGCTTGCCATGCAGTTGTGCGCGCTCGACGAGGACGAGCGCGAATTCGCCCTCGATACCTTGAGGCGCTTCTGCGCCTTGTCGGCGCGCCGGCGGCCGTAGCAGGCTTGCTGCCGGCTCAGGCGCTGCGCAGCCCCAGCAGCCGCGTCAGCAGGATGGCGCCGAGTGGCAGCAGCAGGCCGACCAGGGTCACGGTGACGAGCAGGGCGCCCAGGTGGCCGTAGTCGGCGGGCGTGGCGACGATACCGGTGGCGGCGTCCTTCACCTCGCGGGTGATGGTGAAGATCTGGTTCAGGTACTTGGTGCCGAGTTGCGAGGCCGACAGCGCCAGGTTGGTGAAGGAGGCCATCACGGCGAAGAAGGTCGCCTTCAGGTGGGACGGCGCGGAATTGGCGATCCACGCCAGCATCGGCACCATCGAGACTTGGCCGAGCGGCGATTCGAGCGCGGTGTTGGCGAGCGCGATGAAGCGCGCGTCCACCACGCCGCCGGTATGGGCGGCAGTCCATTCGTGCAGGCCGTGGAACATGCCGATGGCGGGCAGCGACAGCAGGGTCGAGGCGAGCGTCAGGAAGATGACGATGTCGACGATGGTCTTTTCCGCCATGAAGCGGCGGAACAGGAACAGGCCGGCCAGCGTCAGGGTGCTGACGAGCAGGTCGAGGCGGGACAGGAAGCTCTGGTCGAAACCGAGTTCGTCGATCATCCACCAGGTCATGCCGGCACCGGGCAGCGGCAGCGCGCGGAAGGCGAAGATGACGATGATGGTGCCGAGCAGCGTGCGCGCGGCCTCGGGCGAGAGTTCGCGCAGCAGCCGGTGGATCATGAAACCGATGATGGCGAAGGAGGTGGCGAAGATGATTTCCTGCGCATAGGCGAAGCCGGACAGGCCGACGCCGATGCTCAGGGCGACGAAGGCCGCGCTGCCGCCCAGGATCCACCAGTTGGCCTGGGTTTTTTCTTCCGGCGCATGAAGCATGCGCTCGATGTCGGCGGAGCTGTGCCCGCGTGCGGCCAGCCGGCGTGCTTCGCGGCGCTTGAGAACGCCCGCCAGCACCACGCCGCTGACCGACAGCAGCGGGATGACGAGCGCCAGTTCGTAGATGCGCAGGTAGATGGCGGCCTTGTCGGTTTCGGACAGATTCTCCGAACCCTGGAACATCGCCACATTGACCAGCGACACCAGCACCGAGCCACCGATGATGGCGACGCGGCCCAGCATCTGCATGGTGGTGTGCATCAGGCGCACGGTGCCGGCATCGATCGGCCGGCCGTGCTCATCGACGCGCGGCACGGCTTCGACCGTCATCGCGTCGGCGACCGCATCCTGCAGCACGTAGCCGACCGGCGACAGCAGCGTGGACAGCACGAACCAGGCTTTGGCAGGCATCACCGCGCGCATCGCGTCCGGCTTGCCGACGAGGCCGATCATGATCAGCAGGCTGACGGCGATCAGCGCGGCGCCCAGATAGACCAGCCCGGCCTTGTAGCGCCACAGCAGGTCGACCAGGTGGCCGATCGGCATTTTCAGCGACCACGGAATGTAGGCCCAGAAGGCAAGCGCGGCGAGGAAGGCCGCCGACAGGCCGAGATGGTCCTTGACGAAGAAGGTGCCGACGATGGCGGTCAAGGTCGATACGCCTGCCGCGCAATACACCATCAGCGGCGGCAGGTAGGAGAGCCGCATTTCACGGCCGAGTTCGAGAATGTTGCGGTCTATCCAGCGCTGGAAGGCGGTCAGCAAGCGTGCGTCCTCGGCATCGATTCGTTACGGCGCCAGGCGTGGAGGGGAAGCTCAGCGACCGAGCAACCGCTCCAGCCAGGGCATGATCCAGGGCAGGGACAGCGCGGTGAGGAGACCGTTCAGTCCCATCGCCAGCGCGGCGAAGGCGCCCGCCTGCTCGCTGACCTGGAAGGCCCGTGCAGTGCCGATGCCGTGCGATGCCAGGCCGATGGCAAAGCCGCGGACGGCGTAGTCGTCGATGCGCAGCCAGCGGTAGAGATAGGGGGCACAGACGGCACCGAGCACGCCGGTCAGCATCACCAGCGCCGCGGCCAGCGCCGGCAGGCCGCCGAGCGGCTCCGCCACCGCCATCGCGATCGGCATGGTCACGCTCTTGGGCGCGAGCGACATCAGCGAAGGCTGGCTGGCACCGAGCAGGGCGCCGATGCCATAGGCCGACAGTGCGGCCGTCAGCGAACCGACCGCCAGCGCGATCATCAGCGGCCCGGCCATCGCCTTCAGGCGCGGCCACTGGGCGTAGAGCGGGATGGCGAGCGCCACCGTTGCCGGGCCGAGCAGGAAATGCACGAACTGGGCACCGTCGAAATAGGCGCCATAGTCCATGCCGCTCAGGGCCAGCACCGTGGCCACCATCATGATCGCGAGCATCACCGGGTTGGCGAGGGGGTGGTAGCCGGCACGCTTGTACAGCCAGAAGGCGGCCTGGTAGGCGACCAGCGTCAGCGTCAGGCCCAGCAGCGGCGAGGCCGACAGGTAGACCCAGAGTTCGGTCAGGCGGGGGGTCATGGTTGTGCGCTCCCGCCGGCCTTGCGCCGCTTGATCAGCGCGTCGAGCACCAGCGCGGTGACGACGATGGCAAGGAAGGTGCTGCCGACCAGCGCGGCGGCCAGCGGCAGCCATTCGGCCGCGATCAGGTCGCCATAGAGCACGATGCCGGTGCCGCCGGGGATGAACAGCAAGGACAGGTGCTGCAACAGCTTGCCGGCGGACTGGCGCAGGTTTTCGCCCGGCCCGCCGCGCAGCAGCAGGGCGAGGAAGAGCAGTGCCATGCCGATCACCGGGCCGGGCACCGGCAGGCCGAGCCCGCGTGCGATGACTTCGCCGGCGAGCTGGAACACGAGTAGCAGGGTAAGGGCTGCGATCATGGGATTCGTGAATGTGGCGGAGGGTGGGGGTGGAAAAGGGGATGGCTCCGGCCGGGCCTATGCCGGCAGCAGCGCATGGCCCGCAGTGCGCAGCGCGATGCCGCAGACAGCGCCCAGCGCGGCGGGTTTCCATACCCGGGCCACGCGTGGCCCGGCCGAGATCAGGACGGCGACGCCGGCCACGTCCAGCGGGTGGATCAGGAAGCCGGCACTGGCATTGAGGGTGGCCACGCTGGCCGCGCCGGATTTCAGCATCTCGTCCATCACGCCCATCATCGCCGTGCCGCCGGCGATGCACTTGGTCAGGGTCAGCAGGATCAGCGCGGGATCGATGCCGAGGAAATTCAGCACTGGCGTCAGCGCGCCGGTCAGCGCGTCGATCGTGCCGCTGGCGCGCAGCGCCATCACGGCCACCAGTGCCAGCACCAGCATCGGGATCGAGCCGACGGAAATCTTGAAGGCTTCGGCGCCGGCACGGTTGATGACGTCGAGCACGCCCTTGGCATCGTCGGCGACGCGGTGGTGCAGGGTTTCGTCGAGCTTCGCTTCGCTTGCCGACAGGCGGCGGCCGAAGCCATGGTAGGTCACTGCCGCGGCGACGATGCCGCCCGCCAGCGACAGCAGCAGCGCCGGCCCGAAGGACAGGCCCATCGCGGCCATCGGGAAGGTGACGTTGGCCTGCGCCATCGCCATCACCAGCGCCAGCGTGGCAGCGAGGTGGCGGTCCGAGGCGCCGCGACTTTCCATCATCGTCAGCGTCGCGATCGGCGCGGCGAAGCTGACGAAGTTGATCTGCACGGCGGCGAACACCCCCAGCCCGGTCAGGCCGGCCGGCCGCAGCAGCGGGGCGAGCCGGGCGACGAGCCAGTCGAGCATGCCGCGTGCTTCGAGCAGGCGCATCAGCGACAGCATCACGACCATGATGGGCAGCAGCACGAACAGCGCCAGCTCCACCGCGGAGCGGCCAGCCTCGAGGATGATCTGGGTGAGGAGGTCCATGGTCTTGGGGTGGCGGGCTGGCGAAGAGCCTCGAGCTGAAGGGATGCGTGGCGGCGCGGGGGTCGATGATAAAGGCTGGCAGGGCGGCGGTCGAATGCTGGCAAGCGGCGAGGGCCGCGCACTCAGCCTTCAGCCCGCCCGTCCTGGCCACGGCGGAACACCCGCACGCCGAAACTGACGCCCGCCACCAGCAGCGCGATGCCGGCTGCCTCCGCCAGCGTGGGCCAGCGCTGGTACCAGATGAAGGCATAGAGCAGGGCTGCGAGCGTTTCGAACACGATCATCTGGCCCACCAGGGCGGCGGGCAGCAGGTGGCTGGCCTTGTTCCACAGCAAGGTGCCGAGCCAGGAGGCGGCGAGACCGAGCAGCAGGCACATGCCGGCGAAGAGTGCCGGCCGCGGGCCCAGCGGCCAGTCGAAGCTGCTGCCGGGCACCAGCTCGTTCCATGCCGCGTAGCCGATGCCGGCCAGCAGCGCGATCGGCAAGGTCGCGAGCCCCTGGGCGGTGGCCCAGGGGCGCGACAGGCCCGGACCGCGTGCGCGCAGCCAGCGACTGTTGCGGATCGGATACCAGGTCCAGCAGGCAAGGGCCAGGACGGCAAAGGCGAGTCCCGGCAGGGTATCCGTGTGCAGGCTGGCGTCGGCTCCGCCACCGCTGTCGCCATGCACGACCAGCAGCCCGGCCAGGATCAGTACCAGCGGCAGCAGCAGCCGCGACCAGCGTACGGCGTCCCCGCCGCCGCGGTCGGCGAGGTTGGCGCACACGGCGATCACCACCGGCAGCGTGCCGATGATCAGCGTGGGCAGCGGCGCGCCGGCAAGCTGGATGGCGGTGGCCAGGGTGGCGTAGTAGAGCAGGTTGCCGACCAGTGCCAGTCTGGCGGCCTCGATCCAGTCGGCGCGGCTCAGGCGGCCGAGGGCGTGACGGTCGAACCAGGCCAGGCCGAGCGCGAGGACGCCGAAGGCGAGGTAGCGGCCCACGGCGAGCATGAAACCCGGGTATTCGCCCAGCACCAGCGGGGCGAGGAACACCAGCCCCCATAGCAGGCCGGCGCCGAGCGCGGCGAGCAGGCCGGCAAGCATGCTTTCAGAGCGCCTTGCCGAAGTAATAGACCGTCAGTACGCTGCCGACGCCGATGATGAAGCGCCGCAGCCAGATCGCCGGGACCTTGCGGGCAACGGCCGCGCCCCAGTAGCCGCCGACGGTGCCGGTCAGGATCATGATGATGGTGTGCGGCCACGACACCGCGCCGGCGATGACGAAGGTGAGCACCGCCACGCTGTAGATGATGGCCGACAGCCAGTTCTTCAGCGCGTTGATCTCGAGCACGTCCTTGAAGCCCTGGATGGCGAGCGCGGCGATCATCAGGATGCCCATGCCGGCGCCGAAGAAGCCGCCGTAGATCGACACCACCAGCTGGAAAGCGAAGCCGCCCGGGCCGATGTGGTGTTCATCCGTTCCGGCGGGCGTGGGTTTCCAGCGCTTGACCAGTGCAGAGATCTGGTTGCTGAAGGCGAACAGCACCGTGGCGGCCAGAAGCAGCCACGGAATCAGCCGGGAGAAGGATTCGTTAGACGTCGCCAGCAGCAGCAGGCCGCCGGCGATGCCGCCGATGAAGGCGACGACCGACAGCATCGGCAGGCTCTTCGAGAAGCGCTTGAGTTCGCGGCGGAAGGCCCAGGCGCCGGCAAGGCTGCCTGGCCACAGCGCGACCGCGTTGCTGGCATTGGCGATGACCGGCGGTACGCCGACCGCGAGCAGCGCCGGGAACGAGAAGAAGGTGCCGCCGCCGGCGACCGAGTTCACCGCACCGGCAGCAAATGCGGCAATGCCGATGAGGGCGATTTCGAAGAGGTCGAGGCCGGCCATGGCGGGATGAGCGGAAAGACGGGAGGTTCAGGTGCGGGCGCCGGCATGCGGCAGCGTTGGCGCGGCTGCCGGGGGCATGCCCCCGGCGTCGCGTTCTGATTGGAGCGTGTCTCCTCCTGCCCCGAATGGGGGCGAAGTGTAGTGCAGGCGACCAAAAAAATGAACATGGGCGAAAAAGTTTTTTTCATCGATTTTGCGAACTCGGAATCAAAAATCGGGCTTTGCTTGAAACTGCCGTGGCAATGGGCTATAGTCCGCGCCCTCAGCCGGCATAGCTCAGTTGGTAGAGCAGCGCATTCGTAATGCGAAGGTCGGGGGTTCGACTCCTCTTGCCGGCACCAGAATCAAGCAAAAAGGCCATTCCTTCGGGGCTGGCCTTTTTGCTTTTCCGGTTCCGGCCGCGGGGGCCTGTTGCTGCGGCGCGCGGCCTGCGTGCAGAAAAGGAAGGGCATGGTGATGGTCGTCGTCGGGGCTCACATGGGTGGAGCCGGGCATGCAGGCTGATTCCTCTGGGGTACGCAGCGCCTTGCCCGGCCCGATCCGCGCGCTGGGGCACCGCAACTTCCGCTATTACTTCCTGGGGCAGGTGGTATCGATCCTCGGCACCTGGATACAGCAGGTGGCGATGTCGTGGCTGGTCTATCGGCTGACCGGGTCGGTGGCGCTGCTCGGCATCACCACGTTTGCCGCGCTGGTGCCGATGCTGGTGGTGGCCCCCCTGGCGGGGGCCTGGATCGACCGCCACGACAAGCGCCGGCTGCTGATCCTGGTGCAGGGCTTGCTGGCGCTGCAGGCCCTGTCGCTGGCAGTGCTGACCCGGTTCGAACTGGTCGGACCGGACCTGCTGGTCGCGATGTCGGTGCTGCTGGGGGGGTTGAATGCCTTCGATACGCCGCTGCGGCAGTCGCAGATCAACAGCTTCGTCGGCAACCGGGCCGATCTGCCGAATGCCCTGGCGCTGAATGCGATGGCCTTCAATTCGGGGCGTTTTCTCGGGCCGCCGCTGGCCGGACTGCTGCTCGGGCTGACTTCGGAGGCATTCTGCTTTGCGCTCAATGCCCTGTCGTTTGCCGCGCTGGCCTTCGGCGTGTGGCGGATTCGCGTGGCGCCATCGCCGCGCGCGAGCGGCAGCACGGCCTCGGTGTTCCGCGAAGGCCTGGCATATGTTTGGAGTACGTATGCGATCCGGACGCTGATCCTCACGCTGGCGATGACGAACCTGACGGCATCGAGCTATGCGGTATTGTTGCCGGTGTTCGCGAAGGATGTCTTCGCTGGCGATGCGCGCATGCTCGGCATGCTGTGGGGGGCGGCCGGCGCGGGCGCCTTCCTCGGCACGGTGTTCCTTGCCACGCGCAAGCACCTGCCCGGCCTGGTGGAGGTGATCCTCAGCGGCGCGGCGATCGGTGCGCTGGGCCTGCTGGTGTTCTCGTACAACCGTTTCCTGCCCGTCTCGCTGCTGGCCATGGGCATGCTGGGCCTGGGCATCTCGATCGGCAACGTCGCCACCAACATGCTGTTGCAGACCCTGGCGCCCGACCATCTGCGGGGGCGGGTCGTGTCCTTCTTCAGTTCGACGCGCTTCGGTTTCGACGCCATCGGCGGTCTGCTTGCCGGCTTGCTGGCGGCACAGGTCGGCGCACAGCGGGCGATGCTGATCGAGGGGTTGGTACTGGCGATGTTCGTCGTCTGGGTGCTCGGCAGCCGAAGCCGCCTGCGCGATGAGGTCGTGAGCCGGGTCTGAGCGCAGATGGCGCCTTGGGGCCGTCCGGCGGGGAGGGGCGGGCCAGGGCGGAGGGTCGGTTGTTATTGACGTTAACGTCAACGTGAACTATGTTTGCAGGCTGAGGTTCAGATATATCAGTCTACAGACGGGGAGGTTGGCGATGCAGATCGAAAACGGTGTATTCGTTGTGACCGGCGGCGGCTCGGGCCTGGGTGCCGCGACGGCGCGCATGCTGGTGGGTGCGGGGGGCAGGGTCGTGCTGGCCGATGTCAATCGCGAGGCGGGAGAGGCGCTGGCCACCGAACTGGGTGCTGCCGCGGCCTTCGTCGCCACCGACGTCACCGACGAGGCGAGCGGCAAGGCGGCGATCGATCGTGCGGTGTCGGGCTTCGGCGGCCTGAACGGCCTCATCAACTGCGCCGGCGTGGCGCCGGCCGAAAAAGTCGTCGGCCGCGAGGCGCCGCATCGGCTGGATTCGTTCGCCCGTACCGTGTCGATCAACCTGATCGGCACCTTCAACATGATCCGGCTGGCGGCCGACGTCATGAGCAAGGCCGAGGCGGACGCCGGTGGCGAGCGGGGCGTGATCGTCAACACGGCGTCGGTTGCCGCGTTCGACGGGCAGATCGGGCAGGCAGGCTATGCCTCGTCCAAGGCCGGCGTGGTCGGGTTGACGCTGCCGGTGGCGCGCGAGCTGTCGCGCTTCGGTATCCGGGTCATGGCGATCGCGCCGGGCATCATGGAAACGCCGATGCTGATGGGGATGCCCCAGGAAGTGCAGGATTCGCTGGGCAAGATGGTTCCTTTCCCGTCGCGTCTCGGCAAGCCGGCCGAGTTCGCCGGGCTGGTGCGCCACATCATCGAGAACGCCTACCTGAACGGCGAGGTGATCCGCCTCGACGGTGCCATTCGCATGGCGGCAAAGTGAGCATCGGGTGAGCTCCCCCGCCTGCGCTGCGGCGCACCGCCGCAGCGCGCGGCCGTGCAATGGCCGGGCAGGGGGAAATGTGCTAAAAACGGGTCATCCCGACGGGCCGCCCCGTTTCGACCGCCTCTGAAGGATGTGTCCTTCAGAGGCGGCTTCACATTGCTGTTGCCGATGACCGCTGCCGACCCTTCTGCCGTTTCTCCCCCTGTCGACTCGTCGTCCGTCGCCGCAGCCCAGGCCCAGGAGGCCGACTGCTATCACTGCGGCCTGCCCATCCCGCCCGAAACGCAGCACTATGTTCGCATCGATGGCCGCGACAGGCGGATGTGCTGTGTCGGCTGCGAGGCCGTTGCCCGCTCCATCGTCGACAATGGCCTGGTGGACTACTATCGCCACCGCGATGCAATGCCCGAGACGCGGCGCGAGGCGATGCCGGTCGAGTTGCAGGAACTCGGGCTGTTCGACCATCCGGATTTCCAGAAGAGTTTCGTCCGCCCGGTGGGCGAGCACGAGCGCGAAGCGTCGCTGATCCTGGAAGGCATCACCTGTGCCGCCTGCGTGTGGCTGAACGAGAAGCACGTCGCCCGCCAGGAAGGCGTGTCCGCGGTCGAGATCAACTATGCGACGCGGCGTGTGCGGGTGCGCTGGGACGAGCGCAGGATCAAGCTTTCCGACATTCTCGGCGCCATCCAGGCGATCGGCTACCGCGCCTATCCCTATGATGCCGAGCGTTCCGAGCAGATCGCCGACCGCGAGCGCCGCTCGATGCTGTGGCGGGTGTTCGTCGCCGGTTTCGGCATGATGCAGGTCATGATGTACGCCTTCCCCGTCTATGTGGCGGGCGAGGGCGACATGAGCTGGAACATGGAGCTGCTGATGCGCTGGGCCAGCCTGCTGCTGACCCTGCCGGTGGTGCTGTATTCGGCGGCGCCCTTCTTCCAGCGTGCGGTGCGCGACATCCGCCTGCGCCGGCTGGGCATGGACGTGCCGGTCGCGGTGGGCGTGGGCAGCGCCTTCCTTGCCAGCCTGTGGGCGACACTGACCGATGGGCCGGAAGTGTATTTCGACTCGGTGACGATGTTCGTGTTCTTCCTGCTGGGCGGGCGCTACCTGGAGATGGTGGCGCGCCAGAAGGCGGTGCGCGGCGTCGAGGAACTGGGCAAGGTGCTGCCGTCCTTCGCCGAGCGGCTGGCGGGCTGGCCCGAACAGCTCGTCGCCGAGCGCGTGCCGGCGTCGCAACTGGCGGCGGGCGACGTGCTGCGGGTCCGCCCGGGTGAAGTGATCCCGGCCGATGGCGTCGTCGTCGAGGGCGTGGGCGACGTCAACGAGGCCTTGCTGACCGGAGAGAGCCTGCCCGTCGCCAAGCGGGCCGGCGATCTGCTGACCGGCGGCAGCATCAACGTGTCGTCGCCGCTGCTGTTCCGCGTCGAGCATGTCGGCGACGAGACGCGGCTGGCGGCCATCCGCCGGCTGATGGAGCGTGCGGCGACGGAGAAGCCGCGCGTCGCGACGCAGTCCGACAAGGTGGCGGAGTGGTTCATCGTGACGCTGCTGGCGCTGGCCAGCCTGACCGGGATCGCGTGGTATTTCATCGACAGCGAACGGGCCTTGTGGGTGTTCGTGTCGGTGCTGGTGGTTGCCTGCCCGTGCGCCCTGTCGCTGGCCACGCCGACCGCGCTCACCGTGGGCACCGACGCCATGGCGCGCATGGGCGTGCTGGTCACGCGCGGCCACGCCATCGAAACGCTGGCCAATGCCACGCACTTCGTGTTCGACAAGACCGGCACGCTGACCCACGGGCGTATGCGGCTGGACGAGGTCCTGCCGCTCGGCGGGCGGAATGCAGCCGAACTGACCGCGCTGGCCGCGGCGATCGAACAGGGCTCCGAACATCCGGTGGCCGCCGGCCTGCGCGAGGCGGCGCAGGACATGGCGCTGCCGGCGGTGCACGCGCTGCGTGCCGAGACGGGGCAGGGCATGCAGGGGGTCATGAATGGCGAGGCATTCTGGATCGGCCGCCCCCAGTACGTCGCCGAGGCTGCCGGGCTGACGCCGCCCACCGTGCTCGAAACCTTCGCCGAGCGCGGCGGAACGGTGGTGGCGCTGGCTTCCGCCGCGGGCTGGCAGGGATTGTTCAGGCTGGCCGATACGCTGCGTGCCGGGGCCGGCCCCCTGGTGCGGCAGCTTGCCGAGGACGACATCGAGCTCGGCGTGCTGTCCGGCGACGCACCGCGTGCGGTTGCCGCGGTCGCGGATGAACTGGGCATTGCCGAAGCGCATGGCGGCATGAGTCCGCAAGGCAAGCAGGCCTGGATCGCCGGCCTGCAGAAGACGCCGACGGCGGTGGTGGCGATGGTCGGCGACGGCGTCAACGATGCGCCGGTGCTGGCCCAGGCCCACGTCTCGGTGGCGATGGGCGGCGGCACGGAACTGGCCCGCAACCAGGCCGACATCGTGCTGCTCAACGAAAACCTCGGCAGCCTCGGGCAGGCGGTGCTGCTTGCGCGCAAGACGCTGCGGATCATCCGCCAGAATCTGTGGTGGTCCTTCGCCTACAACTTCACTTCGGTGCCGCTGGCGATGCTGGGCCTGGTCACGCCCTGGATGGCCGGTGTCGGCATGGCCGGCAGCTCGCTGCTGGTGGTGTTGAACGCGATGCGCCTGCAGCGCGTGCCGCGCACCGGCAAATAAGGGAATGGACGAACCCCGACATGGAAGCAAGCCTGTATCTCCTCATCCCGCTCTCCGTGGTGCTGGTGTTCGTCATCGGAGGATTGTTCTGGTGGTCCCTGCGCAACGGCCAGTACGATGACCTGGAGGGCCCGGCCTATCGCCTGCTGCTCGACGATCGCGATGAACTTCCCCAGGGCGACGAGGCTCCGGAGCGCAAGGATGGGGAAGCGGCGAAGGAGCTGGAGCCCTGAAGGAAATGCCTGCGGGTTGACCTATGTCAACTTGGCTTTTGCCCGTTGCGGCACACTTCGTCTCAAGGGTTTCAAGCGACTGCGCGGCAGCGGTCCGAAACAGGATTTTTTGTCTCTCTGTTGGGGTTGGGGGTGCGTTGATTCGCACCCTTTTTTTTCGCCTGCGAATCTTGCCTCCACCTGCAGAACGGTGTCTGCAGCCAGCGTGAATACGCCGCTCGGCTTCCTCCTGCTGACACACTGCAATACAATGTTGATCTGTATCAAATTGAGGTCTCGATCCCTGCGTATCCTTCGTCCCGGCATTTGGGGCGTGCGCATCCGGTCGGGTGGCGTGGCTCAAGAAAGGGTTTTCAACTAAGAGGTGACTCACATGCAATCGCAAGCGACTTATAACTATAAAGTCGTGCGTCAGTTCGCCATCATGACGGTGGTGTGGGGCATCGTGGGCATGCTGGTCGGCGTCATCGCCGCGGCACAGCTCGTGTGGCCTGAACTGAACGTTCACGAATTCCTGCATTTCGGCAGGCTCCGTCCGCTTCATACCAATGGCGTGATCTTCGCATTCGGCGGTTGCGCGCTGTTCGCCACGTCCTATTACGTGGTGCAGCGAACCTGTCATACCCGGCTGTTCGCGCCGGGCCTGGCCGCCTTCACCTTCTGGGGCTGGCAACTGGTCATCCTGCTGGCCGTGATCACCCTGCCGCTCGGCTACACCAGCTCGAAGGAATATGCCGAACTCGAGTGGCCGATCGACATCCTGATCGCGATCGTCTGGGTGTCCTACGCAATCGTGTTCTTCGGCACCATCGCCAAGCGCAAGGTCTCGCACATCTACGTCGCGAACTGGTTCTTCGGCGGCTTCATCCTCACCGTCGCGCTGTTGCACATCGTCAATAGCGCCGCGATTCCCATCTCGATGACCAGCATGAAGTCCTACTCCGCCTATGCCGGCGTGCAGGACGCGATGGTCCAGTGGTGGTACGGCCACAATGCGGTGGGCTTCTTCCTGACCGCGGGCTTCCTGGGCATGATGTACTACTTCGTGCCGAAGCAGGCCGACCGTCCGGTGTATTCCTACCGCCTGTCCGTGGTGCACTTCTGGGCGCTGATCTTCACCTACATGTGGGCCGGCCCGCACCATCTGCACTACACCGCGCTGCCCGACT
Organism: Thauera butanivorans NBRC 103042; assembly: GCF_001591165.1. Classification (GTDB taxonomy): domain Bacteria; phylum Pseudomonadota; class Gammaproteobacteria; order Burkholderiales; family Rhodocyclaceae; genus Thauera; species Thauera butanivorans. The sequence goes on from NZ_BCUG01000017.1 coordinate 82,350, forward strand.
GGACCCAGTCCGTCGGCATGGTGTTCTCGCTGATCCTGCTGGCACCGTCCTGGGGCGGCATGATCAACGGCGTCATGACTCTGTCGGGCGCCTGGCACAAGCTGCGTACCGATCCGATCCTGAAGTTCCTGATCACCGCGCTGTCGTTCTACGGCATGTCGACCTTCGAAGGCCCGATGATGTCGATCAAGACCGTGAATGCGCTGTCGCACTACACCGACTGGACCGTCGGCCACGTGCACTCGGGCGCGCTGGGCTGGGTGGCGATGATCTCGATCGGCTCGATCTACTTCCTGCTGCCGCGCATGTACGGCAAGACCGAGATGTACAGCGTCAAGCTGATCAACGCGCACTTCTGGATCGCCACCATCGGCATCGTGCTCTACATCGCTTCGATGTGGATCTCGGGCGTGATGCAGGGGCTGATGTGGCGTGCCACCAACGCCGACGGCACGCTGACTTATTCCTTCGTCGAGAGCGTCAAGGCCAGCTATCCGTTCTGGACCATCCGCTTCATCGGCGGTGTGCTGTTCCTCGCCGGTATGCTGATCATGTTCTACAACATGGTGAAGACCATCGCCGGCCAGAAGGCCTATGAAGCGCCGGTGCTCGCACCCGCGGCTGCTCACGCCTGATCGGAGAACGACAAACATGGCTCAATCGAAACACGAAAAAATCGAGCGCAACGTATTCCTGATGATCGTCCTGTCGCTGATGACCGTCAGCGTGGGCGGTCTGGTGGAAATCGTGCCGCTGTTCTTCCAGCACTCGACGACGACGGCAATCGACCAGAAGGGCAATGCGCTCGACGTCAAGCCCTACGACCCGGTGCGCCTGGTCGGCCGCGACATCTACATCCGCGAAGGCTGCTACAACTGCCACTCGCAGATGATTCGTCCGTTCCGCGCCGAAACCGAGCGCTATGGCCATTATTCGGTGGCGGGCGAGTTCATCTACGACCATCCGTTCCAGTGGGGCTCCAAGCGTACCGGTCCCGATCTGGCGCGTGTCGGCGGCCGCTATTCCGACGAATGGCAGCGGGCGCACCTGCTCAACCCGCGCGACGTGGTGCCCGAATCGAACATGCCTGCGTTCCCCTGGCTCGATCGTCCGGTCAAGGCCGACGACATCCAGCTGAAGATGCGTGCGCTCAACAAGGTGGGCCTGCACAAGTACAGCGAGGAAGAGATCGCCGCCGCGCCCGCCGCCCTCGAGGGCAAGACCGAACTGGACGCCATCATTGCGTACCTGCAGGGTCTGGGCACTGCGATTTCGGACTTTAAGTAAGGGTCGAGGCGCGCCGTGGATATCAATGACCTCAGAAGCCTGTTCACTGTTCTGGGCTTGCTATGCTTCCTGGGCATCGTCGTCTGGGCATACAGCAAGCACGCCAAGAAGGGATTCGACGAGGCGGCGCGCCTGCCCCTGAGCGATGATGACCTGCCGGCCTCCGATCGCCGGCAAGACCAAGAGGGAAAAGCAAATGGCTGACTTTATCAGCGGTTTCTGGAACATGTATGTGATGGTCCTGGTGGCCCTCTCCATCCTGTTCTGCGTGTTCGTGCTGGCGTCGAACATGACCAAGCGCGAAAAGGGGCCGGTCGAACTGCACGGCCACGTGTGGGACGAGACGATCGCCGAATACAACAATCCGCTGCCGCGCTGGTGGATGTATCTGTTCTGGCTCACGATCATCTTTGCCGTCACGTATCTGGCGATCTATCCGGGCTTCGGCGACGTGAACCAGCACCGCGGCCAGTGGGCGCAGTACGACGCCGAAATGGCCAAGGCCGAGGAGCGCTACGGCCCGATCTTCGCCAAGTACCGCGAGATGGACGTGATGGCCGTGGCTGCCGATCCGGAAGCGAACGCGATGGGCAAGCGCCTGTTCCTGACTTACTGTGCGCAGTGCCATGGTTCAGCTGCACAGGGCAACAAGGGCTTCCCCAACCTGACCGACGACGAATGGCAGTGGGGCGGTGATCCCGAGGCGATCAAGGCCACCATCACCGGTGGGCGCATGGGGATCATGACGCCCTTCGGCCCGATCCTGGGCGGGGAAGGTGTCAAGGACGTTGCCAACTACGTCCGTTCGCTGTCGGGCCTGGCGCACGACTCGCTGCGCGCCCAGCGCGGCAAGGAGGCCTTCGACACCAATTGCGTGGCCTGCCACGGCGCCGATGGCACCGGCAACCCGATGCTCGGCGCGCCCAACCTGGCCAACAAGGCCTGGCTGTACGGTTCGTCCGAAGCGACCATCGTCGAGACCATCACCCATGGCCGCACCAACCAGATGCCGGCCTTCGGCGAGTTCCTCGGCGAGGACAAGGTCCACCTGCTGACGGCCTACGTGCTGAGCCTGAGCAAGCAGTAACAGTCGGTACGGTAAAAGCAGTTCCATCCCCGGGAGGAGGGGGTCCTCCCGGGGTTACCCATAAAACAAGAACAAGAATTCATCGGTCAGAGGCACCATGAGCAGCCCATCCCCACAGCCGAACAAATCGGCCAAGCAGAATTCTTCCCAATCGAGCGACTCGCTCTACGAATCACGCCGCAAGCTTTACGTGCGCGCCGTCACCGGCCTGTTCGCCAACTGGCGCTGGGCCTTGGTGTGGATCACGCAGATCGTTTTCTACGGATTGCCGTGGCTGACCTGGAACGATCGTCAGGCAGTCCTGTTCCATCTCACCGAGCGCAAGTTCTACATCTTCAACTGGGTGTTCTGGCCGCAGGACGTGCTCTTCCTCGCCCTGCTGCTGATCATCTCCGCCTACGCGCTGTTCTTCTTCACTGCAATCGCTGGCCGCCTGTGGTGCGGCTACGCTTGTCCGCAGACGGTGTATACCGAGATCTTCATGTGGTTCGAGCAGAAGATCGAAGGCGACCACAGCAAGCAGCAGAAGCTCGACAAGATGCCGATGAACGGCGAGAAGGCGCTCAAGCGGACGGCCAAGTATTTCGTCTGGGGGCTGTTCTCGCTATGGACCGGGTTCACTTTCGTGGCCTATTTCTCGCCGCTGAAGGAATTGCTGGCCGCCGTGCCGGGCTTCACCTTCGGGCCATGGGAAGCATTCTGGATCCTGTTCTATGCGGGCTTCACCTATCTGTTCGCAGGTGTGATGCGCGAGCAGGTGTGCAAGTACATGTGCCCCTACGCCCGCTTCCAGGCGGTGATGTTCGACCCCGACACCCTGGTCGTCACCTATGACGAAGGGCGTGGCGAACCGCGCGGCTCGCGCCGGAAGGGGGTCGATCCCAAGACGGTGGGCAGGGGAGACTGTATCGATTGCAGCATCTGCGTCCAGGTCTGTCCGACCGGAATCGACATCCGGCAGGGCCTGCAGTACGAGTGCATCGGCTGTGGGGCCTGTATCGACGCCTGTGACCAGGTGATGGACAAGATGCAGTACCCGCGCGGCCTCATCCGCTATTCGACCGATAACGCGGTGAAGAAAGGCTGGGGGCGCAAGGAGATACTCGGGCACGTCCTCCGTCCCCGTACATTGATCTATGGCTTCGTGCTTGCGGTAATGTGCGTCGGATTCGTGCTGCTGCTCGCGAACCGCGAGCCGCTGCGGGTCGACGTGATTCGCGACCGCTCCTCGCTCGGGCGCGAGATCGAAGGCGGCATGATCGAAAACGTGTATAACCTGCATGTGATCAACATGTCCGAAGCGTCGCGCAGCTTCCGCATCGATGTCGTGGGCATTCCCGGGGCCAGGATCGGCAGCGCGCAAAGCGTCGAGGTCGGCCCGGCAGCAACGCATTCGCTGACGACCCAGGTCCTCGTGCCTTACGATCAGGGCCAGCCCGGAGCGAACACGATTGCCTTCCAGATCACCGCGGAAGATGATTCCGGCCTGAGCATCACAGAAGAAACGACTTTCCTCATTCCAAGATGAATACGACCTTGACAGAGAAGACGCCGCCGCCGTGGTACAAGCAGGGTTGGCCCTGGTTCTTGATCAGCTTCCCGGCGATTGCAGTCGTCGCCGGGATCGCGACCCTGGTGATCGCCATCAATACCTTCGATGGCATGGTGGTCGATGATTACTACAAGGAAGGGCGTGCCATCGTGCAAACGATGGAGCGTGCCGAGCATGCGAAGGAGCTCGGCCTGAGGGCGCACCTCGTCGTGCGCAGCGACTCGATCCGGATCGAACTCGATGCGCTCGATACGTCGAACTTGCCCGAGCGCCTTCTCCTCACCGTTTCGCATCCCACGCGTGGCGGCATGGACCAGGAAATTCTGCTCGAAGGTGCCGGCGGCGTTTACCAGGCTGCACTGGCGCCCCTGAGCACCGGGCGCTGGCTGTTCCTGCTGGAGGACGAGGCTCGCAGCTGGCGTATGAGCGGGGATACTTACATTCCGACGGAGACGGAAATCTGGATCGATCCAGCAGCTGCTTGAGCCGTTTACCGGCTATATTGAAAGGACACCCCGACTGCGGCCTGGCAGTGTGCCGGCCTGCCCAGCCTGTCCATGCTCGCCTTCCCCATCGGCAGGGCGAACGGTCTGCTTCCGGCGCGGAAGCCGAATGGCCGGAACGGACTGCTGAGAGCAATGTCATGATTCTCCCGTGCGAAGGAGAGATGCGATGCTGAAATGGATACAGGTGCTGTGGCCGTCATTCCTGGTGGCGGCGATGGCAGAGGCGGTCTTCTTTACCGTGATCGATCCGCAACAGCTCTACCTGTTCGGGCAGCCGGTCGACTATGGCGAACTGGCGACCTATTCGATCGGCTTTCTCGGCTTCTGGCTGGTATGCGCGGCCTCCAGCCTGTGCACGATCTTTTTGCAACGCAGTGCCAGTGAGCTGAATCGGCGGAATTGACGTCCCGCTGCCAGGCCCGGAAATGCAGAACGGCCCTCACGGGCCGTTCTGCATTTCCGGGGGAGTTGTCGAAGCTCGCCGTTCAGCGATAGACGAGGACCGGGATCTTGCTGTGCGTCAGCACTTTCTGGGTTTCGCTACCGAGCAGCAGGCCGGCGATGCCGCGGCGGCCGTGCGAAGCCATGAAGATGAGATCGCAGCCATGGCGGTCGGCGGCATCGATCACTGCCTCGTAAGGTATTTCGTTGACGACCGTATCGGTCGCCGCCACGACGCCTGCGCTGTCGGCAACGGCTTTTGCCTTGTCGAGGATGGATTGTGCTTCCGCTGCCGCGGATTTTGCGAACTGTTCCGGCGTGGTGGGGTCGATCAAGGCGCCTTCGCCGTAGATCGGCATCGGAAAATCGGGCTGGGCGTAGAAGAATGTGACGCGCGCCCCGGCTTCACTGGCGAAGGTCACTGCACGGGAAACCGTGCTTTCCGACAGTGCGGAACCATCGGTGGGAACGAGGATGTGCTTGAACATGGCGTATCTCTCCTGTCGGTTGGGTGCAATTCGATTATAGCTGGCTGTGCCGCGGCATCGGGTTTGACGAGCGTCAAACGGTCTGCCGTTCGAGGGGTGCATCGTGCATGGCAAGGGGATAGACGATGAAACTGAGCTTCATGGGTGCAGCCGGCGAGGTGACGGGATCGTGTCTGCGGGTTGACCACGAGCGCGGGAGCTTTCTCGTGGACTGCGGCCTGTTCCAGGGGGGACGGACGGCGGAGGGGCGAAATCGCCGTGCGCTCGATTTCGACCTCCGGCAGATCGACTTCGTGCTGTTGACGCATGCCCATCTCGATCACAGCGGCCTCGTACCACGCCTCGTCGCACTCGGCTACAAGGGGCCGGTTCTGGCCACGCCCGCGACGGTGGACCTGCTCGGCATCATGCTGATGGATTCCGCGCACATCCAGGAAAAGGAAGCCGAGTGGGCCCTGCGCAATGCGCACAATCGCCGTGCCCGCCGCCGTGCGGAGATGACGCCGCTCTACACCGTCGAGCAGGCCCGCAGCAGCCTCGCCCGCTTGCGGCCCGTCGCCTACGAGACGGATTTCCGTCCGGGGCCGGGAGTGCGTTGCCGCTTTCGCGAGGCGGGGCACATCCTGGGTTCGGCGATCATCGAGATCGATGTCGGTGAAGGCACGGCAGTGAAGCGCCTGGTGGCGTCGGGCGATCTCGGCCAGCCGATGCGCCCGGTGGTGCGCGATCCGGTGCCTGTCGAGCGTGCGGATGTGCTGTGCGTGGAATCGACCTACGGCAACCGCGCCCACCGGCCGCTCGCGGCCACTTGCGACGAACTGGTCGATGCGATACAGCAGACGGTACACGGGCGTGGCGGCAATGTCGTCATTCCGGCATTCGCCGTCGGACGGACGCAGGAGATCTTGTTCGTGCTGGCCGATCTGGTGCGCGCAGGCCGCCTCGGGCCGCTGAAGGTCGTCGTCGACTCGCCGATGGCCTCGGCGGTCACGGCGCTGACCCTGGACCACCACGAACTCTGGGACGAGGAGACGCAGGCGCTCTATGCCTGGTGGCAGTCCAGCCAGGGACGTTTCGACGTCCGTTTCGTGCAGGACGTCGAAGAGTCGATGGCGCTGAACGAAGTCCGCGGTGGCCTGGTGATCATCTCCGCCAGCGGCATGTGTGACGCGGGGCGGATCCGGCATCATCTGCGCCACAACCTCGGCCGCAGCGAATGTGCGGTCGTCATCGCCGGCTTCCAGGCCGCGGGCACGCTGGGCCGCCGGCTGGTGGATGGGGCGCAGCAGGTCACGCTGTTCGGTGAGCGGGTTCCGGTGCGCGCACGCATCCACACCATTGGCGGTTTGTCGGCGCATGCCGATCAGCCGGCACTGCTCGATTGGCTGGGGCGCTTCAGGCAGGCGCCGCAGCATACCTTCGTCGTGCATGGGGAGCCGCTCGGCGCGCTGGCGCTGGCCGATGCCATCCGCGACCGGCTGGGATGGCGGCATGTGCTGATGCCCGAACCCGGGCGGCCTTACTTCATCCAGTGAACAGAATGGGAGATCGAACATGAACCAGAAGATCGGGGGGGCGGCGAAGAGGCAGGCGCGGGGAGGAAACGGAGCGGGTCGGGCCCGCTCTGCCGCGCCCCGGCCGCCGGAGTTCTACAAGACCCTGCACCGCATGAACGAAGGCCTCGCCGAGGCGGCCGATCCGCTGGGCCTGGCGGCGCCCATCGTCCATGCACAGCTCGCCTGGCTGGCCCACCCCCAGGAGCTTGCCGAGCGTGCCATGCGGCTGTCGTCCGACCTGTGGCGCCTGCAGTGGCATACCTGGAATCGCGCAGCCGGCTTGCCCAGTACCGATCCGATCGAACCGCATCAGGGCGACACGCGGTTTGCCGATCCGGTGTGGACTGAGTCCCCGACCTGGGATCTGATCAAGGAGTGGTATCTCGCCTTCACCCATCACACCCAGGACATGCTCTACGAGACGCCGGCCCTGTCGAGCAAGGAGCGGCGGCGGGCGGCGTTCTGGTGGCGCAACTGGCTCAATGCCGTGGCGCCGACGAACTTCCTGCTGACCAATCCGGTGGCTTTGCGCAAGGCGGTGGAAAGCGGCGGCGCCAGCCTCATGCGCGGCTTCGAGAATTTCTTCGCCGACCTGAAGGCGGGCGACATCAGGATGACCGATCCCGATGATTTCAAGGTCGGTGAGAACCTCGCCGTCACGCCGGGTGCGGTGATCTTTCGCAACCGCCTGCTCGAAATCATCCACTACGCCCCCAGCCAGCCGCGTATCCATGCCGAGCCGGTGGTCATCGTCACGCCCTGGATCAACAAGTTCTACGTGCTCGACCTGACGCCGAAGCGGAGCATGATCCGCTTCCTGCTCGACCAGGGGCTGGACGTCTTCATCACGAGCTGGAAGAACCCGGACGCTTCGATGCACGAGCTCACGTTCGACGACTACCTGCTCGAAGGTGTCGATACCATCGTGCGTGTCGCACGCGAGTTCACCGCTGCCCGGCAGGTCCACGCGGTGGGCTACTGCATCGGCGGCACGGCGCTGGCGATGTACATGGCCTGGGCCAACCGCCGCCATGGCGAGGATGCGGTGCCGGTCGCCGACTGGACGCTGTTCACCACCCTGGTGGACTTCCACAAGCCGGGCGACATCGAAGTCTTCATCGACAAGAGCAGCATCGACTACCTGGACAACAAGATGGCGCAGAAGGGCTATCTGGATGGGGCCGAGATGGCGGCTTCCTTCCGCCTGCTGCGCTCGAACAGCCTGATCTGGCAGTACGTGGTCAATGGCTGGCTGTATGGCGAGACGCCACCGCCTTTCGACGTGCTGTACTGGAACATGGATTCCACGCGCATGCCGTATGCGATGCATGCCTGGTATCTGCGCGAGCTCTACCTGCACAACCGGCTGATCCAGCCCAACGCCCTCGAAGTCGCCGGCGAAAAGCTCGACCTGTCGCTGATCCGCCAGCCCATGTACGCAGTCGCGGCCGAGGATGACCACATCGCGCCCTGGCGCCAGACCTTCGCCATCAACAACCACGTGGTCGGCAGCCGGCGCTACGTGCTGTCGAGCTCGGGGCACATCCTCGGCATCCTGAATCCGATCGTTCATCCGCCGAAGCGGCGCTATTGGGTCGCGGATGCACGCCGTTCCGATACCGCCGATAGCTGGCACCAACGTGCCGAGCAGCACCAGGGCAGCTGGTGGGAGGACTGGATGCGCTGGCTCAAGCCGCGCGTCGGCCCGGAGGTCGAGGCGCGGCCGGTCGCGAACGACAGCTTCCCGGCGTTGTGCCCGGCACCGGGAAGCTACGTGCTGGAGCCCTGAGCCGCGTGCTCAGACCTGGTGGCGTGCCAGGCGGGCAGGATCGTGCAGCGTGATGTGCTTGCCGTGCACGCTGATCAGGCCGGACTCGCTGAGATCGTGGAAGATTCGCGACAGGGTTTCGGGCGTCAGGTTCAGGCGCGAGGCGATCACCTGCTTGCTGGTGGGCAGGTCGATCTCGCAGGGCGAGTCGCTGTCGGCGACCTGCAGCAGATAGCCGATCACGCGCTGGATGCTCGAGCGCAGCGAGTAGGTCTCGACGTCCTGGATCAGGCCGTGCAGGCGGATCGACATGCCGGCGAGCAGCTTGTGGGCGAAGGAGGGGTCCTGGTCGATCAGTTCGCTGACCACGGCCTGGCCGACGTGGATCAGCGCCGTTTCCGTCAGCGCCTCGGCGAACACCGGGTAGGGCTTGTTCATGAACATCACCGCTTCGCCGAAACTCTGCATCGGGCCGATGATCTCGACGACCTTTTCCGTGCCCTGCGGCGAGGAGAAGGCGAGCTTGACCTGGCCCGAGACGACGAAGTAAAAGCCATGCGGCTGGTCGCCGCGCTGGAACAGGACTTCGCCGCGGGCGATGTGGCGGTCGCGGGTGTAGCGGGCGATGCGCTCGATGTCGGCTGCGGACAGTTCGCTGAAAAGCGGAATGCGCTTGAGCAGCGCGGGGATGTCTATTGGTGGGGTGCTGGCCATGTGCGGGCGCTCCTGATGGGAAGCCGTCTCGTTTGTCGGCCTCCATTCTAATTGAGGGCAGGGGCTGCGGCGGCCGTGCTGCCCCTGGAAAAAAGGAAGAACATGTATTTCGCCATCAAGCATCTTCACGTCACCTGCGTGGCGCTCAGCATCCTGGGCTTCCTGCTGCGAGGCTACTGGATGATCAGCGGTAGCCCCTTGCTGAAGAGCCTGCCGGCGCGGGTGCTGCCCCACGTCGTCGATAGCGTCCTGCTGATCACGGCGATCGTGCTGGCGGTGATGATCCAGCAGTATCCGTTCCAGGCTGATTGGGTGACGGCCAAGGTCATCGGGCTGGTCGCCTACGTCGCGCTCGGCACCGTCGCCCTCAAGCGCGGCAAGACGCGCTCGCAGCGGCTGTTCGCGTTTGCCGCCGCGCTCGCGGTGTATGCGTGGATCGTGTCGGTGGCGCTGAGCAAGAACGCTGCGGGCTATCTGGCTGCCGTCGTCTGACGGGACGGTCGAGGCAGCGAGACGGGAAGGGGGCAAAGGCAGGCCGGAAGCAGGCGCTCTCAGCGCCCGCAGCCGGCCGTCTGATGCTGGACCAGCTTGCGCAGCCTGGTCGTGTCGAGCAGGCGGATGTGCTTCTGCTGCACGGCGATCAGGCCTTCTTCCTGGAAGCGGGAAAAGGCGCGCGACACGGTCTCGAGCTTGAGGCCGAGGTAGGAGCCGATTTCCTCGCGCGTCATGCGCAGGTGGAATTCGGCCGCCGAGAAACCGCGTGCGGTGAAGCGCTGCGACATGTTGAGCAGGAAGGCCGCCAGCCGCTCCTCGGCGCGCATCGAGCCGAGCAGCATCATCACGCCGTGGTCGCGCACGATCTCGCGGCTCATGACCTTGTGGAACTGATGCTGCAGGCCTTCGACCTCGTGCGACAGCTGCTCGAGCTTGGCGTAGGGGATCACGCACACTTCGCTGTCTTCCAGCGCCACCGCGTTGCAGCTGTGGCTTTCGGTGCTGATGCCGTCCAAGCCGAGGATTTCGCCCGTCATCTGGAAGCCGGTCACCTGGTCGCGGCCGTCCTCGAGCAGCACGTCGGTCTTGAACGAGCCGGCGCGAATGGCGTAGATTGCCTCGAAAGGATCGCCCGCACGGTACAGGCTCTGCTGGCGCTTGACCTTGCGGCGCCCGCCGACCAGTTCGTCGAGCTGGTGCAATTCGCTGTCGGACATGCCGAAGGGCAGACACAGCTCCACGAGATTGCATTGCGAACAGGCGGTCTTCAACCCGTTCATGGTCACTGGCACGCTTGCCCTCATCTGCACGATAATTCCGTTCCCTTCAGACACTGTCCCGGGCGCCCTCACCAGTCCATCGACCCCGGGCTGTTCCTGCCCGTTGATCCACGTCAACCAAAATATTGTGGTGTTCTGCCATTGTTCGGCACACACTCAAGCTTCAGATCATGACCGACCAGAACGAACTCATCTTCGATCCGCAGCTCATCCGCCGATTCGACATCAACGGTCCGCGGTACACGTCCTATCCCACTGCGGATCGCTTCGTCGAGGCATTCAACGCTGATGCCCTCAAGGATTGGCTTGCCAAGCGAGCCATCGGCGGCGTCAGCAAACCTCTCTCATTATACTTCCACATCCCGTTCTGTAACACGATCTGCTACTACTGCGCCTGCAACAAGATCATCACCAAGGATCACGGGCGCTCGGCCAAGTACCTGAAATACCTGGCCAAGGAGATCGAGATGCAGGCCGCCTGTCTGGAGGGCGGCCACCAGGTGACGCAACTGCACCTGGGCGGCGGCACGCCCACCTTCCTGTCGCACGACGAAATGCGGCAGCTGATGGCTTCGGTGCGCGAGCATTTCACGCTGGTGCCGAATGGCGAATATTCCATCGAGGTCGACCCGCGCAAGGTGGATTTCGACACCGTCGCGCTGCTGGCCGAACTCGGCTTCAACCGCATGAGCGTCGGCGTGCAGGACTTCGCCGAAGACGTCCAGCGGGCAGTCAACCGCATCCAGAGCTTCGAGGAAACCAAGCTCGTCATCGATGCCGCGCGCGCCAACGGCTTCAAGTCGGTGAGCATGGACCTGATCTACGGCCTGCCCAGGCAGAACGTCATCAGCTTCAACCGCACGCTCGAACAGGTGCTGGAGATCTCGCCCGACCGCGTCTCGCTCTACAGCTATGCGCACCTGCCGGGCCTGTTCAAGCCGCAGCGCCGCATCTCGCAGGACGACATGCCCACCGCCGACACCAAGCTGCAGTTGCTGCAGCTCGGCATCCGCCGCCTGACCGAAGCGGGCTACGTCTATATCGGCATGGACCACTTCGCCAAGCCCGACGACGAACTGACCGTCGCCCAGCGCCAGGGCCGGCTGCACCGCAACTTCCAGGGCTACTCGACCCAGGCCGAATGCGACCTGCTGGCCTTCGGCGTGTCGGCGATCGGCAAGATCGGCCCGGTGTATGCGCAGAACGTCAAGACGCTCGACGACTACTACGATGCCCTCGACCGCGACGAACTGCCGGTGCTGCGCGGCATCGAGCTGAACGCGGACGACCTGCTGCGGCGCTCGATCATCCAGGCGCTGATGTGCCACTTCGAGCTGTCGATGCAGTCGATCGAGATCGCCCACCTGATCGATTTCCGCGAGTATTTCGCCAGCGAGCTCGCCGATCTGCAGGAGATGCAGAAGGCCGGCCTGGTCAGGATCGACGGCGACTGGATCAGCGTCGAGCCAGCCGGCCGCCTGCTGGTGCGCGGCATCGCCATGGTGTTCGACCGCTACCTGCGTGCAGACCGCGAACGCGCGCGCTACTCGCGCGTGATCTGAGCGACGGGCAGGGGGGCTCTGCCTGACGGGCGAGCCCGCCTGCGGCACCGCGCCGCAGCAGCGTGCGTGCCGGGGGCGTAGAATAGGCAGCTTTTCTCCCTGGCCCTCTTACCGGTCCTGTTTCGACCATGCCCGAAACCGGCTACTTCGCCGTCTTCCTGATCGGCCTGCTCGGCGGCACGCACTGCGTGTCGATGTGCGGCGGCATCGTCGGCGCGCTCACCGCCCAGGTGCAGCTGCCCGGCCGCAGGCCGCAATGGCCGCTGCACCTGGCCTACAGCGTAGGCCGCATCACCACCTACACCGCGCTGGGCGGCGTGGTGGGCGCGCTGGGTTCGGTCGGCATGCTGTACGACGGCATGCTGCCGGTGCAGATGGGCCTGTACGTGCTCGCCAACCTGATGCTGATCGCGCTCGGCCTCTATCTCACCGGCTTCACCCGCCTGCTGGTGCCGGTCGAGCGTGCCGGCCACGTGCTGTGGCGCCGCATCCAGCCCGCGACACGGCATTTCCTGCCGGCGCGCTCGGTCAAGCAGGCGCTGCCGCTGGGCCTGCTGTGGGGTTTCATCCCCTGTGGCCTGACCTATTCCATCCTGGCGACTGCGCTCGTCACCGGCTCCGGCGTGCGCGGTGCGGGGCTGATGCTCGCCTTCGGCCTCGGAACGCTGCCCAACCTGCTGCTGGCCGGCATGCTGTTCAAGCGTTTCCGTGATTTCACCCGCAATTCCAAGGTGCGTTTCGCCTCCGGCCTACTGGTGCTGGGCTTCGGCGTGTTCGGCCTGATCCACGCGCCCACGCTGGGCGGCGCGCTGTGGGAGGGCGTGGTCTGCCTGACCTGATGCCCCGGCTTTCGTGTTGCCGGAGCGGCTTCGAAGGCGATGATGCAGTGCAAGACAAGCGGATTTCCCCCTATAATCCGCGCACAATTTTCCACGGGAGGGAATCATGGGTTTCGATCTGGTCAGCGCCGGCAAGGACGTGCCGAACGACATCAACGTCATCATCGAGATCTCCGCGCAGGGCGATCCGATCAAGTTCGAAGTAGACAAGGACAGCGGCGCCGTCTTCGTCGACCGCTTCATGGGCACGTCGATGCGTTATCCGCTGAACTACGGCTACGTGCCGCACACCATTGCCGGCGACGGCGATCCGGTGGACGTGCTGGTCGTGACCCCCTTCCCGCTGGCTCCCGGTGTCGTCATCCGCTGCCGTCCGGTCGGCGTGCTGAAGATGGAAGACGAAAGCGGCGTCGATGCCAAGGTCGTGGCCGTGCCGGTGTCCAAGCTGACCCCGCTGTACGACAAGGTCCAGACCACCGACGACCTGCCCGAGCTGCTGATGAAGCAGACCGTGCATTTCTTCGAGCACTACAAGGATCTGGAACCCGGCAAGTGGGTCAAGGTCGTGGGCTGGGGTTCCGTCGAAGAGGCGAAGAAGGAAATCGTCGACGGCCTGGCTGCCGCCAAGAAGTAAGCCGCCCTGTAGTTTCCGGAATACCGGAAACGCCCCTGCGCTCGCCATTGCATGGCAGCAAGCGCAGGGGCGTTTTTCCGTTCAGGCCGGCTCGGTGGCATGGCACGCGAGCAGCCGGCCGACCCGTGATCGATGTCCGGCCTGCCGGGCAAGGGCCCGGGATTCCAGCGCCGTGCCTTAGCCGGCCTGCTTCTTGATCCGATAGTTGAGCTGTGGCCGCGTCATGCCAAGCAGACGGGCGGCGGCGGCCAGATTGCCATTGGCCTGGTCCACTGCGCGATTCAGCAGGTTTTGCTCGAATGCTTCCAGCGAAACGCCGGATGCCAGTACGGCTGCGACCAGATCCTGGGGCGGCCGGTGCGCCGCCTCGAGTTCGCCCCGGGCGCTGAGTGCATGCTCCTGGCTGTCATCGGGCAGGGCGCCGATGAACAGGTGTTCGATTTCGATCAGGCCATTCTGCGGGGCCAGAATGGCTCCGCGTTCGAGGACATTCTCCAGTTCGCGGACGTTGCCGGGCCAGGAGTGCAGCTTCAGCGCGTGCATGGCCTTGTCGCTGATCCCGGCGATGCGCTTGCCGTGCAGCGTCTCGAAGCGGCGGACCAGGGCATCGACGAGGGCCGGAATGTCGCCGGGGCGCTCGCGCAGCGGCGGAATCGTCACCGGATAGACGTTGAGGCGATAGTACAGGTCGCGCCGGAACGTGCCGGCACTGACGGCCTTCTGCAGATCGACATTGGTGGCGGCGACCAGCCGGACGTTGATCTTGCGCGTGCGCTCGTCGCCGAGCCGCTCGATTTCGCCTTCCTGAAGCACGCGCAGCAGCTTTGCCTGCGCGGGGAGGGGCAATTCACCCACTTCGTCGAGAAAGAGCGTGCCGCCATGAGCCCGTTCGAACTTGCCCGCGCGCGAGGCGTGAGCGCCCGTGAAGGCGCCGCGCTCCACGCCGAACAGCTCCGATTCGATCAGTTCGTCGGGCAGGGCTGCGCAATTGACCGCGACGAAGGGGGCATCCTTGCGTGCGCTCATCTCGTGCAGCGTTCTCGCGAAGCGTTCCTTGCCGACGCCGGTTTCACCGAGCAGCAGGACCGAGACGCTGGTCGAGGCAGCGCGGCTGATCAGGTCGTAGGCATGGAGAAAGGATGAACTGCTGCCGATGAGATCGGGTGTCTTGCGCGGGCAGGCGATCGTGTGGCGCATCGCCTCGATTTCCTCGCGCAGTTCGAGCAGGCGTCCGACGATCGAATCGGCTTCGAAATAAGGCCTGAGCTCGTCGGCATCGGGCCATTCCTCGGCGGGTTTGCCGACGATCCTGCAGTTTTCGCAGCCCGTCGCTGCACATTGGGTTTCCTTGAACAGGATGAAGCGCCCCATGAAGGCGCTGGTATAGCCCGAGGCGTAGCCGATCATCATCCAGCACACGGGTTGATCCACTTCCCCGAAGGCCTGGACGTGGGCCTCGGCTTCCCAGGCATCGTGCCACAGAAATTCAGCGTAGAAAGTGTTGCCCTGCATGTCGAATTCCAGGCGCACCGGTTCGACGCGCGCACATCCTTCGAGCATGTGCAGTTGCGGCCCGACGACGAATGCATCGGCGGGATCGCGTGCCTGGCGCGTCTTGCGCGCAAGCTCCGCGTCGCGCATGCCGGAGGCGAAACCCATCCGTGTAAGGATGCGGCGTGCCTGCTGCTGGCCGACGGAGCCGATCAGTTCCTTGCGCAGTTCGGACATCGCGCCCACATGCAGCAGCAGCATGCGGTGCTCGCTCAGCCAGATATGCCCGTCTTCGGGCGCGAACCGGAGCAGGCTGCGCAGGTCTGCGCTCTCCGGGTATTGGATGGTGGTCACGGATCTCCTCCAGATTGGCGTCACCTCCGCTCTGCCGGCGGCTGGCTCTCCCGGACCCTCGGTACCGTCCGGACACCGGACGAAGCTTAAACGAGTGCTTGTGCCGGGGGGCAGGGAAAACACGATCATAGATAGAATCTCGAGAAAAATAAATGGATGGCATGATTCTTGTATCTGCCGCCATGAGCCGCCGGTCGTGCGGACGAATTGCCGATCGACGGCAAGCACATCGAAAGAGGAGACAGCCCGGATGAGACAGAGATTTGTGGTGGCGATCGAAGGTTGCGGCGAAAGACTCAGCTGCGCGGACAGCGACAACGTGTTGTGTGCCATGGAAGCCCTTGGCCGCAAGGGCATCCCGGTGGGCTGCCGGGGCGGCGGCTGCGGCGTGTGCAAGGTCAGGGTGATGCAGGGGCGCTACCACACGCGCCGCATGAGCCGTAGCTGCGTATCCGAAGCGGAAGAGGCCGCGGGTGTGGTACTGGCCTGCAAGCTTTTTCCCGACAGCGACCTGAGGATCGAGGTGGTCGGCAAGATGGCCAGGGCAGTGTGCGCCGGGGTGGCGAAATGACTGGATGAGTGCCTGAGCGGGCAGGCGGTGCGGCGGGCCGGAAGACGGATGTCTCCGGCCCGTCTTGCTTTCCGGCCGGGATGCTGCATGGCAATAAATCGAATGAATCAAATGATCTATCAAATCAATGAATTGATCATTTGGTGAAGCGCCAGGCAATGGGCGAAGCACGAAGAAATATCGAGATAAACCGTAATCAACATGAAATCTCACGATTTTGCGAGATTGGCACGGAAGTTGTTAATGATGGCTCTGTCGCGATCCCGCATTGATCAAACCGGAGGAGGGGAAGGATATGAAGGATGCCGAGCCTGCGATCGACATCGGCCGGAAGTTCGTGCGCCTCATCGAGCGCAGGCCGGATGGATTCGTCGAGTTCGAGTTCGCCGTCGGCGATCCCGGGCTCTACGCCGAGCTGCTGCTTCCGGCTGAAGCCTACGAATCGTTTTGCCGGGCCAACGACGTCGCTTTTCTGGCGCCCCGGGAAGGGGAATGCGCGGAAGAGGCCGAAGACTGGAACTGGAACCTGCACCAAGCCACGCATCAGCGCTTTCGCTGACTGCGGCCATACAAGCAAAAGGAGGAGCGTCCATGCAGATCGATCTGCGCACCGTGACCATCAAGCCCTTGCGGCACACGTTCGACAACATCGCCCGGCGCATCGGTGCGGACAAGCCGGCATCCCGCTACCAGGAAGGCACGCTGGACATGCAGCAGGAGGCGAACTACCACTATCGCCCGACCTGGGATCCCGATCACCTGATCTACGACCGTGACCGGAGCGCGATCAGGATGGCCGACTGGTACAGCTTCAAGGACCCGCGCCAGTTCTACTACGGTGCCTACACCATTGCCCGGGCCAAGCAGCAGGACACCGCCGAGGCCAATTTCGATTTCGTCGAGAACCGGGGCCTGGCCGCGACGCTGCCGGACGAAATCCGCGACACCGTGCTGGCGCTGCTGATTCCGCTGCGGCATGTGGCCTGGGGCGCCAACATGAACAATGCCGCCGTCTGTGCCTATGGCTACGGCACGGCTTTCACCCAGCCCTGCATCTACCACGCGATGGACCAGCTCGGCATCGCCCAGTACCTGACCCGCGTCGGCCTGCTGCTGGGCGACGTGGATTCGCTCGATGCCGCCAAGCAGGCGTGGATGGAGGACGACACCTGGCAAGGGCTGCGCCGCTACGTCGAGGACACCCTGGTGCTGCGCGACCCGTTCGAGCTGTTCGTGGCGCAGAACGTGGCGCTCGACGGCCTGCTGTATCCGCTGGTGTACGAAACGATCATCGACGACGTGCTCTCGGCCAAGGGCGGCACGCCGGTGGCGATGCTGACCCAGTTCATGACCGACTGGCATGCCGAGACCCGCAAATGGATCGACGCCACGGTCAAGACCGCCGCCGCCGAATCGGCCGGGAACAAGACCGTCCTCGCCGACTGGATCGTGCAGTGGCGCGACCGTGCGGCGGCGGCGCTGCTGCCCGTGTCGCGCATCGCCCTCGGCGAGCGTGCCGACGAACTGACCACCGAAATCGTCCAGCAATTCAACGCACGCATGGCCAAGGCCGGCGTGCCCCTCTGAGGAATTTCCCGATGTCCACCGTATTCATCGCGCTGCAGACCAACGAAGAGACCCGCCAGGTCATCGAGGCCATCGTGCAGGACAATCCCGATGCCGTCGTCAATGAGCAGCCCGCGATGGTGAAGATCGATGCCCAGGACAGGCTGGTCATCCGCCGCGAGACGATCGAGGAGCTGATCGGCCGCCCGTTCGACCTGCAGGAGCTGCAGGTCAATCTGATCACCATGACCGGCAACCTCGACCAGACCGACGACGAGATGGTCCTTTACTGGAACGCCTGAACCGGCACGCCAAGGAGACACGAACCATGGATATGCAAGTCGCCAAGAAGAAACTCGGCCTCAAGGAGCGCTACGCGGTGATGACCCGCGGCCTCGACTGGACGCCCTCCTACCAGAAGATGGAGGACATCTACCCCTACGTCGCCTACGAGGGGATCAAGATCCACGACTGGGACAAATGGGAGGATCCGTTCCGCCTGACGATGGACGCCTACTGGAAGTACCAGGCCGAGAAGGAGCGCAAGCTCTACGCGATCATCGACGCCTTCAACCAGAACAACGGCCACCTCAACGTCACCGACGCGCGCTACATCAACGCCGTCAAGCTGTTCATCAGCGGCATCAGCCCGCTCGAATACGTCGCCCATCGCGGCTTCGCCCATGCCGGCCGCGCCTTCCCCGGGCCGGGGCCGCGCGTCGCCTGCCTGATGCAGTCGATCGACGAGATCCGCCATGCCCAGACCCAGGTGCATTCGATCTCGAACTACAACAAGTACTACAACGGCATGCACGATTTCCATCATGCCCATGACCGCGTGTGGTTCCTGTCGGTGCCCAAGAGCTTCTTCGACGATGCGCTGACCGCGGGCCCGTTCGAGTTCATGGTGGCGATCGGCTTCTCGTTCGAGTACGTGCTGACCAACCTGCTGTTCGTCCCCTTCGTCTCGGGCGCGGCCTACAACGGCGACATGGGCACGATGACCTTCGGCTTCTCGGCGCAGTCCGACGAGGCGCGCCACATGACGCTGGGCCTGGAGGTGATCAAGTTCATCCTCGAGCAGGACCCCGCCAACGTGCCCATCGTGCAGCGCTGGATCGACAAGTGGACCTGGCGCGGCTACCGCGTGCTGACGCTGGTGGCGATGATGATGGACTACATGCTGCCCAAGCGCACGATGAGCTGGAAGGAGGCGTGGGAAATCTATTTCGAGGAGAACGGCGGCGCGCTGTTCAAGGACCTCGCCCGCTACGGCATCACGATGCCCAAGTGCGCCGGGCAGATCGCCCTCGAAAAGGACCATCTGTCGCACCAGGCCTGGAGCACTTTCTACAACTACGCCGCTGCCGCCAACTTCCACACCTGGATGCCGGACGACGACGAGATGAAGTGGCTGGCGAGCAAGTATCCCGACAGCTTCGACAAGCTTTACCGCCCGCGCTACCGGTTCTGGCGCGAGCAGGCGGCCAAGGGCAATCGCTTCTACAGCAAGACGCTGCCGATGCTGTGTCAGGTCTGCCAGATCCCGATGGTCTTCACCGAACCGGGCGAGCCCACCAAGACCTGCTACCGCGAGGTTGACTACAGGGACGACAAGTATCACTTCTGCTCGGATCACTGCAAAAAGATCTTCGAGGACGAACCAGAGAAGTACACCCAGGCCTGGTTGCCGGTGCACCAGATCTACCAGGGCAACTGCTTCCCCGAAGGCACCGATCCGACGGTGGAAGGCTTCGATCCGCTGGCCGAGGTGCTGAAGTTCTACAACCTGGAGCACGGCCGCGACAACCTGGATTTCGAGATCTCGGAAGACAGGAAGAACTTCGCCGAATGGCGCGGCCAGGCGACCAGGAACATCTGAGCATCTCGATGCCGCGGGCGGTTTCCCACCTGCGGCCGACAAAAACACCCAGGAGACACGACATGGCTGTTGCTGCCATCAAAGCCTACGACTTCCCGCCTGCCGACTCGATGGACAAGTTCCACGGCGCCCAGCTGCTCTACATCGGCTGGGAGGATCACCTGATGTTCTGCGCGCCTTTCGCCTTTGCCTTTCCGCCGACGATGCGTTTCGGCGACGTCGTCGACGGCGTGCTGCCGGGTTCGTTCGGCTACCACCCCGACTTCGCCCGCATCGACTGGACGAAGGCCGAGTGGTTCAAGTCCGGCAAGCCCTTCGCCCCCGACTTCGACAAGTCGCTGGCGGACAACGGACTCGGACACAAGGACGTGATCCGCTTCCGCACGCCGGGCCTCACCGGCATCGAGGGGTCCTGCAGTTGAACGCAAGGCGCGGGGCGGCGCTACCCGCCGTCTCCGCCCGCCGAAGAACGGATACGACGGAAACGAATCATGAGTCATGAACTGACGATCGAACCGATCGGCCAGACGATCGAGGTCGAAGAAGGCCAGACCATTCTCGACGCCGCCCTGCGGGCCGGGATCTGGCTGCCCCACGCCTGCTGCCATGGCCTGTGCGCAACCTGCAAGGTGCAGGTGATCGACGGCGAAATCGACCATGGCGAGGCCTCGAGCTTCGCGTTGATGGACTTCGAACGCGACGAAGGCAAGACGCTGGCCTGCTGTGCGCGGCTGGAGTCGGACGTGACGATCGAGGCCGAGATCGAGGAGGAAGCGGATGCCGAATCCATTCCGGTGCGGGATTTTCCCGGCACCGTGACGCGGATCGAGCCACTGACGCCGACGATCAAGGCGGTCTTCATCGAGACCGACGAGCCGATGCACTTCCAGGCCGGGCAGTACGTCAATTTCTTCCTCGAAGGCGGCGAATACAGCCGGGCCTTCTCGCTGGCGAACCCGCCTTCGAGCGGGCGCGAAGTCGAACTGAACATCCGCATCGTGCCGGGCGGCCGCGGCACGACCTGGGTTCACGAGCGGCTTGAAGCCGGCGAGCGCGTACGCCTGTCCGGCCCCTATGGCCGTTTCTTCGTGCGCAGGTCGGCGCCCGAGGCGCTGCTGTTCATGGCCGGCGGTTCGGGCTTGTCGAGCCCGCGCTCGATGATCCTCGACCTGCTCGATGCCGGCGACACGCGGCCGATGACGCTGGTGTATGGCCAGCGCCATCGCGGCGAACTCTATTACCACGACGAATTCCTCGCGCTAGCCGAGCGCCATCCCAGCTTCAGCTACGTGCCGGCGCTGTCGGACGAGCCGGCCGATTCCGGCTGGACGGGTTTTCGCGGCTTCGTCCATGAAGCGGCCACTGCCCATTTCAACGGCGATTTCCGCGGCCACAAGGCCTACCTGTGCGGCCCGCCGCTGATGATCGACGCCTGCATCACGGCGCTGATGCAGGGCCGTCTGTTCGAGCGCGACATCTACATGGAGAAGTTCTTCTCCGCGGCGGACGTCCAGCAGGTCCGCAGCCCGCTGTTCAAGAAGATCTGACCGGGTTTTATAAAATAAATTTTAGTGAAATATCGAGAATTATGTGAAATCATGGGAATAAGCAGGCTGATCTGAGCTGTGCTTTCCCGCTTCACCGAAAGAACAAGACCAGCCGGCGCCGATTGCCGGCGCCGGGGCCGCAACGAGGCTCCGGAGAGGAGGAGACAATGAATCACCTTGCCGACGGGCTTTTGCGCCCGGGGCTGCTGGCGGCTGCCTGCGCGTTGTCGCTGGCGGCCTGCCAGGCCCAGCCGGATTTGTCGGCGGTCCGCGCCCAGGCGGAACGCCCGCTGCAGCGCTACCACGTCATCCAGACCCTGAATGCCAACCAGCAGGTCGTCATTGCCGGCACGCAGGCAGGGGCGATGCTGGTGTCCACCGATGCCGGCCATAGCTGGCAGCGCACGGCCGTCGATGGCGCATCGCTGATCGACTCGACGCAATGTCCGGACGGAAGCTTCATCGCGCTGGACTTCTACCGCCGCGTCGTGTCGATCGCTGCGGATGGCGCCGTAGCCGCGTCCTCGGCGTTCGAAGAGCCGAGCGTGCCGCTGGCGATCGCCTGCGATCCTCGGGGCGGCTGGTGGGTGGCCGGCACACATGCCGGTATTGCGCACTCGCCTGATCAGGGCCGTTCCTGGTCTCACCTCGATCTCGACGAGGACGCGCAGATCACTGCCTTGCAGTTCGTCGATGAGGACCATGCAATTGCGGTCGGCGAGTTCGGCCTGATTGCCGTCAGCGCCGACGGCGGCAAGCGCTGGGATCGCCTTGAGCCGATTCCGAACGAGTTCTACCCGTATGCCGCGCTGTTCGCCTCACGCGACGAAGGCTGGGTGAGCGGCATCGCCGGCCAGATCCTGCATACCGCAGATGGCGGACGGAACTGGGAGCGGCAGGCCAACAACACCCATGCGCCGCTCTATCGCCTGTTCATGCACGAAGGCGTACCGCACGGCATCGGTGCAGGCGGCACGGTGGCGCGGCTGGAACAAGGTGTCTGGCAAGCCGTGCCTTACCCCGATCCCTTGCCCGTTTTCTTCGGTGCCGGCGCTTCGCTGCCCGGGCAGTCGGCGCTCGTCGCCGGCAGTCCAGGCGGGCTGGTGCGCGTGATCGGCATCCGGGCCAACTGAGGAGGGCAGGAACTTGGTCAGCAAGCTGCGTCACTCCGTCACCCACAGGCTGCACCTCGCCGAGGCGTGGATCTTCGCCAATCCGAAGATCGTCCTTGCGCTGATCCTGCTGGGTACCGTCCTGTTCAGCCTGGCATTGCCCCGGCTGCGGGTGTTCACCGATTTTTCCGATCTGCTGCCGCAGAACCATTCCTACATCCAGACCTACAACCGCCTGAAGGAGAACTTCGGCGGTGCCAACATGGTGGTGATGGCGGTGGAAGTGGAGCAGGGCACGATCTTCAACGATCGCACCCTGCGCCTGATCCACGCGGCGACCCAGGGCGTCGACAGCCTGCCGGGCGTCAACCACAACCTGGTGTCGAGCCTGACGCACCGGACTGCACGCAAGATCTTCCTCGACGAGCAGGGCGGCTTCGCCTCCGAGTCCTACTACGACCCGCAGAAGTCGAGCCGCAGCGTGGCCGAACTCGAGCAACTGAAGAAGGACGTCATCGCCAACCCGACGATGTACGGCCTGCTCGTGTCGCCCGACCTGAAGGCCGCGCTGATCAAGGCCCAGCTCAACGAAGGCGACATCGACTATCCGGCGACCTTCGCGGCGCTGCAGAAAGTGCGTGAAGAGCTCGCCACGCCGGGGCACAGCATCCACGTCACCGGCAATCCGGTGCTGACCGGCTGGGTGTACACCTACCTGGACCAGATCATCCGGATCATGGTGTTCACGCTGATGCTGCTGGCGCTGCTGCTGATCGTGTATTTCCGCCGGCTCTACGGCATCGCGCTGCCGATGCTGGGCATTGCGCTATCGACGATCTGGGGCCTCGGCTTCATGGCGCTGATGGGCATCAACCTCGAACCGCTGTCCCTGCCGATCCCCTTCCTGATCGCGGCGCGCGCGACCTCGCACGGCGTGCAACTGGTGGCGCGCTACTACGAAGAGCTGGCGATCGTGAAGGACGGGCAGAAGGCGGCGCGCAATGCGCTCGACGCCCTGTTCCGGCCCGGTTCGCTGGCGATCATCGTCGACGCGGTCGGGCTGGCGGTGCTGGTGCTCGGCGCCGCGCCGTTCAACCACAAGCTCGGGATCGCCGCCGGTTTCTGGGGCATCTCGGTGATCTTCACCGTGCACTTCATGGTGCCGCTGGCGCTGTCGGTGCTGCCCGCACCGCGCAAGACCGACAACAGCAACGACTTCATGCCCGCGATCCTCGGCGGCGCGATGGCGAAGACCGGCGGCACCGACGGTGGCGCACGTTCCATCCTGGTGTTGACGCTGATCGGTGCGCTCGGCGGGCTGTACCTGCTCGGCCAGGTCAAGATGGGCGACACCGAGCCGGGTTCGCCGCTGCTGCACCGCCATCACGACTACAACGTGTCGACCACGGCGATCAACGAGCGCTTCCCGGGTTCGGAAGAACTGCACGTGCTCGCCCGCACCGACGAGCCGGGCGGCATCAAGCGGCCGGAAGTCATGGCGGCCATCGAGCGCTTCCAGGCGCACATGATGTCCGACCCCGCGCTGGGTGGCACCAAGGCCTTGCCGGGCGTCGTGCGCGTGGTCAACAAGCTGACCCACAACGACGACCCGCGCTGGATGCAGCTGCCCGACAGCGCCGAGGAAGTCGGCGGCCTGATGTTCGCCTACATGGCCTCCAGTCCGATCCCCGGCGCGCTGAAGGAGTTCGTCAATGCCCAGGAGGACGAAGCCAACATCGTCTTCTACTACAAGGACCACCAGGCCGACACCATCGACCGTGTCGTCGCCCTGGCCGAGGAGGGCGCCCGCCTGATCGAGGCCGAGGTGCCCGGGCTGCGCATCGAGCTCGGCGGCGGGATCATCGGCGTCACCGCGGCGGCCAACCAGGCCCTGCACACCGACCACCTGATCATCATTCCGGCGGTGATGGTCTTCGCCTTCCTGATCGTGTCGCTCTATTACAGCTCGCTCCATGCCGGCTGGCTGATGGTGCTGCCGATGCTGTTCGCCACGCTGATGACCTACGCCTACATGGGCGCGATCGGCATCGGCATCAGCGTCAATACCGTGCCGGTGATCGCCGTCGGTGTCGGCGTCGGCATCGACTACGCGGTGTATTTCATGGACCGCATCCGCGAGGAGTACGCGGAGCTGGGCGACATGAAGCAGGCGGTGATCAAGGCGGTCGCCACCACCGGCTCGGCCGTGTCCTTCACCGCCGCGACCCTGATCGCCGGGGTGGTGCTGTGGATCTTCATGTCCGACCTGAAGTTCCAGTCCGATGCGGCGCTGCTGCTGGTGTACATGCTCGTCGTCAATGCCATCGCCGCGGTGCTGATCGTGCCGAGCTGGTGCGTGGTGTTCAAGCCGAAGTTCGTCACCGCCGCGCATTACGACGAGGACGGCGTACTCGAGGTGTAGGGGCCGCAGGGGGTTCAGGACGCGGCTGGCCCACCGGCCACGTCTGGCAAGGAGCCGGGGGATCGCCCGGAAAACGACAAGAAGGTAGGAGACACGAGATGAGGAAAAAACGGATCCTGCGGCCGCCGGTGTTCAGGCTCGCCGCTTGTACGGCGGGTTGCGCGCTGGCCTTTGCCGCCGCGGCGCAGCAGTTGCCGGACCTCGGCAGCTCGACTGCGCCCTGGAAGGTGGATGTCTATTACGACAACCACACGGCCTTCCGCGGCAAGGACCACACCGGCGAGCGGGTCGGGCTGTCCAAGTTCCGCAACACGCTGCAGCTCGAAGCGGACAAGGATCTCGGCGACGACTGGGCTTTCCGCGGCATCCTGCGCGGCACCTGGGACGGCGTCCATCGCATGAACAAGGGCCAGTACGGCAATTCGGCGGGCGGCGCGGTGATGCTGCAATCGACCACGCCGGGCGGCTACATCGAGACGCCGCACGGTGCCGGCCCGGTCAACAAGGAACTGGTCGACGGCCTCGGCCTGACCAACAACGCCTTCGTCTCGGGCGCAGGCTACCGCAACAGCCCGAACGAAGGCCTGAGGGTGCTCGGCGACCGTCTCCACGACACCGACGGCGGCGTCGCCTTCGGCGTGCCGGTGCGGCCCTGCGACAAGGACAAGCGCGGCTGCCGCGACTTCGGCGGCTACGGCGACCGGACACTGTCCGAACTCGAGGCGCCGGAGTTCAACGACCGCCTGGACTTCATCCGCGAAGCCTACGTGCGCAAGAACTTCGCCCTGGACGATGGCACCGACCTGTTCCTCAAGATCGGCAAGCAGCAGGTCGTGTGGGGCCGTACCGACCTGTTCCGCGTGCTCGACGTCATCAACCCGGTCGATTACTCGCGCAACAACATCTACGACGAACTTCAGGACATCCGCATCCCGATGTGGATGGTGCAGGCCGAATGGCGCATGGGGCCGTCGGAGTCGATGCAGGACCGCAACTTCCAGATCGTGTGGAACTTCGACAAGTTCCGCCCCAACAACCTCGGCCAGTGCGGCTCGCCCAACGCGATCCTGGATGCGGGCTGCTTCTTCCGTGGCATGGCGAACCTGTGGGACAACGGCGGCACGGTCGCCAACTTCGCCAACGTCGCGCCGGGCACGCTGCTTGCAACCAACTTCGGACCCGGCCAGATCGGCCTGCGGGACGTCGACCTGCCATCCTGGAGTCTGGCCAACACGCAGATCGGTGCCAAGTTCGAGGGCATCACCCAGAGCGGCCTGGCGTTTTCGCTGAACGCGCTGTACTACCGCTCGCAACTGCCTTCGCTGCGCGGCGGCAAGCGCACCACCAACGGCTTCACCGGCGAATACAGCGAGCACAATCCCTACCTGATCTCCTTCGACATGCACTTCCCGCGCGTCAAGCTGCTGGGCGGCTCGCTCGACTTCCAGTCCGAGACGCTGGGCGCGGCCTTCCGCTTCGAAGGCGCGATGAGCTGGGGCGAGGAGTTCTCGAACACCGCCCGGCCCGGGCTGTACTCGAAGAACCGCGTGTGGCGCAGCGTGATCGGCATCGACCGGCCGACCTTCATTCCCTTCCTGAATCCGCACCGCACGACGCTGATCTCGGCGCAGCTGTTCTGGCAGCACATCTTCGACCACGAGTACTACTCGACCGGCACGAAGAACGGCCAGAACTACCTCGGCGCGGTGGGGATGCCGGACTGGAAGGACAGCTACATCGGCACGCTGCTGATCAAGTCCTTCATGATGAACGACCGCCTCAGCCCCGAGCTGATCATCGCGCGCGACTTCAAGGCCAGGGCGACCGCCATCGCGCCGGCGGTGGAATGGAGCCTCACCGACAACCTGAAGCTCAGCTTCGGCGGCAACTTCAAGGTCGGCACCGGCGCGCGCCGCTTCGACGACTGCCGCGCCTGCAACCCTTGGATGCCCTTCACCGCGCCGGATGGCGATCCCGATCCAATGACGCCGTATTCACGCGGCCTCGCCGGCTTCGAGCCGCTCGGCCGCTTCCGCGCCGGGCCGATCGGTTCGGCGATGTACGAAGACGAAGTGTATTTCAAGCTGCGCTATCAGTTCTGACCCGAGGAGACATTCCCCATGAACAAAACCATCATCGCCGCGGCACTGCTCGGCCTGAGCCTGGCCGCCCAGGCGGCGACGGAAGCCGAGCTTCAGGCCAGCTTCAATCCCTATCAGAACGGTTTCCCGAGCCATCCCGGGCTGAGCGTGGGCACCGTGATCAACCAGGGCAACGTCGACCAGTTCAAGGACGTCGTGCCGGACGGCGTCTACAAGCTGCTCAAGGATGGCCTGTTCGAAATAAAAGTCGGCCCGACCACCCAGTTCGAACTTTCCAGCGCCTACGTCGAGGCCACCCGGCGCAATCTGGGCAAGGCCCGGCTCGGCCCCAACAGCGGCGACCTGGAGGGCTTCGAAGGTGGCCGTCCCTTCGTCGAGGAGCCGGACATCGAGGACCCGCGCGCCGGCGAGAAGCTGGCGTGGAACTACAAGTACGGCGTCAACTGGGGCGATGGCGCCAACATCACGCCCTTCTACTGGAAGTACCGCAACATGGCGACCGGGCAGCTCGAGCGCACGATCCAGTTCAGCTTCCACTTCCTCAACCTCAAACACCGCGTCAAGGACGATCCTGTGCCCGAGGTCACGCCTAACCCCTCGAACCTGTTCAGGGGCATCTACGTCAAGGTCGACGCGCCGCAGGACCTGAAGAACACCCAGCTGCTGATCCAGCGCTACGACGACGACCAGAAGCTCGACGACGCCTACCTGTACCTGGGCTTCCAGCGCCGCGTGCGCCGCCTGGCGACCGGGCAGACCACCGACGCCTTCCTCGGCTCGGACCTGATGATCGAGGACTTCGAGGGCTACAACGGCCGCATCTCCGACATGAAGTGGACCTACAAGGGCACGAAGAACGTGATCCTGCCGATGTGGAACCACAACGAGCTCGCGCTCAGCGACGAGTTCAAGGATCCGGACGGCTTCAAGTACGTCGGCTTCGGCGGCCAGGGCGAATGCTTCCACCAGGGCACCTGGCAGTTGCGCAAGGTCTACGTGCTCGAAGCCGCGCCGGTCAACAGCGCCCATCCGGTCAGCAAGCGCGTGTTCTACATGGACGCGCAGCTCGGCAACCTGAACGGCGCCAACGAGATCTACGACCGCAAGGGCGACCTGTGGAAGGTGTTCATGGTCGGCAAGTCGCACGCTGACCACCACCTGCCGATCAACAAGGGCTCGGGCATCGGCATCGACGACGCCTTCTCGATGATCGACGTGCAGGCCAGGCACTGCACCACCGGCCACTTCAAGGGCCAGGTCGATCCGAAGCAGAACCCGCCCAGGATGTTCCAGGCGCAGTACATGCGCGGCGGCGACTGAGCATCCGGATTCGCAGGGCAGGCCCGGCGGTTCGTTTCCCCGGCCGGGCAGACATGCACATTCAAGAGGAGTTGAACAAATGGCTATGACAGGTGTATTGAGGCCGGGACACATCTCGCTTCGCGTACTCGATCTCGAGGAAGGCATCCATTTCTACCGCGACGTTCTGGGCCTGGTCGAAACCGGCCGGGACGAGCAGGGGCGGGTCTATTTCAAGGCCTGGGACGAGCGCGAACACAACAGCGTGCTGATCCGCGAGGCCGATTCCGCGGGCATCGATTTCTTCGCTTTCAAGGTGGCGGACAAGGCCACGCTCGACAAGCTCGATGGCGACCTGAAGGCATTCGGCGTCCGCACCGAGCGCATTCCGGCCGGCGAGATGCTGGCGACCGGTGAACGCGTCCGCTTCGAAGTCCCCTCCGGCCATCTGATCGAGCTGTATGCCGAGAAGAGCGACGTCGGCAATGGCCAGTCCTACGTCAATCCGGATCCCTGGGTGCCGGACGCCGAGCGCGGCATCGCACCCACGCGCCTGGACCACTGCCTGCTATACGGCCCGGATATCGAGAAAGTGCAGGAGATCTTCGAGAAGGTGCTCGGTTTCTACCTCGTCGAGCACGTGGTGATGGAGGATGGCGAGACCGATCTCGGCATCTGGCTGTCATGCTCGACGAAGGCGCACGACATCGCTTTCGTCCGCCACCCCGAGCCGGGCAGGCTGCACCACGTCTCGTTCAAGCTCGACAGTTGGGAGAGGGTGCTGCGTGCCGCCGACATCATGTCGATGAACAAGGTATCGATCGACATCGGCCCCACCCGCCACGGCGTCACCCGCGGTACGACGATCTACGCCTTCGATCCGTCGGGCAACCGCTTCGAGACCTTCTGCGGCGGCTACGACACCTATCCCGACTACCAGGCGGTGAAATGGACCTGGGACGAGGTGGGCACCGGCATCTTCTACCACGACCGCAAGCTCAACGAGCGTTTCCTGACCGTCGTGTCCTGAACGGAAGAGCCTGCGGCAGCCATGGCTGCCGCAGGTTTGGAGAGTCAGCGCTTGCTCTTGGAGGTGAAGAAGTCCGCCGGCATGCGCTTGACGGCATCCAGCGTGCGCAGGATGTGCTCGGTCAGGATCGAGGTGGCGCGGGTCGCATCGCGTGCCATCGTTGCCTCGAACAAGGCCTGGTGCTCGGCGTGGATGTCGCGGGCGATCGGCTGGCGGAACAGGCTGATGCGGCGGTAGCGCTCGGACTGCTGGTAGAGGATGTGCTGGAAATGGCGAATCCAGCGCGAGCTGGATGCCGAGATGAGGGCTTCATGGAAGGCACGGTTGCGGCTCTCCCATTCCTCCGTGGTACCGACGTCGTGGTCGGCGAGGCGCTGTTCGGCGCGGGAGAGGCGGTGGAAGGCGGCGACGACGGCGGCCTCCCAGTCCTCGCCGCCGGAGGCGATCGATTGCCGCAGGGCCTCGGTTTCCAGCAGCACGCGGGTGCGGGTGATGTCCTCGAAATCGGCGATGGAGATCGGCGCGACACGGAAGCCACGCTGTCCCTGGGCAACGACGA
Organism: Thauera butanivorans NBRC 103042; assembly: GCF_001591165.1. Taxonomy (GTDB): domain Bacteria; phylum Pseudomonadota; class Gammaproteobacteria; order Burkholderiales; family Rhodocyclaceae; genus Thauera; species Thauera butanivorans. Next base: position 111,993 of record NZ_BCUG01000017.1, read on the forward strand.
GGGCGTCGGTCACCAGCAGCAGCAGCGCTTCTCGCAGCGTGCCGGCGCCGACGTCGTAGTGCTCCTTGAGGTGCTCGACGCGCAGCTTTTCGCCCGGTGCGTGGACGCCCTCGATGATGTCGCGGCGCAGGCGCTGATAGGCACCTTCGACCAGGGTCTTGGGTTCTTCGTGGGAATCCGTGGCTTGGTTCAGGGCTGCTTGGGACAGGACGGTTTCGCTCATGGTGGCGCGGGATCCGAAGGGATAGCTCTTTCGCATTCTAGCTGACGGCAGGCATTGCGGTAGATTGTTAAAATCTCGAGAAAATATATTGACATCGAGAAAATGATGATCTAATTTCTCGCACAACCAGCCCCGTGGGGCGCAAGTGGAGTCGGAACGATGAAGTTGGCCGTCACGCAGAGTGCAATCAGTTGGGAAGCTGCCCATGCGGCAGTGGAGGCCGTGGTGCAGGAGGCGGAGAAGCTCGGCCTGCGCATCAGCGTCGGCGTGGCCGATGCCGCGGGCAACCTGGTCGCCTTCCTGCGCATGCCAGGGGCTTTTCCGCAGTCGATCGCGATTGCCATCGACAAGGCCTACACCGCCGGCGGCTTCGGCTTTCCGACCGGTGACTGGATGAAGGCGGTCGGCGACAACGAGGGCATGAAGCTCGGCTTCACCGCCCGTCCCCGGCTGATCGTGTTCGGCGGCGGGCTGCCGATCCGCAGCGGAGGGGTATTGCTTGGCGGCATCGGCGTCTCCGGTGCCACGGAAGAACAGGACGGCATCTGCGCGCGCGCCGGTCTGCGCGCGATCGGTGCCGACGACATCGAAGCGTGAGGAACGCAATCCATGAAACAGATCCACAATTTCATCAATGGCGAATTCGTCGCCACCGCCAAGTCCTTCGACAAGTTCTCGCCGCTGGACAACGCCCTGATCGCCAAGGTGCATGAGGCGGGCAAGGCCGAAGTCGATGCCGCCGTCGCCGCCGCGCGTGCCGCCTTGTCGGGGCCGTGGGGCCGCATGACCGTGGCCGACCGCGTCGATCTGCTCAACGCGGTGGCCGACGGCATCAACAAGCGTTTCGATGATTTCCTCGCCGCCGAATGCGCCGATACCGGCAAGCCGCGCAGCCTCGCCAGTCATATCGACATTCCGCGCGGCGCGGCCAACTTCAAGGTGTTCGCGGACGTCATCAAGAGCGTGCCGACCGAGTTCTTCGAGATGGCGACGCCGGACGGCCGCGGTGCGCTGAACTATGCCGTGCGCCGCCCGGTGGGCGTGGTCGGTGTCATCTGTCCGTGGAACCTGCCCCTGCTGTTGATGACCTGGAAGGTCGGGCCTGCGCTGGCCTGCGGCAACACCGTGGTGGTGAAGCCTTCGGAGGAAACCCCGCAGACGGCGGCCCTGCTCGGCGAGGTGATGAACGAGGTCGGCATGCCGAAGGGCGTCTACAACGTCGTGCACGGCTTTGGCCCGGGCTCGGCGGGCGAATTCGTCACCGCGCATCCGAACGTCGATGCCATCACCTTCACCGGCGAGACCCGCACCGGCGCGGCGATCATGAAGGCGGCAGCGGAAGGTGCGCGCCCGGTGTCGCTCGAGATGGGCGGCAAGAATCCGGCGATCGTGTTCGCCGATTGCGATTTCGACGCCGCCATCGAAGGCACGATGCGCTCGGTCTTCGCCAACTGCGGCCAGGTCTGCCTGGGCACCGAGCGTGTCTATGTCGAACGGCCGATCTTCGAGCGTTTCGTCGAGGCGCTGAAGAAGGGCGCGGAAGGGCTCAGGCTCGGCCGCCCCGAAGATGCCGCCACCGGCCTCGGCCCGCTGATCTCGCAGGAGCACAAGCAGAAGGTGCTGTCCTACTACGAGAAGGCCAGGGCGCTGGGCGCCACCGTCGTCACCGGCGGCGGCGTGCCCGTGATGCCGGGGGAACTGGCGAACGGCGCCTGGGTGCAGCCGACGATCTGGACCGGGCTGGACGACAGCTCGCCGATCGCGCGCGAGGAAATCTTCGGTCCCTGCACGCTGATCCAGCCGTTCGACGACGAGGACGAAGTGGTCCGCCGTGCCAACGATACCGACTACGGCCTGGCCTGCTCGGTGTGGACCCGCGATCTGGTACGCGCCCACCGCGTCGCGGGCCGCATCGAGGCCGGCCTGGTGTGGGTGAATTCCTGGTTCCTGCGCGACCTGCGCACGCCTTTCGGCGGCTCGAAGCAGTCCGGCATCGGCCGCGAAGGCGGCGTGCATTCGCTCGAGTTCTATACCGAGCTGAAGAACATCTGCATCAAGCTGTGAGGCCGGCCGCGATGAGCGCCACCAGCCCCGAGATCGCCGACAGCATCGTCGCTGCCGGCATCCGTACCAACTACCACGACCTCGGCAGCGGCCACCCGTTGCTGATGATCCACGGCTCCGGGCCGGGCGTATCGGCCTGGGCCAACTGGCGTCTGGTGATGCCCGAACTGGCCAGGCAGGCGAGGGTGATCGCGCCCGACATGGTCGGCTTCGGTTTCACCGAGCGGCCGGCAGGCCAGCGCTACGACATGGATGCCTGGGTCGCGCAGGCGGTCGGCCTGCTCGACGCGCTGGGCATCGAACGGACCGACCTCGTCGGCAACTCCTTCGGCGGCGCGCTGGCGCTGGCCATCGCCATCCGCCATCCGCAGCGGGTGCGCCGGCTGGTGCTGATGGGCAGCGTCGGCGTGCCGTTCGAGATCACCCCGGGGCTGGACGCGGTGTGGGGCTATACGCCGTCGTTCGAGAACATGCGCGCGATCATGGACTACTTCGCCTGGGACCGTTCGCTGGTGAACGACGAATTGGCGCAACTGCGCTACCAGGCCAGCATCCGCCCCGGCTTCCAGGAGTCCTTCGCGGCGATGTTCCCCGCGCCGCGCCAGCGCTGGGTGGATGCGATGGCCAGCCGCGAGGCCGACATCCGTGCGCTGCCGCACGAAACCCTGGTGATCCACGGCCGCGACGATCGGGTCATCCCGCTGGCCACTTCGCTGACCCTGGCCGACTGGATTTCCCGCGCGCAGCTCCACGTCTTCGGCCGCTGCGGCCACTGGACGCAGATCGAACATGCCGGGCGTTTTGCCCGCCTGGTGGGCGATTTCCTCGCCGAAGCCAGCGACGACGAACCGAAACCCCTGAACTGAGGCCAATCGACATGGACCGCAATCTCATCGAACAGCTCGGCGACGAGCTTTACCAGGCGCTGGTGAAGCGCGAAGTGCTGGCGCCGCTCACCGAGCGCCACCCGGAGATCACCATCGCCGACGCTTACCGCGTGCAACAGCGCATGATCGCGCGCCGGCTGGAAGCCGGCGAACGCATCGTCGGCAAGAAGATCGGCGTCACCAGCAAGGCGGTGATGAACATGCTCGGCGTGTTCCAGCCCGACTTCGGCATGCTGACCGACCGCATGCTCTACAACGAAGGCGAGGCGATTCCGGCCGGCAGCCTGATCCAGCCCAAGGCCGAAGGCGAGATCGCCTTCGTGCTGAAGAGGGATCTGAAAGGTCCGGGCGTCACTGCCGCCGAGGTGCTGGCCGCGACCGAAGGCGTGATGACCTGCTTCGAGATCGTCGATTCGCGCATCCGCGACTGGAAGATCCGCATCCAGGACACCGTGGCGGATAACGCCTCCTGCGGCGTGTTCGTGCTCGGCGACAGCCTGGTCGATCCCCGGCGGGTCGATCTGAACACCTGCGGCATGGTGCTGGAGAAGAACGGCGAGATCGTCGCCACCGGCTCGGGCGCCGCGGCACTCGGCGCGCCTGCGAACGCGGTGGCCTGGCTGGCGAACACGCTCGGTGCGCTCGACATCAGCCTGAAGGCGGGTGAAGTCGTGCTGTCGGGTTCGCTGGCGATCATGGTGCCGGTGGTGGCTGGCGACAACCTTCGCGTCACCATCGGCGGCATCGGCGGCTGCTCGGTGCGTTTCGTCTGATCGATTGCGCGCGGCGGATAACTTCCAACCTGTCTCCCTCTTCGTCCGCCGCGCCTCTTTTCCCCGTCTCCTGGAGAACATCCGATGGATCTCGAACTATCCGGCAAGCGTGCGCTGGTGACCGGCTCGACGGCAGGCATCGGCTATGCCATCGCCCGCCGGCTCGCTGCCGAAGGCGCCGAAGTCGTGGTGAATGGCCGTGACGCAGGCCGTGTCGAGGCGGCTTGCACGCGTGTGCGTACCGAAGTGCCGCAGGCCTGGGTGCGTGGGGTCGCGGCCGACGTGAGTACCGCGGCAGGCGTGGCTGGCCTGCTCGAGCACTGCGGTGAAGTGGACGTGCTGGTGAACAACTTCGGCATCTTCGAGCCTCGTGCCTTCGAGGACATCGGCGATGCCGACTGGCTGCGTTTCTTCGAAGCCAACGTGATGAGCGGCGTGCGTCTCGCACGCCATTGCCTGCCGCGCATGAAGGTTCGCGGCTGGGGCCGGATCGTGTTCATTTCCAGTGAATCCGGCCTGAATCCGCCGGGCGACATGGTGCATTACGGCATGAGCAAGTCTGCCCAGCTTTCGGTGTCGCGCGGCATGGCCGAGACCTGCTGCGGTACCGGCGTGACGGTGAATGCCGTGCTGCCCGGGCCGACCCGCACCGAAGGCGTCATCGAGTTCTTCGGCAGGCTGGCGGCGGAGCAGGGCGTGGCGGTGGAAACGGTCGAGCGCGAGTTCTTCAATCGCGATCGACCGAGTTCCCTGCTGCGGCGTTTCATCGAACCGGCCGAAGTGGCCAATCTGGTGGCCTATGTCTGCAGCCCGCTATCGGCGGCCACCAATGGCGCCGCGTTGCGCGCCGATGGCGGCGTCGTGCGCAGCATCGGCTGACCGCAGCACCGGTTGCCGCAACACAGACTGACCGCATTCAACTTTCCGACAAGGAACCGACTCATG